>JAMCPQ010000039.1 GCA_023379825.1 Thermoplasmatota archaeon | reverse complement strand
GAGTCCAAACTGCCGTAAACCTCTGATACTGCCCTAAGTTCTGAATGTGCTCCAAAAATAAGATCAACCCTGCTTGCACGCCACTTCATCTTCCCGGATTTCCTGTCTGTTCCCTCAAAAAGTGTATTTGAATCATCCGTTGGCCTCCATTCGATTCCATTGTCAAGAAGGTTGATGAAGTAACTGTTGTTCAGCTTTCCGGGAGATTCTGTCATGATCCCAAGGTCGGATTTTCCGTAGTTAAGGCCCATAGCTCTCATTCCCCCTATAAGGACCGTCATTTCCGGGACAGTCAGACGAAGCAGCTGGGCTCTGTCGACCATATAAATTTCCGGTCTGCTGATTCCTTCTGCGCCGACGTAGTTTCTGAATCCATCCACTATGGGCTCCAGAACGTTGAAGGAATCCGCATCTGTCTGCTCAGGAGTGGCGTCGCCCCTTCCAGGAGTGAAGGGGACTTCCAAACTGAATCCCGCGTCATTTGCTGATTTCTCTATGGCGGCACATCCGGCAAGAACTATCATGTCAGCCATGGATATTTCAGTGCCGTCTTTCTTTGAAGAGTTGAACTCCACTCTGACTTTTTCCAGAGTCTGAAGGACCTTATCCAGCTGTTCAGGCATGTTGATTTTCCATTTATTCTGTGGAGATAACCTGATTCTTGCACCATTAGCCCCTCCACGCTTGTCACTCCCTCTGAATGTTGAAGCCGAGGACCAGGCTGTATATGCGAGTTCATAGTTAGAAAGACCAGAATCAAGAATTCTCCTTTTCAGCTCCTTTATGTCTATGGCAACGACAGTTTGATGATTGGGTTTGGGAATTGGATCCTGCCATATAAGATCCTCCTCAGGAACCTCCGCACCAAGGTATCTGCTTTTTGGGCCCATATCTCTGTGGGTCAGTTTGAACCAGGCTCTTGAAAATGCTTTCTCAAATTCATCGGGATTTGCTAGGAATCTTCTGGAGATCTTTTCATAAACTGGGTCAAAGCGCAAAGCCAGATCTGTTGTAAGCATGGTTGGTTTGTGGAATTTTCCAGGAATATGTGCATCAGGAACTGTCTCAGGTCCATTCTTTGCCACCCACTGGTATGCCTCAGCCGGACTTTTTGTCAGTTCCCATTCATACTCGAATAGATTTCTGAGAAACCCCATAGACCATTTTGTAGGTGTATTTGTCCAAGTAACTTCCGGGCCTCCCCCTATGGTATCTTCCCCCTTTCCTGATCTGTATGTACTTCTCCAGCCTAGTCCCATCTGCTCTATTGGGGCCGCTTCAGGTTCAGGACCAACGTAAGATGCAGGGCCTGCTCCGTGGGTCTTACCAAATGAATGACCTCCTGCAATCAGTGCTACGGTCTCCTCATCATTCATAGCCATTCTCGAGAATGTTTCCCGTATGTCAACAGCTGCTGCTACCGGGTCAGGCTTTCCGTTTGGCCCTTCCGGGTTAACATATATGAGTCCCATCTGTACTGCTCCGAGTGGGTTCTCAAGATCCCTTACACCTGTGTATCTTTTATCATCAAGCCATTTTGCTTCTGGACCCCAGTACACCGACACATCCGGTTCGTAGACATCAGTCCTTCCACCTCCGAAACCAAAAGTTCTGAACCCCATGTTCTCCAGCGCAACATTTCCGGCAAGAATTATCAGGTCTCCCCAGGAGAGTTTTCTCCCGTATTTCTGTTTAACAGGCCATAGCAGCCTTCTAGCCTTGTCCAGATTGACATTGTCAGGCCAGCTGTTCACAGGCGGGAATCTCTGTTGTGCTGAACCTGCACCTCCTCTACCATCCCCGATCCTGTATGTTCCTGCACTGTGCCAGGCCATTCGTATGAAGAAAGGACCGTAATTTCCGAAGTCAGCAGGCCACCAATCCTGGGATGTTGTCATAACTTTCTCTATTTCTTTCTTTACTTCTGTGAGATTGAGTGTTTTGAATTCCTTTGCGTAGTTGTAATCCTCATCATAAGGGTTTGATTCAACAGAATTGCTTCGGAGGATTCCAAGGTCAAGCCTGTCCGGCCACCAGTCGCTTATTTTCCTGGCCTGTTTTTTCTCGTGAATAACAGGGCATTTCTCCTCTGACATTTTAAAACTCACCTCCAATCAGAACATCTTGATCTTTTACTCCTTTCTCTCTTTCCCGTCTGATTCCTCCATATCTTTTTAAGTTCATTGTTCACACCCTTATTTTTAATAACTATTTATTAGAAATAATTATTTTCTATTTAAGTCTTTTCCAGCTACAAAAAATGCAATTTCAATAGACAAGTTTCAGCATGATAAATGAGATCTTAAAACGGATAGAATAAAAGTCCGCAGGCATTATCAGGCTTAAACGGTGCTGATATGTATTCACCGGCATAGAATTAATGGCAGGGCCTTCTCTTATTCTTTAGAAGTACCACAAATGTTGAACCCTGCCCTGGGTTTCCTTAAAAATACCTCTGTATGACCCGAACATGTTATCCAAGCGTGAGATAGAATTAAAAATGGGTATTGAATCAATTGCAGTTTTTGAGGTCCCCTCAATATCTGAATCCTAATCGATATGGATCTTTCAGATAACCACTGTAATTTCATTAAGATTCAGTCAATAATAGTTAAGTCTACATTTATAAGCCGGGCTGGAAATGGAGGTTTCCCTTCTGCTATCATTAAAATTCACCAAAAAGTGCCTATTATTTTGTTTTCTGTGAGAATATCGCAACGTATCTCAAATTCTACTGCAATTATTCCTCCTTCTCTTCTGTTTCAGATTCTCTATGTGTAGTGAACAGGTGATTTCACCACTTATAAGAGGAGTTGCCGCATAATTTGGTAAAAAGATGGTCAGGAGAAAATTTTATGCTGATTAGGAAGTTGAAAAGAGAACTTTACAAATCAGGACATGGGAAAAGAACCTAATTAATTGATGAAGAATGCAGAAGGTACAGTATAATATTTGGAAAAAGCCTGAATGAAGTTGTATATGCTATTTTCTCCAATTATCAGGTAAGGATATTCTGATTCCAAAGTTCCCGGTATCGATAAATACATGGAGAAGACTGTTTTGGAACCACCCACTTGTTTTTGTGGACCAACCTGGAGTAAAATTTTCAGAATATATTTAAACTGAATTTAAGTAGTAGTGGGAAATTTATCATACATGGAGGTCAGAAAATTGAACAGGGCGGAGGAGATGGTCATTCTGCATAAGGGTACAGAGCCACCGTTCAGTGGGGAATATGACAACTTCTTTGAAAAGGGAACTTACCATTGCAAGAGATGTGGAGCAGCCCTTTACAGATCAGAATCCAAATTTGACGCCGGCTGTGGCTGGCCCAGTTTCGATGACGAAATAGAGGGTTCAGTGAAACGCAGACCTGACCCTGACGGGTATCGAACGGAAATTGAGTGTGCCAGATGCGGAGCTCATCTTGGTCACGTTTTCACAGGTGAAGGCCTCACTGAGAAGAATGTAAGGCACTGTGTGAATTCAATTTCAATGGTCTTTGAAAAGGATGGTGAGTGAAATGGCTGGGAGGATTGAAGAGATATACCTTGGGGGAGGCTGTTTCTGGTGCACAGAAGCGGTTTTCCAGGAAGTGACTGGTGTCATTGATGTGGATAGCGGTTATTCAGGCGGTTCAGTAGAAAATCCATCTTATGAGGAGGTGTGTTCGGGAAGAACAGGGCATGCAGAGGTAGTGAGAGTAAGGTTTGATCCAGAAATAATCACATTCAGGGATATTCTGGAAATTTTCTTCGACACACATGACCCAACAACACTTAACAGACAGGGGCATGATGTGGGGACCCAGTACAGATCAGTTATATTTTATATGAACAGTCTCCAGAGGGATACTGCCCAATCATTGATTAACGAGCTGAATGAGAGTGGCAGGTTCAGGAAAAAGATCGTTACTGAGCTGGAACCATTCAGTAAATTTTATTCTTCAGAGGATTATCACAAGAATTACTACAGAGAAAACTCCTATGCGCCATACTGCACATTCGTGATATCTCCAAAACTGGAAAAATTCAGAAAGTCAAGGCCTATGCTTCTGAAACGTTAATCACCACACTTTTGGGGATGAGAGACAAATTTAAAACATCCTCCCATATTTCCATTGAGATATCCAGATGAGTTTTGATTTTGACGCAGTTATAGTGGGCGCCGGGACTTCAGGGCTTTCAGCGGGTGCGGCCCTGGAGAAGGCAGGAAAAAGATATATTATACTGGACAAGAAACAGGAAATAGGACTTCCAGTGCGCTCAACCGGTGCAGTCTCTCTTGAATGGGTCAACAGGATCGGAATGCCCACAGATTCCTCTATCGTTGCTTCAGGAATAAAGGCAATGAGCTTCCGGACAGATACCGGAAAGCATATTGATATGAGTTTTGACAGAAATGTCGGTCTCGTCTATGATTTCACCAAGTATGAGAAATTTCTTTCCAGCAGCTTTGCTGGAAAACTGAACATAAGGATGAATACAAGAGTTTCCGGAATTTCAGAGAATACAGTTACCACTGACAGTGGTTCTTTTACAGCTAAATATATAATAATGGCAGCGGGTCCGCAGTCAACTTTCGGTCAGAAACTTGACAGGAAGAGTGTACTTGTAGCTTATGAGGAAACAAGAAAGCTTCCTGCACGGAAGGATTTCCAGATGATACTATGGTTCAGTGATATGGCTCCAGGTGGATATTTCTGGGATTTCGCAGACACAGAGGAAACACGGAAAATAGGTGTATGCTACTATCCAGTTTCCGGGGAACCCCCGAAAGAGGTTCTCAAGAAGTTCACTGAAAAGTTCCCGGAACTCTCAGGACAAGTTGCACACACTATGGCACATCAGATACCACTTTCCATGCCATCGGAGAAGGTAAGAGAAGGAAATGTGATGTATACCGGAGATATGGTCAATGCTGTCCTGAATACCACTGCTGGCGGTCTGCAGGGCGCATTCTGGTCCGGTAAGGCTGCGGGCCAATCTGTAGCAGATGATAATCCTTCCCATTATCAGGAAGTTTGGGATTCTGAAATCAGGCCCTGGCTACTGAGGCATCACAATCTGCACAGGAAGATTCACAGGAATGGGGCAAAATCAGTAGGCAGATATATCACTCTGGCGAAGATTATGCCAAAGTCCATGCAGAAAAAAATATTCGGCGGGCTTTGATATTTCAGCCAGTGCTGCCTTCTCCCGTTCTTGCTATCCCTCTTAATGACAGAACCGGTATTGTTGCAATGGCAAATATACCCAGGAATATCCAGGTCCACATGAATGCAAATCCGTCCAGAAGACCTGCAATTGCAGCCACAAGTGAACCAAGTCCAATCTGGATTGAATTTATAACTCCCACAGAAAGGGCAAGGTACTCTCTGTTCTTCTCAAAGCTCGCAACAACCGCATATTCCAGAGAAATCACAAGTGTGGCTGCAAGCCCCACAAATATAAGGATGAACCAGTAAGACAGATGAGGAGAGAAGGGAAGCAGGATAATCACCACACCTGCAAGTGCTGAAAATAGCCCTGCCTTCAATATAACTCTCCCTCTTCTGAAAAATGGAACGAGCAGGCCACCTGCAATACCTGAAAGTGGAATTATGCCCCCTAGCACAGATGCAGTATTTGTCCCAATATTCACAGTCTCAGCAAAGCTCTTGAAATACTCTGGAACGCTGTAGTTCATGGCCCACAGCCCCAGGAAACCTATACCTATAATCCATATGTACGGGGAAAGGAGCCTCTCCCTTATTGCAGAACCATCCATGTGGAATTTAATTCCCATGGGCTTAATTTCAATCTGCATGAATATCGTTGCTGAAAGCAGGACAATGGCGGATATAAGGAAATCATCCCTCCATCCTAAATATGACACAACCGGAGAAAAAGCAATTATTCCCGCAGTGGCCCCAAGATTATAGGAGGCATTGTAATAGCCTATTAGCGAGGCAGTCTTTCCTGGAGATATTCCACCAAGTATGGCAATTGCTGTGCTGAAGAAAAATGCAGCTCCAATTCCTGTTATAAATCTGGAGGCCAGAAGCACTGGAAAGTCGGGGGCAGCCCAGGACAGAAGTGAACCTGCAACCATGACATAAAGACCAGCAATTGCGGTGTTTCTAGCGCCAATTCTTGCTGAAATAATACCTGCAGGAATCTGAAAAATTCCTGCCCCTACAAGAAAGAGTGCAAGAGCAATACCCATAAGGGAGAAATTTACATGAAATGTTCTGGATATGGCAATAAGGGCAGGCGATATGTTGAACCACATTACAGAATAAAATAGCCTGGAAACTAGGATTGAACTGACTTCCAGGTTATCCTTTTTCATTTCCCATGTGAATTATGCGCACTATTTAACCCCTGATCATGAATTTACACGACAAAAATTCAAGCTGCAAAGAATTTATTATGTTTCTAACAATAATTAATAATGGCAACCAGCAGAAAGGAGATACTCAGCTGGGTTGCAAATGGCAATGAGGATGCCAGCAACCTTGTGGATCTCCCTTGGAAGATCACTGAAACTGATAATGTGGTCATACTCCAGAACGATCAGGTTCCATTCTCAATCTTTCTCACATTTGGAGATAGCATAATGAGAATGCATCTGAGAAGCGGTATTGAAACCGCGGTTTTAGAGAACCAGCCCAGGCTTTCCATCTATAGAACTCTACTTCTCCTGAACAGGCAACTTGATCTGGTAAAATTCATGCTTGAGGGAATGAACGAGGAGGTCGTGGCAAGAGTGGACCTGGAACTGGTGAACTTAAGCAAGGAGGAATTCAATGATGGAATGAATACGCTCCTCTCCTCAATTTATCTCATGGTACGTGCACTGAAGCTGGAAGACCAGTTCAGAGAAGGAATAACTCAGAGAATGATTATGATGGTTCAGGATATGATCAGGCAGGGGAAAACAAGGAAGGATATCCTTGCATTCCTCACTGACAGGATCGGGCTTCCAAAAGATCAGGCAGAACAGGTCCTTAAAGAGATGATAGGCAAAGCAGAGGATTCGGCAGCAGGGGGTCTTTACGGATGATGGGCAGCGAGAAGACCTATGAGATCGGGGACCTGAAGGAACCTATGCAGAACATCAACATTAAAGGAAAGATTGTCAACATAAATCTCAGAAAGGTTTCCAATGAGAGGGGGGAATCTGTCTATCACTATGGGATAATAGGAGACAGCACAGGCACAATCCCATTCACTGCGTGGAGCCTGTCCTCATCACTGAAAGCAGGAGACGTTGTGGCAATAAGAAACTGTTCTACGAGAGACTTCAAGGGTACAATTCGCCTCTATATTGACTCATCTTCAGCGATCAAGCTCCTCCCCGGTGAAGAAATGGAGGTTCATCGCACTTCAGCTACCATGAAGATTGGGCAGTTATCCCGAAGTACTCCATATGTTACGGTAAGAGGGAGGATTGGAAAGGTCTATGAAAGGGAATTCGAAAGGGATGGGAAAAAGACCACCATTTATTCAACAAGGATAGAGGATGAGACCGGGAGTATAAGGCTCTCCTCATTCGGAAAGATGCTCGAAGAGGGATCAGAGGTAGAGATTCAGGGGGCAAGGCTCTCAGAATATAATGGTTCCTTGAGAATTTCCATAAATGAGAATTCCCAGGTTACAAGGACGAAACTGGGAATAAAAATAGGGGAGAGGTTTCTGGATATCAGCTCCATCTCATCTCCTGTTGGTGGAGTCACAATCAGGGCCATATGCATCTCTATGGGAGAAAAGAGTGGCCTTCTTTACAGGTGCTCTGAGTGCAACAGCAAGGTTGATGAAATCAGATGCCCTGATCATCCGGATGCCCCGATAAAATACGATATTTTCGCATACTTCACTATGGATGATGGTACCGGTACCATACAGGCCAGTGCAGGTTCAAGGGCAATGCTTGAGATCCTTGGAATTAAGGAAGAGGAATTCAACCCTCAGAACAGGGCAATAAACAAGAACATGATCCGTGAGCGCCTCCATGAAAAGGTGCTTGGTCATGCATTCAAGATAACCGGAGACGTCAGGGAACAGAATATGGGCCTCTCCATGAGGGGATTCAGCATCTCCCGGATTTCAGACCAGGATATAACTGCAATGACGCTGGAGCAGGAGGCTGATTTCCAGTGATGTCCAGAAAGAGGGAATTCAGTTACTGGATCAGTGCCCGGGAACTCAGAGAAACAAAGGTCCAGGATGAGACAGAGGAGGAAGGCAGAAAGAGAGTTTACATAATAACACCTCTTGGAACAAGGGCAAGAAGGATAGTCTTCTGCGGGGTACTGACTCAGAAGAATCAGGAAGATAACATGACAAGGGCAACAATCAATGACGGGTCATCAAACTTTTATGTTTCCGCTTTCGCCAATGAATACGGGATGGATGTGAAGAATTCCCTGGATTCAATTGAGCCGGGCTCAGAGGTATTTGTTATGGGGAGAGTAAACACCTATAGCAACAACGACCGCCTTTATGTCAATATCAACCCTGAAACAGTAAGTCCTACCGACGCTGAGAGCAGAAAATTCTGGGCCGCAAAAGTTAGATATCTGGCAAGGAGGAAGATGTTGGCAGTGACTCAGGCCAGAAAGAACCCTTCTCCGGATGATCTTATCAGCAAAGGCTATACCAGGGAGGAAGCCGAATCTGCCGTAAGATCTGTAAAGCATTATCCTGATTTTGACCTATCGCAGCTTCAGGAATCAGTGCCGGCTGATGGCATTCCAGAAACAGGAAAAAGTGAGAGCGGGAACAGAAACTTTGTTCTTGATTACATCAGGAACAATGACACAGATGGAATGGGTTGCCGGTACGATGATCTTGTAGCAGCGTCCTCAAACATCGGTCTTGAACAGGGTGATCTTGACGAGCTTCTGAACACACTCGGTTCGGAGGGTGAGATATTCGAGGTTTCCCTTAAGAGGTACAAGATCATCTGACAGGAAATATTTTCTCAGGCAGAACTGGTAAAATTTCCGAACTGTGCGTTACAATGTATGCGGAATCCGATCTTGAAAAGCCCGTGAGAACGTATCCCGAGCTGAATATTTTTCTGAAAGTTTCTCTGTAATACAGCCTGACTTTTGATGCGATCTCGGGAGTTTCTCTCTTCATCCTCAGAAAATCTTCCGGAATTTTCAGCATGAAAGGTTTTTTCGAAGAAATTATGGTATTGTCCAGTTCTTTCCCTTCAGCCGGGTTCAGAGTAGGGTTAACTCTTTCAGAGGGGTTGCGCTTTTCCCTGATCCACCACTCGCAGACAACCCTGTCTGTTGGATTTCCTCTGTTGAGGCTGTCATCCATGTTTCCATAGAAATTTGGAATGTATGATCTGGCAATTCCCCCAAGTTTTCCAAGGTTAAGGTTGGCATTAAGTGTCATAAGGGGATCAAATGTCCAGCATATGAGGTCATAACCCTGTCTCAGAGCCCATTCTTTCTGTCTCAGCTTCAATTGCTGCCCTATCCCGGAATACTTTCTGTCCTGTAAAACACCTGTCATATGGGAATAAAGGTAAATGTGATTCCCGAACCTTGCCGGGAAGCTGAAAGACATCCCTATAACCTCGCCCTGGTCTTTGGCAAGCAGCACCAGCCCCCCATGGAATCTCATTGCTGCCACTGTATCTTTGACAATCTGTGCCATTTCTGACATTCCCCATGCCGATCTGATAACGGGAATGATGGCTCCAATTTCATCAGGGTCTTCCGCAGGGATTATCTCCATGGCAGTGAATTGATGTCAGGAATAAATATCTCTGCGAAAATATGAAAACACATTTATCCTGATTCACATATTGATGATCATGAAACTCCAGATGAGAATGGTCTCGATGCCAATGATCACACCTTTTGAAACAAGCTTTGGCAGAGAGACTCACAGAAATGCACTTATCCTCACCTTGCAACATGATGGAATTATAGCCAATTCAGAGTGCGTTACGGACAGAGACCCCCATTACAGCTATGAGGATAACACAACTGCAGCCCACATAATATCAGATCATCTTGTAACCAGGCTGGGAAATCTTCCGGAACCGGAGGAGTTCATGGAATCCGTTTCGGACGTTAAAGGTCACAACATGGCAAAGGCAGCGCTTGAAATGCTTCTCTGGGATTACCATTCTAGGTCAGAGAATATGCCCCTGCACCGTTATCTGGGAAAATCCAGGGGATATGCTTTGGTCGGTGTATCCATTGGAATGGATTCTGTTGATAATGTATCTAAGAGAGCTCTTGATGCCAAGAACTCAGGGTACCTCAGAGTCAAGATAAAGATAAAGAAAGGGAGGGAGAAGGAACTGGTGTCAAGGGTCAGGTCAACCATCGGCGATTTTCCTCTCAGCGTTGATGCTAACACAGATTACAGGATCACAGATATTGATACACTGAAGTCCCTTGATGAGTATGGCCTTGTCTACATGGAGCAGCCACTTGAGCACACTGACATAGTTGATCATGCAGAGCTTGCAAGGAGAATCAGGACTCCAATCTGTCTGGATGAATCCATTCTCTCGGAAGAGGACGCAAGGAAAGCTATAGATATAGGTGCATGCAAGGTGATAAATATCAAGCCAGGAAGGGTAGGAGGGCTATCAGAATCCATGAAAATTGCTAAGAAAGCAAGGGAAAAAGGCTGCCATGTCTGGGTAGGAGGGATGCTGGAGACAGGAGTAGGCAGGGCATATAATGTGGCACTGGCATCTAATGATCTCATAGACTATCCAGGAGATACGTCTCCAAATTCAAGATATTTTCACAGGGACATAGTGAAGAACCCATTCAAAATGGAAGGAGGCAGAATCAGGCCAAATGAGAACCCTGGGACCGGAGTGGAAATAGATCTGGAGGAGCTGGAAAAAGTAACACTGTGGAAAAAGGATCTGATTTAGGCTACCAGTGAAGCTTGAGCTGTCTGGCTGCCTTCACCTCATCTATCCTTCCCACGCTTAGGTTCACCGGGTGCGACTTCAGGGATTCATCATCCTGTTTCGAGGCACTTATCAGAGCGTCCGCAAATACATCCAGATCTCTCCTGGAAACAGTCTCTGTGGGTTCAATCATCATGTCTTCATGAACATTAAGAGGGAAATATACTGTTGGGGCGTGAATTCCCAGATCGATAAGGAACTTAGCCATATCAAGGGCCCTCTTTCCTGTATTTTCAGTGGTAAGTACCAGTTCATGCTTTTTCAGGGTTCCAAAAGGTATCTTAAAATCATTCTGAAGCCTCTTAACAAGGTAGTTAGTATTCAATACGGCCCTAACAGTATTCTCAGTGAGCCCGTCATAGCCATGGTATGTTATGTATGCCCATGCACGAAGTATTGTACTGAAGGCACCGTAGTAAGGAGCAACCTTTCCTATGGTGTTCCTGAGATCATAGTTGAGAAAGTATCGGCCATCATCTGCTTTCTCAACCACAGGAACAGGCAGGAATTCACTCAGGAATTTTTTAACACCAACTGGTCCTGAACCTGGTCCCCCTCCCCCATGGGGGGTTGCAAATGTCTTGTGCAGATTGAAGTGTACAACGTCAAATCCCATCAGTCCCGGGGATGTTATACCCATTATGGCATTGAAATTGGCCCCGTCATAATAGAGCAATGCTCCGGATCCATGGACAATCTCCGCAATTTCAGTGATCCTCTTTTCAAAGAGCCCAAGTGTATTGGGATTTGTTATCATGAATGCCGCTGTCCTGTCAGAAATGGCAGATTTAAGTGCTTCCAGATCAACTGTGCCGTCTGAAGAGGATGGTATCTCTACGACATCAAATCCTGCCATTGCTGCAGAAGCCGGGTTTGTTCCATGAGCTGAATCAGGAATTATGATCTCCTTTCTCTTTTCAAGTTCTCCTATGCTTTCAAGGTACTTTCTGATTATCAGTATGCCCGTATATTCACCCTGGGCTCCTGCAAGTGGCTGAAGTGAAACTGCATCCATGTCAGAAAGTTCTGACAGATATCTCTGGAGATCATACATGATCTTGAGGGAACCCTGAATGTTCTGATCTCCGATCAGAGGATGAGTTTCTGAAAATTCCTCCATGGATGCTATCCTGTCTGCAAACTTGGGGTTAAATTTCATTGTGCATGAACCCAGTGGGTATATCCCAAGATCCACGCCATAATTCATCTGTGAAAGTCTTGTGAAATGCCTCACCACATCATATTCTGCTATTTCAGGAAGTTTTGCACCGGCTGACCGTATTTCCTCCGGGATGAGGGCCATAAGGTTTTCATCCGCATCAGGAACTTTGTATCGGTTGTCGGAATGTATTTCGGAGAGAAGCGGCTCATCATAGGTTGCCTGATGGTAAGTCACTCCATCACCTCCAGTTCTTTTGCAAGAGCCTGAATAGATTCGCTTCCTGTCTTTTCAGTTACGCTGAGGAAAACATTTCCTTTCAATTCTTCGTAGGTGTTATGAGCTAGTTCATCCAGAGAGATACCTCCCGCAATCCCTTTTTCTGCAAGTTTTTCCTGGAGATTACCTGCCCCATTGTATTTCAGGAGCACATCAGAGAAAGGCAGGCCTTTAAGTTCTCTTTTCAGCACTCCTGATCCTGAGATAGATTTAATGAGTTTCTGGCTGTTCTCCATGGTCTTCAGGGCAACTTTCCTGAGTCCAGTTGGACCAATAATTCCAAGGTAGGCAGTAGCGGCAACTGCAAAAAGTGCCTGATTTGTGCATATATTGCTCATGGCCTTAGCCCTTCTTATATGCTGTTCCCTGGTCTGAAGTGTCATCACAAAGGCTCTCTTTCCATGTGTGTCATTGGACTCTCCTATTATCCTTCCCGGTGACTTTCTTGCGTATTCGTTCCTGAAGGACAGGATTCCCAGAAGCGGCCCTCCAAGATTTCTGTGAAGGCCCAGCTGCTGGCCCTCCATCACATTTATATCAGAACCTATTTCCCCGGGTGGCTTCAGGACACCAAGTGAAATGGGATCGTAATATGTTATGAGGAGTGCATTGCCCTTGATTTCAGAAATCCTGGCCACATTCCCGTCAATATTTCCCAATGAATTTGGCTGTTCTGCAATAATTGCAGCAGTGGTGCTTTTTAATTTATTGCTGAGTGAATCCAGATCAATGGATCCATCAACAGGGGATATCCTGTATGTTTCAATGCGAACATTAAGGCCTGTGAGGTAGCTTCTAAGAACATTAAATTTTGAACGATACATTGTTTCTGGTACAAGAATTTCGGTTCCCTCATTTATTCTATAGGCCATTCTGGCTGCCTCTCCAAGGGCAGTGAAACCATCATACATCGATGAATTGGTAACATCCATGCCAGTAAGGTCTGAAATTATACTCTGAAACTCAAACAGTGACTGAAGCATTCCCTGTGACATTTCAGCCTGATAGGGTGTGTAAGAGGTAAGGAATTCTGATCTTCCAATGATGGAATCAACTGATGAAGGTATAATTCTGTCATATATTCCATTCCCCAGGAAATTATGCCGGAATGATCTGTTCATGGAAGCCAGTTCCCGGGAAAGCCCAATAAGTTCAAACTCAGAGATGCCTCTTGGAATTCTGAGTTCCTTCTTTCTTACTTTCATCGGTATGTCATCGAAAAGTTCATCTGTAGTATGGAAGCCAATCTCCTTTAATAACGGGGAGTCTTCAATTTCCATGGGAAGAGTGATATGGAAGTTTTCTAAATAGTTACCTGAAGAACTTTTGCAGAATTATCCGGGGAACTTGTGCGCTGGATTTAAGGGGAGTTCAGCCTTCAATACGATTCAGAGTAATTTCCTTTTTACAATGTGAAAGGACAGAATATCTGCAAAAGAATTTATTCAATTTGCCGATACTTGGCAGTTGCAATCAGATGCGTTAGAATTTGTGGAATCGGTGGCTTATCCTACATTCGGAACAATACTTCTCGGGGGGTTATCCGATAGCAGAAACAGAATGCCCCTTCATACTTCTGCTGGACTGGCCTATACAGGTCTGGACAGTGCAATAGAGACCAGGACCATAATATACATCGTAAAGGGGGAACCAGTTGGCTATTTCAACAGGCAGAGGATGGAATATTCAGAGGAATACCGTTCTCCATTTGCAGTCATGAAGGAAATGTCCTTGAGCATACTGGGCCGTTTCAATCTCAGTCCTTCTGAAAATTCCCTCTGTTTCGATTCAGAAAACATAGGTATTCTGAGCGGAAGTTCAGACTCGGGAGCAGCTGCACTTGGGAGGGCACTGATTGAAATGAGCCCTTCCAACATAGACATGGAACTTTTTGAGAACCGTCTGCGAGTGGTCTCTGAAAGCGTCGGGAGAAGCCTCTATGGTGGCCTCACTGTAACGGAGAGAAATGGTGACAGGTGCTATACAAGGCAGATACTCCCGCCTGAAAAATTCAGTGATTTCATTGTCCTTGGCTGCAGGTTCTACGAAACGAGGAAACCTTCTGACGCAATTCATACTAACATCGTGAAGAGTCCTGAATATCCTTCCAGGATAAGGAGAACCGCTGAGAAGTCAGCGGAGATGGCAAGACTGGCGGAAAAAAATGACATTGAATCTATTTTCGAGCTCGCCATGAATGACACAGACGAATACCACAGACTGATAGAAAGTGTTGGTGTCAGGATAATAAACAGCGGCATGGCAGGTGTAATCAGGGAAGTAAAAGAATACCGGAAGGAGGGATGGGCCTCGTATATTGTAACGGGTGGAACCAATGTTTTCGTACCGGTTCACCGTTCCGAATACATGTCTCTCAAGGAAAAACTCTCCCCATTGTGTGATGAGGTGGTTTCTCTTAAGATAGCTGGGGAAGCCAGAATCATTGGCAAGTCATTCTGATAAGGCTTCCCATATGTTATCCGATAAGTATTAAATTAATGAAAGTCATGACTGGTTGTGGCAGATAAGAAGAATCAGGGGTTTCAGTCAGGAGCAGGACTGATAAGGTACTTTGATGAAGAGGAAATAAACGGACCTGCCCTTGATCCTAAACTTATAATCTATATCGGAATCATAATGGCAGTTATTGTGGAACTCGCCAAAATCTTCTGGCCTGTATGATATTTAATTACCGTCCATAACTTGAAATTTCGGAGCCTTTTGATTTACTGTGTTCAGCATTCATTAAAGATTATATCCTGTCAATTGTTCGGATAACATGTCTTGGAAAAAGATAGTCTCAGTAAAGGCTCTTGATAAGGCTGGTGGACATTTTGCCATAAAGGTAGGGGAGAACACTTTATTTGTGGCCAGGGGCAAAGATGGTTATCATGCCATGGATGCTGTCTGTTCACATGCAAAATGCATTCTTGGAGAATATAACGCTGAGAATATGACAGTTAAGTGTTACTGCCATGATGCAAAGTTTGATCTTACATCAGGTAAGATGCTTGAACCACCATTTGTGGCTCCAAATGCTCCTATGGACAAGCTTTCGCTGAAACTTTACAATGTCAGGGACAATGAAGGATTTCTTGAAGTTGACGTTGAATAAGCCAGAAGCAATGAAACAGAATCCAAATTTTCTGTTCTTTTTGACTCTTTTCATTTTCCTGTCTGGACAAAAAGAAATAAATGATCTGAAACAATAAGGCTTGGCGCTCCGGTGGTGTAGCACGGTCAAGCATTAGGGACTCTCAATCCCCCGACTCGGGTCCAAATCCCGACCGGAGCAT
>JAMCPQ010000038.1:4632-20744 GCA_023379825.1 Thermoplasmatota archaeon | reverse complement strand
GCAAACACAGTACTGAAAGAATGTATCTCCTTTTCTGCCATACTTCTGACAGTCTCGATTGTAACGTCTCTGGATGTTATGCCTGTACCTCCTGATATGATCAGAACATCAGACTTGCTGATTGCCCTCTTTACTGATTCTTCAATCATCTCTGGATCGTCTCTGACAACCTCGTAAAACGAAACTTCATGCCCAGCTTCCTTAAGAGATGAATTAATTTCCTGGCCGGAGGTGTCATTTTCTTTGGTCCTTGTGCTGCTGCAAACTATAACAGAGAATCTCGCCTTGAGGTTCTCAATGCGGTGCTCATGCATCTCCCTTCACCTTCATCTCCACCTTTATATCCTCTATTGACGTCGAAGGGTAGTTTCCGGTTTCGTCTTTCTCCAGGTATTTAACCATGTCCCATACGGTCAGTAGACCGGAAGTAACTGCAGAAAGTGCGTCCATCTCAACACCTGTTTTCCACCCTGCTGAGACCTCGCATATGATCCTTAACCCATTTTCCTGGAGTTCTGAAACAACCCTGACACTCTCAATCGGCACCTGATGGCAGTAAGGCAGGCGCATCCATGCCTCCTTTGCTCCCATAACTGCTGCAATTTTTGATGATTCAATAACATCACCTTTCTTTACTGTTCCATTACGGATCTCATTCAGGGTTTCCGGCTGGAGGCGAATGAATCCTGAGGCCCTCGCATATCTCCTTACTATGTCCTTGCTGGAGATGTCTATCATGATAATCCATATAGACTAACAAGATATAGAGATTCTCAGATGGACTCTGCCGGATTGAGGGTGATAATTCCTGTGAAGATGTCAGAGCGCCTCCCTTTCAAACATTTCCTGACTCTTGGAGGTGAGACACTTCTCAATATTGCCATAGGGAAGGCAAGTAAATTTGGGGAACCACAGGTCCTCTCACGGATACCGGTTCCTGTTCCATTTATAAAGGATGAAAGCAGAAATATAGTGGAATTGATGAATACACTTACAGGAGAAGGCAGGCCTTTTCTGATACTGGCTCCGGACATGCCTTTCATCACTGAATCTGATATTTCTCTACTACTGAAGGAATCTTCCGGCGAGACTCTTGTGCCTGTTTCCAGAGAGGGTATTATGGAGCCACTATTTGCCTACTATGCCGGTAGGATGCATTTTGATGGAAATCTGTTTTCGGCTCTTAAGAACTCAGGTATAAGGACAATTGAGAAGGGGCGTTTTTCAGATCTGGCATTCTACAATGTCAACACTCCGGAAGACTATTCAGAAGCGGTTAGATTATTTCATTCCAGGAGGCGCACTAATCTCTCCAGGTCTCTTTCCCTGTGACATCTATGTCCTTTTTCCATATGGGAGTTTCAGTTTTTATCCTGTCAATTATGAACTTGCAAGCAGAGAACGCCTCTTCTCTATGTGCTGCTGAAACAGAAACTATCACTGAGTCCTCACCGAGGTTTACATCACCTGTTCTGTGCTCTATTGTATAGTCTATGATCCCGAACCTGGAGACTGCTTCATCTGCTATACCCTTCATTGACTTTTCAGCCATTTCTTTGTAAGACTCATAATAGAGTCTTGAGACTTCAGTATCGCCGGAAAATCTTCTTACTGTTCCCTGAAATGTTACTACTGCGCCAGCTTCTGGCGTCCTGACAGACCTGATCACCTCAGTGGCGTCTATGGCTTCCTTCTGAATGCGTATGATCATTCATCATCCACCGCTTACCATAGGAAAAACGGCCATCTCGTCATTATCTTTCAGTTCTCTGTCTCCAGTAATATAATTCTGGTTAAGAGCAAAGAAAATCTGTCTCCTTCCTGCCCAAATTGAAGGCTTCTCCTTCATCAGAACTTCCTTCAGGTCGGATATACGGCTCCCTTCCGGCAATTCCAGAATCAGGGATTCCGTTCCCGCATCATCCTTCACTGACCCAAAAAACCTGACCTGAATCTTCAATTTCATCCTCCTTCTTCCAGTAAGGCTCTCTCTTCTTTACGGAATTCAGGAAAACATCATCAAGTTTCCCGTCACTCTCATTTCTTCTTATGTGGGATAGGATGTTGTCATAATTATCCCCCCTCATCAGGCATGGTTTGAGGAATCCCGTGGAGGTGACCCTTAACCTTGTGCAGTTATTGCAGAATTCAGCATTTCTCATTGGCTTTACGAATTCAACAATTGCCTCTCCGGACTCACCAGGAACATGATATCTTGGCCTCCTGTGAAGTTCGTTGAACTCAACGCTCATGGATATTTTTCTTACTCTATCTTCAATAGGGTCAAGCTTCACATGGTATTTCTGGAATTCTTCAGAGTTCTCCATTTCCCTTGTGGTTTCGAATTCTATCAGCTGCAGAATGAACTTCTCCCTTGCAGATAGATCTATCATAAGAGGTATCTGGTCCTCATTCACTCCCTTCAGGACAACGAAGTTGATCTTTATTGGATCGAAACCCGCCTCCTTAGCTGCCCGAATTCCATCCATAACCTGATCAATGGAGTCAGTACCGGTTATGAACTGGAACCTTTCCCGATCAATGGAGTGCAGTGAAATGTTAACTCTATCCAGGCCTGCTTCCCTGAGTTCCCTTGACATCCGCTTGAGCATTATTCCGTTAGTTGTCATGGAAATGTTCCCGGATATGTGTTTTCTGGTCCTTCTGATTATTTCCAGTATGTCCGGCCTGAGTGTTGGTTCACCGCCTGTGAACTTGACCTTGTTAACACCCCATCTCTTTGCAGTCATTACAATTCTTTCAATTTCATCTGGAGTCATGGTCTCCGAGTGGACACCTGTGCCTTCCATGTGGCAGAAGAAGCAACCGAAATTGCATACTGTATTGACCTGAATTCGAAGGCTCTGAACCGGCCTTCCATAACTGTCCACTGCCTGAGGCATATGCAATCAATGTATATCGGTTTATTAAGTGTTTTGAATGTATTCTAGCATATTTTGCTCAGAGTTTGCAATTGGAGGGATAATTTCTGAAAATCAATTCATCGTGATATATGTTTCTGGGAGTTTCAGATTCTTTAAACTCAAAATGTTTTTATTCAAACAATCTGCGTATAACTTCATGCGTAGGTTATTTCGAGGAAGCCAGGAATGGATCATATGGTCTGCGATGTTCTGATTTGTGGCTTGATGCTACACTTTTAATCAATGTCTGTCTTCTTAATGGCATATCATAATATTGTCTCTCAATGCTGAGTGAGACAGGAAAAATAACTCCGCAGATATATTGCAATGCTCAAAGGGCTGCTTTTATCGTTACAGGTGCTCAGTTTTATAATTACTGCATAAACGCAGGCATCTGTTATTGCCAAAAAATCGACGTTAAGAAATCATTTTTTGTTGATCTGATCGAATTCAAAAGTTAAAATGAGGTCTTCAGTTATTTACTGTACGGATTTCTTAAGCCACAGAGCTAGAGAGATCCTCCTCAATCTCTGAGAGTAAGTTTGGAAATTTATAATATGACTGTTTCCGAAGGGCATTCAAAACAGACAGTGGTATGAGGTAAATCGATCTTTCCGTATATGTGTAAAATAATTCAGTTGTGTCATAAGATATATGATTGAGTTCTACGAGTCATGCCTGAATTGCTGAAAATTGGGTAGAATATTGTGCAAATTTCGAATAAATAAAGGTCTACTTTATAATATATAATGAAAAATCTATATTTTAGGCTATTTTCAAGCAATCTCCCAACATCAGAATAGTTTCAAATAGTTCCCAACTATATGAACAAAAGTGCAGAACAGCGAGTTTTCTTTAAAGCACTTGAACAGGGATCAGTTGGGCCTGAGGCATGCAATTTCACAGGCTGTTGCCCTTAATGCACCTGGTGGAACAATAGTTCTTTATGTTACATCTATTGCTTCTCTGGTTGCCTTCACATTTCAGAGTTATGGAACAGGCCTATTTGCTATACCTCTCATCCTGCTTCTTTCTCTTGTTGTCTATTCTCTGATGTCATTTTCAATGTATGAATTTTCAAAACATCTTTCCAGTTCCGGAGGCTATTACACCTTTGTTTCCAGAGGGCTTGGAAAAACACTTGGCTATCTGACAGCTGTTCTTTACCTCTCATATCTGGTACTCAGTTTTACAGGTTTCGGAGTACTGGGTTTCATAGGGTTTCTTTACGGGCTCACATACTCTCTGGGTATTTCCATACCTTTTTCGCAGTATCTGTGGATACCTGTTGTCATTGCATTTGCAACTGTTGTCATGCTTCTCATCAGATCTGGCATAAAGCCTTCATTGAAATTTGTCAGTTATACAATAGTTGTTGAGCTTCTGTTCTTTCTTGTCACATCAATTGCTCTTCTGATCATATACAGAAGCCATTTTACGCTGACCCCATTCACCCCTGCTCCTCTTGGCAACAATATAGAATACGTCGCAACCATGATGATATATTCTATCGGAGCTTTCGTAGGAATTGGTGGAGCACTTCCAATAGCAGAGGAAACAAGGAGGCCTAAAAGGAATGTTCCTTTAGCAATTGTCTCAACCATAGTTATTCTCGGTGTTGTAATTATTATTTCCGCCTTTTCCCAACTCATCGCGTGGACCGGTCTCCACTCCATTGCATCATTTGCCAACAGTAACCTGTATCCTTATCCAGTTGTGACAATATATCAGCATAGCTTTGGAATTCTTGATCCGATAATTCTTGCAATAATGATAATTCTTGTAATAAATTCATATTTTACTGCAACTGTATCACTTGGAACAAATGCTACAAGGGTTCTGTTCTCAATGTCCAGAGAAAAAATAATCAACAGGCGTCTTTCTGAAACAGATGGAAAGACCGGGTCACCCAGAAATGCTGTAATGTTTGTATACATAATTTCCATGATAATAGTTGTACTGACAGGAATTGGATTTCAGATACTTTACAGAGGGGAGGGCACAACAAGTGCACTGGTCTATGCATCACTGTTTCTGCTGGTCCTGGAGAGCCCTATGGCCTATCTGATACATATTATGACCAACACATCCCTCTATGTTTACCTTAAGAAAAATCAGCAGAAGATCAGCCTGATGAGGCACATCATAGTACCATCAATTTCCACAATATCCTTAATTTTCGCTGTGTTTGTGGCAATTTATTTCAATCTTTCTGCGCCCTACATTTACGGGGTTTATGGTGCGCTTGTATGGATTGTAGTTCTGTTTTCTGTTACAGTGATCATGAGGGTCAGATTCAGGGAGAAACTTGATCTTGTAGGTGATTTTTCACTTTAATTTTGAAATAAATTTATAATCCATCTATCGATATCGAATTCGATATCAGTGAAAGATAAAAATGAAAACGAAGGTTTCAAAGCTCCGTTTGAAAAATGGGGGAATTCCTTTGGAAACTCCGGTTTCATGAACTCGTTCCGGAAACATGGTGGAATGAGATATTATGTTCTATGGCTTCTTTCCAGAAACCCTCTGAGAGGCTCCGAGATCATGTCCGAAATACAGAGGCAGACATTTGGCTGGTGGAAGCCAAGTCCGGGTACAATATATCCTTTGCTCGGAACTCTTCAATCAGAGGGCTTAATAATGAAGAGAGAGGACATGCGTTTCGAGATGACCAGTGAAGGTTACGCCTATATAGGACTGGATAAAGAGGAAAGTAACCATAGAAGGTTCGACACCTGGAATGTTGAGACAATAATCCGGGAAATAGAATCCAATATATCATTTCTGGAAGAGGAGAAGGATAGCCTCACTTATGAAGATTCAACGAGAATTGAAAATATTATGGAAAGACTGGAAAAACTAAGGGTGAAAAAATGACTGAAACAATCATAAAGACGGAAAATCTAACAAAGACTTACAGTGGCTCAAACGTAAAAGCGGTTGACAACCTGAATATCGAGATAATGAAAGGTGAAATTTATGGACTGCTGGGGCCAAACGGAGCTGGCAAGACAACAACAATAAGCATGCTGTCAACAAGGGTAGCTCCAAGCGGAGGAAAGGCCATAGTTGCTGGATACGATATAATAAAGGATTCACTGAAAGTCAGGAAGGTCATAGGAGTCGTGCCTCAGGACCTGACAACTGATGAGGATCTTTCGGGATATGAGAATCTGATGATGGTTGCAAGCTTCTATGACGTCAATAAGAATAAGGCAAAGGAGAAGGCAGCCCAGCTTCTCAGACTTGTTGATCTTGAAGAGGCTGCCAACAAACATGTCAAGACATATTCAGGGGGAATGAGAAAGAGACTGGAACTTATAGTCGGTCTCATTAATGAACCTGAAATCTTATTTCTGGACGAACCAACACTCGGTCTGGATGTCCAGACGAGATCCCAGATGTGGAAATATATAAGGGACATTCAGGAAAAACTTGATGTTACAATAATTCTGACAAGCCACTACCTGGATGAGATTGATGCCCTTTCATCAAGGGTCACTATCATAGACCATGGGAAGGTCCTTGTAACAGGCACAAGTGAGGAACTGAAGGCAAAACTGAAAGGTGATATCATTATGATGACATTTAAAACACAGGAGGAAGCAGAGAAAATAAAGGAATTTCCCAATCTTGTCGACGTAAAGGACAATGGTCCTAAGAGCGTCAGGCTTAAAGTGCAGGACTCCGACAGGGAATTGCCAAACGTAATTGAGTTCATCTCAAAAAACCAGCTTTCCCTCACAAGAATGACTGTGCAGAAACCTTCTCTGGACGATGTGTTCCTTGAGTACACAGGAAAGGGAATTAGAGATGCAGAAGGTGGCGGCGAGTTCAGACAGACCATGTTCAACATGAGGAGGTTGAGAAGATGAGCGGGCTACTTCCCCTTACATCAAGGGAATTCAAAAAATGGTACAGGAATCCTATCTCCCTTGTAACAGGGCTAATTCAGCCATTCTTCTGGATTGCACTATTTGGAAGTGCTTTCGCAGGACTTGCTGATCTCTCTGGAGCAAGCAACAGTATTATTGAGGGGGCGCCGAACTATATTACATTCATACTTGGAGGTGTGCTAACCATAACAGGGCTGTTCACTGCCATGTTCACCGGTGTGAACCTCATATTCGACAGGAGACTGGGAACACTTGGCCGTTTTCTCATAGCTCCTATAAAGAGGAGCTCAATAGTATTCTCCAAGATATTTTCAGCAATAGCCAGAATAATTATTCAGGTTGCAATACTGATAGGCGCTGCCCTGGTTCTTCCAGACGGTCTGAGGTTTGCACACGGGTTCACGCTCTTTGATGTTGGAGTACTGATCGCAGCAGTTCTAATGATATCATTCATCTTTGCCTCCATATTCAACCTCATAGCAATAAGGATCACACAGCCAAACTCACTATTCGGTATACTGAATCTCATAAACCTGCCATTACTTTTCACAAGTACTGCAATGTTCCCGCCTGATCTTATGGCAGGATGGATAAGGACAGTGGCAAAATACAATCCAGTATCCTGGTCAGCGGATTCAATAAGGACTGTAATAATAAATGGCTCACTTACCTCATCTCAGATGTCTCAGCTCGGAATATGGCTGCTTGCTCTGTTTGTCCTTGCAGTAGCGCTGGTGCTGTTAACCTACTTCCTCTCTGAAAAGGGAATCAGGGAATAATCCCCAATTTTTCATTCCCTCCTTTTCATCGATATTCTTTCCTTTTCCTGTTTATTCGGAATTTCTTAAGGGTGCTGGCATCACTATACAGCAGAATCTGGGAAAATTAATTGAATCCCTTCACATAAAGGTAAACATGGAATCAGTGGCAGTCAAAGTCAATTCAGGGATTTTAACAGTTTTAGACTCAGAAAAGAATGTGGTTAACTTCGATCTGGAAGGAAGACCTATGTTTGCAACACTGGATTCAAAAACATACAGACGAGGTTTTAACAACAGGCTCATTCAAATGTCCTGGAACGGTGAGGAAAGGATAGTCTCAACACCTGGCAACGAAGAAGCAGATAGCATTATTGCAAGGATCATGGCATATCTGGGAAACCTTGGCACTTCAGGAACAGAATCAGGTGAAATCTCTCTGGCCAAACTGTCCGGGAGAGATGTGAAATGGCTGAAGGAGGATGCCAGCAGGATCAGTTCCCTTTACCGGATATATCCAATTCTGCCCCCAGATGCCTCTCATTCAGTATATTTCGAGGGTTCATACGGAGCAAAGTGGAACCTTTCAACAGTGACATCATCTCACCTTTCCAGGGAGTTTCAGTTCAAGACTCAGGAGGAGCTTGAAAAACACGCAGATGATCTGAAACAGAACCTTGGAGAGGGCATAAGATCCAGAAAGGGGATATTCCTGGGTGACGCTAATATTATGAACATGGACCAGAAGCTCCTTCTATGGCTTCTGGACCTTCTTAAGAGCAGTTTTTCCCTCCCTGTCATGGCTTCCTTTGACATGTATACAACTCCGAAAAAGAAAAACATGATACATTTCAGAGATATGAAAGACCATGGACTTGATCGTGTTACTGTGTTTATAGAATCAGGCAGTTATAAGGTTCTGCGCCTGTTCAATGAACACACAAACGCCACTGAGACCCTTAATCTCGTGAACAATCTCAAGGATTCGGGTCTGAATGTGACCATAGTTGCCATGATTGGTACAGGTGGAAAGGAATATTCAAAGGATCATGAAGAGGGAACTTCCAATGTAATCTCTCAGATGCCTCTGGAGTCCCAGGACAGAATCTATCTGTCTCCAATGGTCGAGGAAGCGGACCCATGGTATGTACAGATGGAATCATCCAGAAAAATAACGAGAATGACCTATGCGGAGAAACTTGAACAGATGGCCAGTCTTTCCTTAAAAATAAAGGAATCATTCAGAGGGATAAACGGAACTGCTTTCCCTGGAACGCTGGCAAATTATGATCTCAGGGAAGCCATATACTAGGATCATTAAAGATGACCCGATTCAGGAAATTACAGATCCTCCCTTTCCTGAACCCCTTATGATTTCTGAAATCAATTCCGTGTCTCTTCCATCAACAACATGAACTTTGATCCCGGATCTTTTGGCAATGTTCAGGGCGGTAAGGTCCATGAAAACATTTGGCCCTGCCCCAACCGATTCCGAGATAGCGATCTTAATTGCCGAATCGTAATCCAGAGTTTCAAGTTTCCTGGCAGATCTGTCCTTTCTAGGATCAGATGTGTAAACCCCATCCACTGAGGTTGCATTTATAAGCACTCTGGCCCCTATTCTCTCAGCAAGTAGCATGGCAACTGTATCTGTGGTGTGACCCGGTTCTGTCCCTCCCATTACTGTGAACCTGTAAATCCTGGATAGTTCGGCAGCATCATTTACCGTTGTTGGTATCTTGCTGTTTGAGTCCTCCAGGAATGAAGACAGGGCAAGCGCATTCATTCTGGTTGCGTTGATACCTATCTCATCAAGAATATTATCATTCACACCTGCATCCCTCAGTGCCCTTATGTAGGTTCTGGCGAGCATTCCACCTCCAACAACTATCCCAAATTTCATCTGCTGGGGAGATTTTGAAAGAACAGAGGAAAACTGCTGAATATATTTTATGTTAAGGCTGTCAGTTGAAACAAGGGAACCTCCAAGGGAGATCACTATGTTTTTTTCCATCAGTGGGAGTAAGGGCTGTTGCGGTATTCAATTTTTCTAGATAACTGTGCCAGAGTTATAGCATTCCTTTTATACTCATTTTAATTCAGAAATGGATGTCCACCGATGATCTGCAGCTCAGGCGATACGAATTCAAAAGAGCGCTTCAGGAGCTTGAGCAACTAAGAGGGAGAGGAACAGAGCTGATCTCCCTGTACATTCCTCCGGATAAGCAGATACCTGATGTTGTTCAGTATCTGCGAGAGGAGTATTCCACATCCTCGAATATAAAGTCAAAGTCCACGAGAAAGAATGTTCTTGCGGCTATTGAATCCATAATGTCAAGACTGCGGGGATACAGGTTCCCGCCTGAAACAGGTCTGGTTTTCTTTGTGGGGCATATTGCCACCAGAGGTGACCAGACAGAAATGTACGCCAAGATAATAGAGCCCCCTGAACCCATACAGACATTCATGTATCAGTGCGATTCAACCTTCCATCTAGAGCAGCTCAAGCTTCAGATAGCCACAAAGGAATCTTACGGGCTGATCGTTATTGACAGAAAGGAGGCCACCATTGGTTTCCTCAACGGAACCAACATATCAGTGGTAGCAAACGAGCAGTCCCTTGTTCCCAGCAAGCATCATCAAGGGGGGCAGTCATCGCGAAGGTATGAGCGCCTTATCGAGATTGCAGCACATGAATTTTTCAAAAAAGTTGGTGAAATCGCCAATAATGCTTTCATTCCGGTGATCAAGGATCTGAAAGCCGTTTTCATAGGCGGCCCCGGAGCCACCAAGGAGTATTTCTTTGAGAAGGACTATCTGAGAAACGAGATAAAGTTCAAGGTAAAGGATCTTCTGGATATTGGATATACAGACGAGACAGGTCTCAGGGAACTTGTAGAAAAAGCCTCAGAAACTATGAAAGAGATGCAGGTTGCAAGGGAAAGGGACCTGATAAACCGCTTCCTTCTTGAAATAAAAAAGCCTGATGGAGGGCTCGGAATATACGGGGAGGTTCCTATAAAATCAGCACTGGAACTTAAGGCCGTGGATCTCCTCCTTCTTTCCGAATCTCTGGAAAGGGTGAAGTATGCCTACAAATGCCCTAACTGTGGTAACATGCAGGAACTTCTGACAAAACCAACTGAGGACGTGATATGCAAATCATGTGGCAATATAATGTCTCTGGACCATGAGGAGGATATGGTGGAGATGATGTTCCGTCTCGCTGAAGCGGGTGGGGCACGTGTAGAAATGATCTCTGCAGACAGTGAGGAGGGGAAACTGCTTCAGAAGGCATTCGGTGGTATGGCAGCAGTCCTCAGATATGTACCGAAGCCAGGACAGATTGCAGGTGCTGATTCAGGTTCTGCTATAAGCCAGAATTAGAAACTTTTCGGAATCAATTGTCTATTTTCTTGCGAGCGGGCAAATATTTATGATTCCGCATGCAATATGGTCTAGCCGATGCAAGATCCAGCCTCAAAATTCTTCAACTGTACGGACAAAGAGAGAGCAATCTTTGAGGCAGGAATTAAGCTTGGAACAGTATATCATCAGTATGTAGGAGTTCCACTGAATCTCTCCAATGTGGAGTCCCTGGAGAAGGCCATAAGAGAAAGTGTTCTTGTGCAGCCTTTTGTTGAAGAAGCTGAGGTTTCAATAGACAAGGCAAGGCTCAAGAAAAAACCTGGAAAATACAAATATTACACATTGACCGGGGATATGCTCACCGTGGAGATAGTGGTGAAATACAATGAAGAAAGTGTCAGAGCTTCCTTGAGGTACGTTCAGGAAATGGGCTACCCTCTGATGTTTTTCCAGAGGTGAAATGAAAATTGGCAGTAAAAATTGGAATAACCGGTCCAGTTGGCTCTATAAAGGCAGAGGCCCTGAAAAAAATAATGGAGATGCTTGAAAAGGACGGAGCAGTGGTGCAGGGAGTTCTTGTCTCGGAGATAAATGAAAACCATAAGCTCATGGGCTACTCCCTCTTCGACATCAGCACCAAGAAGAGGATCATTTTCGCACAGCCGAATATTGTATCAAGGGTGAAGATTGACAAACTTGGCGTTGACACGAGGCTTCTGGAGGAGATACTTATACCAAGTCTGCAGAAAGCAAGGGAAAATGCTGATTATATAGTGATAGACGAGGTCGGGAAGCTTGAGAACCTCACCAGAAATATTCAGAGGGAGGTCGAGGAGACACTGAAGTCCCAGAAACCATTGATTGTAACGCTTCACAAGAAGTCCCGGAATCCGGTTCTTCAGGAGATTCGAAGCCTTGAGGGAATAAGAGTCTTCGACATCACACCCATAAACAGAAACCTTCTCCCTTTCAAAGTTCTCAGAGTACTGCGTGGAGAGGAAGTTACGTGATATGGAGATCAGTGAAGGCCTGGCGGTTGTCAGAACCGGCGTAAATAATCCTGGAAATTCCCCGGGAACAGCAACGGCCGGATTCTTCAATCCAGTTCAGAAGCTCAACCGGGATATTACCGTTCTTTGCGCCTACAACATCAGGCCAAGGCTCTATCTTGATGGATTCACCGGCACAGGTCTGAGGGCCATAAGAATGGAGAAGGAGGCTGGAATTCACTGTGTTGCCAGTGAAAGGAACAGGGCAGCCTACGAGATGTCCAGGGAAAATATCGATAAAAACAGTTCCTCAGTGGAGCTTCATAACAGGACATTTGAATCTGTTGTATCAACCTACAATTTTGATTTCATAGACATAGATCCTTACGGGTCGGCATTTCCATATATGGATGTTGCCCTGAATTATGTCAGGAATGGAGGTTATCTGGGCATAACAGCCACGGATCTCTCTACACTTTCAGGTTCAGTTCCAGATAAGGCGAAGAGGAGATACGGGGCATATGTGAAGAATGACAGAATGAAGCACGAGATGGGCATCAGGCTTTTCCTGGGGTACGCCGCAAAAAGAGCTGCAGCATTTGACAGAGGGATTGCCCCCCTGATTTCATTCTGGCACGGTCACTACTACAGGATGATTATCCGGGTGCACCAGAATCTCAGCATGGCGGAAAAATCACTCAGAAAAGTGAAATTCTTCAGTAAAAAAACCTCAATATCATCCATTTACGAAAGACGCAGAGAAGGGCCCATCTGGACCGGCGATATTCAGGATGAACATTTCATCAGAGGTCTCATTTATCCAGATACTGTCGTGGGAGTTAAGGAATTTGTGGATTCGCTTGCATACGAGAATGACTCATGCGGTTTCTTTGAACTTACTGATCACGCGAGTTTTCACTCCTCGGATCTACCGTCACTCATGAATTCAATGAAAATACTGGAAGGATCAGGTTACAGGGTTCACAGGACCCATTTCTCCCATACTGGCCTTAAGATAAAGAAAAATTCAGGAGATCTTGATAAAATCTGGGACCTTATTGCACCTTGACTGAGTCTCATGGAACACCCGGGATCATGTTCAAGGAATTATGTTCAGCCCACAATATGTATTATAATGTTTCTAGGTATTTCCGTCCATTGAAGGAATGGATCGGTTTCATCAGACCCATTAATGGATTGATGGGAATAGTCGGTACAATCATATCCGGGCTTATAGCACTTGGCCTAAATATATCACACCACGTTTTTGTTATTTCTGTAGCTGCTGCTTGCGTTTTCCTCGTGACATCCGGGGGAAACATACTGAACGATCTGATCGATGTTGATGCCGACAGGCTGAATCATCCAAAGCGGCCCCTGGTAACTGGATCAATAAAGGTTTCATCGGCAAAGGTTGCATTTTATGTTCTGTTTCTTGCCCCAATCATACTTTCGGCAGCATTCCTCAATGTCTATGCCACTGCCATTGTATTTGTAGCAGAGCTTCTTCTGGTGTCCTACGAACTGAAGACTAAGAACCTTGGGCTTTCCGGGAACATAACCATAAGCATTCTTGTAGGATTGATATTTGTGTTTGGCGGAATTGCCCTGAACTCCCCTGGAAGGATGCTTTTCCTCTTCCTGCTTGCATTTCTTGCTAATCTTTCCAGGGAGATAATAAAGGACATACAGGACATGGGAGGTGACGTTGGCAGGAAGACTCTTCCTATGAGCATAGGGGCAAAGAATGCTTCCTATATAGCCCTCGGTATAGTGGTGGCTGTGGTTGTCATATCATATCTGCCCTTTTATTTGTCGATCTTCAGCATATATTATCTTCTGGTGGTAATTTTCTCTGATGCGGCATTTCTGGCTTCAGGATATACTGCACTCAGAGATCCAGGAAAGGGGCAGCAGATTTCAAAGATAGGAATGATACTTGGCCTTCTTTCATTCGCTGTAGGTGGTCTCACTTGAAGGTTATGGAATCATTGAAGGAAAGGCTTTCCCACGGGAGGGTACACATGACACTCATCGACCCCGCATCTCAGGATGATGAAAAGT
Organism: Thermoplasmatota archaeon; assembly: GCA_023379825.1. Lineage (GTDB taxonomy): Archaea > Thermoplasmatota > Thermoplasmata > Thermoplasmatales > Thermoplasmataceae > UBA447. The sequence continues at coordinate 6,741 of JAMCPQ010000038.1, read as the reverse complement.
CAGTCCAGATTGCTGTGGAAGCTGAGAAAGCAGGTACTGATTTCATAATGCTGGGGGGATCTACGGAAATAGATTCAGCCAAGATGGATCGTGCAGTGAAGGCAATAAAGAGCAAAGTTTCCACAGGAATTATACTGTTTCCTGGCTCCTCGGCAATGATAAGCCGTTATGCAGATGCCATATATTTCATGAGCCTTCTCAATTCAAAGGATCGGGAATACATAATCGGACACCAGAGAAAGGCATCCATGCTCCTCAGAGAAATGGGAATGGAAACCATCTCCATGGCATATCTGGTATTCGAACCCGGGATGACCGTGGGTCGTCAGGGTAAGGCAGATCTTATCGGAAGAGAGGACTGGAAGAAGGCACTATCCTATGCTCTGGCAGCCGAAATGATGGGGATGGATCTGGTATATCTGGAAGCAGGTAGCGGCAGCCCCACGACCATATCTCCCTCTGTGGTTTCAAAACTGAAGGAAACTCTCAGAATCCCTGTTATCGCAGGAGGCGGAATAAGGAGTGCTGCTTCAGCATCTGAACTTCTAAGGGCCGGGGCGGACATCATAGTGACAGGAACTATTGCAGAAAAATCATCAAATGTTCTCACGGAGCTCAGGCCAATTGTTGAGGCAGTTCACAGTTTTCCCTCCACACATGATTAATTTTTAATCCCTGCCAATGCTTAACCCCTATGCCTAAGTTCAGGGTTACTGTCAGGTATCTTTCACGCGTGGAGGATCCGGAGGCAATCACAGTTCTGAAGAGCCTTCACACTCTTGGTTATAACAGTATCAGAAGCATCAGAATTTCAAAAACATTTGAATTCGAGTTCAGCGGGGATAAGTCTGAGGCAGAGAGGAATGTGAAGGCCATCGCCGGTGAAATACTGACAAATCCTGTAATTCAGGAATTCAGTATTGAAGAGGTATGAACCATGCCTTCTGGACAACACAGAGTGGAAATACCTATCTCAGGATTATCTGAAACGGAATTGGATTCCCTCAGTTCAAATCTTTCTCTTGGTCTGGACGTTGAGGAAATGCAGAGGCTGCAGCATTATTTCCAGTCAATGGGAAGGGACCCCACTGACATAGAGCTTCAGGCAATGGCTCAGGCCTGGAGCGAGCACTGCTGTTACAAATCATCAAAATATTACCTTAAAAAATATTTTTCCGGCCTGAGCCGGGGGAACGCAATCCTTGCCATGGAGGATGATGCCGGAGTCGTGGAGTTTGATGACCAGTACGCATATGTTATTAAGATGGAGAGCCACAATCATCCAAGTGCCATTGAGCCATATGGAGGGGCTGCTACCGGTGTCGGGGGGATTCTTCGGGACATTCTATGTATGGGTGCTCAACCAGTGGCACTCCTTGACTCCATTTATCTTGGAGAGACTTGGAAGAAGCATGATAAGGGGGGTCTGAGCCCAAGATTTATCTTTGAAAATATAGTCGGAGGCATCAGGGATTATGGGAACAGGGTTGGAATTCCCAATGTTGCAGGTTCGGTTGATTTCGACAGTACATTCACCAGAAACCCTCTGGTAAATGCAGGTTGTGTCGGAATAGTCAGGAAAGATCGGATATCCAGAAGCAGAGCCTCAAATGTTGGTGATGTCTTTTTACTGTGTGGCGGTGGGACAGGAAGGGATGGTATACATGGTGTGAATTTTGCATCAGAAAACATGAAGGATTCCTCATCCTCTAACAGGGGGGTAGTTCAGCTTGGAAACCCGATAATAAAGGAGCCACTCATCCATGCAGTTCTGGAGGCCAATGATGCGGGTCTCATAAGCGGAATGAAAGATCTTGGAGGCGGTGGTCTATCAAGCTCTGTTGGCGAGATGTGTCTTGCCGGGGGAGTTTCTGCTGTTGTTGATCTGGACAGGGTTATACTGAAGGAGAAAGGCCTTGAACCATGGGAGATATGGGTAAGTGAAAGCCAGGAGAGGATGCTGCTTGCTGTGAACCCTTCAAACCTTGAAAGGATAGAGCAGATATTCTCACTCTGGGATGTAGGGTATTCAATCATAGGAGAGGTGGTGGAAGGAAAGAACCTGATACTCCGTTTTGGCGGGGAAATTGTGCTTGATCTTGACCTGGA
>JAMCPQ010000038.1:0-3861 GCA_023379825.1 Thermoplasmatota archaeon | reverse complement strand
GGCAATAGAGAAAGGAGTTATTGAGGCTGGCCATGATGTGAGCTCCGGCGGACTTATTCAGACACTTTGTGAGATGGGTTTCGGTTCAATGACTGGTTTTGACGTGGACATAAGCGAACTCGGGGGGTACAGAACCTTTGCGAAACTCTTCTCAGAGGGTGGGAGCAGGATGGTGGTGGAATGCACTTCAGACAATGAGGAAGCACTTACTGCAATATTCAGGGATTTCCCAATTTTCAGGATTGGAACAGTTACAGATGGAAGTGTGAGAATTGAGGACTGTGGTCTTGAAGTACTTAACACTGAAATAAGGTCTCTCAGAAATTCCTGGGATTCCGGAATGGAGCTCATATATTAATCAATGGTACAATCATGGAGGCGATCTAATTGGATGACTCATATCATGATATTCTCTACATAAAGGAATTTGATGTCAGCGTGGAGACATTCTATAAACTGGATTTCGACGCAGACAGAACCTGCGGATTCAGCAGAATCTATAAGGGAAAGATAAGTGAAGATCCACTGGATGAAAACTATGAGATATATCAGGAGCTCTACGAGTGTGGGCTCAAAAAGGAAGAAGTTGAAAAGCGCAGGGACAAACTGATATCGGAAATTAGAGACGGAAAGATAGATGTGGATTTCTGATCATTAATTTCAGGAGAGGTCAACTTCAACAGTGACCATTGTCCCATCCTTGAGATTAAGTCTATCCCTGAGGTACTCCCTGGAAATTATCTCAATCACATCGCTGTATACTGACCTTTCAGGAAAAATCAGGGCAGACTGGATCCCGTCAATTCTCGCATGAAATGCCTTTACTGCCCCGAATGTCCTGTCTTCTGTTCTGAAACCTTCAATATGGATTCCTGGCATACTTCTTAATTTCCTGAGAGCCACCTCAGAATTCGGGTCTATCTTCAGGTTCAAAGTTCCAAGGTATGGTATAAATCCGAGTTTCTCATTGAACTGAACAATATACTGCTTTCTGGATATATAGTATCTGCCTTCTCCCAGTCCGCTCTGTGTATATCCTCTGATTGTTGCTGTCTGCTGCTGATTAAGCATGATGGACAGTTCTGACAGTTCCTGCATGAGTACTCCAAGACCCTTTTCTGTTATTGTGATCTTCTGCTTTCTCCCGCTTATCCCCCGGTCAATATACCCTGAATTCACTGCCTTTATTATAACACGGGAAGCAGACTGCTGGCTGATTCCCATGGTTTTTCCAAGATCTGAGGAAGAGATATCAATGGAATTGCTGTTTCCCCCAATAGCTTTAAGGGTTTTCAGAAGTTCGTAAATGCCCTCATCTGTCCGTAGCATCCTTCGGGTTATGCATTGGTGAAATAAAACATATCTCTGAGCAAAACTCTCACCAGGTGACTATGTCTCTGTTATTCCTTATTGTGAGGCATCCTGCACCTGACTTCTTCAAAAGAGAAAGGAATTCAAGATCATTCGTGAGCACTGGAAAGCCTGTATCCAGGGCTAGCTTCAATATACACCTGTCTCCGCTTCCCTCCGACTCTTTCCTGTGAAACCTTTCTGCCAGCCTGAGAGCACCCTGGGCATAGGGTACAGAGGAGGAAAGACCGGAGAGTTCCTTCAAAACACAATCAGGGACAAGAATGGAACTTATCCTGAATTTTCTGAGTAGGATCGATTCAATATCTATCCTGTTTTTAAGAGAATAAATGAGTATGTTTGTATCCACTATCACACTGGTAGTCCAGGCTTTCATGAGCTCTTGGGATATTTTTCAGGCTGACCTGTCAACAACCTCTGCTATTGCTGTGTTGTTCCTGATCTTCTTTATGTGGACCTTCACAACATCACCCTTCTTGACTCCCGGAACAAAGATGTTGTAGCCTCTGTAAAATGCCCTGCCTTCACCGGAAGCTCCTATCCTTGATATCTGAACAGTGTACATTTTTCCTTCCTCAATCTTTTCATCCTCGTGAGCTGTTTCAGAGGCGATCCTTATTGGGTGCTGTGCTCCACAGGCTTTGCATACAAGTACATTGGTCCTCCCGATCTTCTGAATATCTGTGTCAGGGGAATTGCATTCATAACATATGACAAATGAATCCATGTACTGCCTGATCTTTGTGTTTATCTGGTCAGCGGAGATTTTCCTGTTTATTATCAGTCTCTTGCCGCTTATGTTTACCCCGATTCCAAATTCAGTCATAAGAAACTTTGAGATGTGCTTGGGGTCTCTGTTTATCAGGTCAACCATATCCATAAAATTTCTGATAATAGTAACTTTGCCTTCATAGATTATATCCGGTTCAGGAATCTGGAGCCTCTCCTGGTTCTTGTTGGAACCAGACAGTACCGGCTCAGCTTTTGAAAGTAATTTTTCATAATCGTTGATGTCCATGCTTCTAAATCACCAGTCCACTAATAATCTTAGTGTTTCATAAAACATATGATATTAATATTGAGTAAATGATATGAAAATGTACATTAGGTACATGTGAATTCAGCTAATTTATTGTACTAAAATTCTATATCTCAAATTAAACCTTTAAAAATGCTGAATTTTCTGTATCTTAAATGTACATTATAGAATGTACAGATTTTGGAATATGTACATACAAATAAGAAAATTTAAATATCACCGAACGTATTAAACTAAGACGCATTTGAAACAGGACTCACTTGAAACAAAGATCACACTTCGAATCTCTCAGGAAGAGATCGACGAAATTGATGAATTCCTGAGGCTGAATGAGCGTTTTCCAAGCCGTTCAGAGTTCATCAGATTCTCTGCTATAGATTACATATCCCGCTCCAGGGTCATTGTGGAGAGCTCAAAGAAGCAGACAGTGGAACTCAGTGAGAACCTGGAAAAACTCATAGACTCAGCAGTATCAAATGGATTATTCAAATCGAAGACAGATGCAATAACGGAGATTCTGGAGAAAGCATTTGTTGACGGGGTTGTGAACGGGATCCTGAAGACCAAAATGGAAGGGTTTTCTAAGCTCATGCAGGAGATGAAAGCCTTTGAGGACCTGAAGAAGAACCTGACCGAAGAGGGAAAGGAAAAGAGAGTGGAGAGACACAGGTGAATATATGGAAATAATGGGTGAAAGTCAGATATATGGAAAGATCAGAGGGCTTGCAAGAAAGTACTTTCAGGAGAGGAACGACAATATGGTGCTCAGCTTCGGGCTGACAGGCTATTCAATCCTGAAGGATATAAAACCTCTTCAGGTCCGAAAGACAGTTTACAAATCAATACAGTTCAGGAACGAAAGAGCATTCATCAAACCGTCCCACAACGAAGGTGGAGAGCTTGTCATAGAAGGCCCTGAGGATATGCATGTCTCCATTCTGTCCAAGGAGGAAATGGAATACAGGAAAAAAATCGATGAGTACGAAACATGGGCAAACCCACTTGAATCTGCCTCAGTTTCCATAGAGTATGTGGAAACTGGAGATAACGTATCCCTTGTTGCAAGGCAGATATTCGAATCAATGGAGAAAACCAACACAATCCTGCTTGTCAGTGAATTCGGTAATGAATTTGTCCAGGCACTGCATGCTGAAATGATTAAGCTTGTGGAATCCAAGAACATACCAAATTACAGTTACATAATAAAACCTGCAAAGACCTCCGGAACAAGGCGAAAAATGGCTGAGGCTGGAATTCAGGAAATAAGGAAAATCACCAATCACGTCAGCACCTTTGATGTTCAGACAGTCTCAGAAAAACTCAGGATGGACGGATTCCCAAGAATATCAATCCCTGAGAAGATAAATGAAAGGATTGCCCGAAAGGTCGAAGTACTTTCAGCAAAAATGTCAAACGCATCGGAGCTTCTGAAATATCAGCTCTCTGCCTGA
>JAMCPQ010000037.1 GCA_023379825.1 Thermoplasmatota archaeon | reverse complement strand
TCCCAACTTCCTGGATTCCTTCAAGTAGTGCAGATGTCCCGGATGAAGTATGTCGAACACTCCTGTGGCCATCACTCTGATCATTGTTCCACCTTTGGATTATAGATTCTCCATCTATAAAGGTTAGGGAGTTTTCAGAGGCAAATCTCATTGCTTTTTCCCTGTTCAATGAGAGCCCATTGTCATCCAGCATCTCAACTAGTGTAACTGAGGGAATTAAGCCGGCCGCTTCACTCAGGTATGTTCCAAGCTCTGTATGGCCTCTCCTTCTTCTGAAATAGCCTTCCCTGGCTATTATCAGTGAAATGTGGCCAGGTATTCTGAAGTTCTCCACGAATCTGCCCACTGCACCATCTGTTTTTCCTGATGCAATCTCTCCCAGTAGTTCTGCAAAGGCACTTGCTGTGAGGGAGCGGTCGTTGTCGGAAATCCCGGTAAAAGTTTTCCTGTGGTTTATTGTAACTGAGAATGAGCTGTTTTTGTCATATTTCATGTCGGAGGTGTCCATCGCCCTCTTCTCTATTTTTAGATTGTCTCTGTAGAAGTCTTCGATAAAAGGCAAGCCCAGCACTCTTGCTTCGCTTTCCCTGAGGGTAGTGCAGATCAGACCCCCTCCGTTTTTTCTCATGAACCTTATTTTTTCGCTTGTGATATGCTGTGAGGCTATTACTATATCAGTTTCTCCCTCCCTCTTTGCTGAATCAAAGATCAGAACTGGCTTTCCTGATCGGAGGTCCCTGATGGCGTCATCAATCATACTGGATCATAACTGGAGAAATATTAAAGTTATTGGTAATTACTCAAATATGAGTTATAAGGTATAATAAGAAGACAGTCATTTATGTAAAGTTGAACCTCAGAAAGTATGTGCCTCAGGATCTTGATGCAATTGTTGAAATCGAAAAGAAGGCTTTCCCTGTAGGCCCTTATTCAAGGAGAATGCTTAAGCGTGTCCTGAAGGAAGGCGGCAGCATAAGTGTAGTCGCAGAGGTTGACTCAGTAATCGCAGGATACGCGGTTCTCCTGCCCCTCAATGAAGATGAGGCTGACATAGAGACAATTGCAGTCCTTCCTGAATTCCACGGTAAGGGAATATCCGACAGGTTGATGGAGTATCTCGAGGAGGAAGCCAGGAAGAGATCCTTCTCTGAGATAATACTGGAGGTCAGGGAAAAAAATCTCAGGGCGATTTCATTCTACCGGAGGCATGGGTATGAAGTGATTTCTTACATTCCTGAATTTTACCACGAGTATTATGAAGGTTCAAGGGGGGCGTTCAGAATGTCAAAGGCCCTTAATGGTGCCACTGACGACTGATTTCAGGTCCTCTGCGATTTTTGAATCAGCAGAGAGGATGATCTCCTTATTCTCCATGGTCTCCTCAAGTGTTCTGACAAGCGGGGAAACCTCAGTTAGATCATGAATCTCAGCCCCCTCTATGACCTTAAGATCGGATTTGACCCTTCCCGGGCCTTTAAATGATACAGGAGGAATAGTGTCAAGGAAGTATTTTCCACCTGCTGACTCATCCATGGAATTCAGTTTTTCCCTCAGTATTGTTAATTTTTCACTGGTATAGCGGGTTCTGAAAATCGGCTTGAAGAGATCCCTCTGAACTATCTGCCTGCAGATTCTCCTGTCCATGTTCATCTTCAGGATATTCATAAGATCGCCATCATCCATCCTGAAAGGATCTATGCCGTCTGTCAGAGGAGAAAGAGCTATCTCAAGCATTCCCTGCGCTATCCTGCTCGTCTTATGGAAATAGACTGAACTGTACATCAGTATGCGAGAAATGAGCAGTCCCTCAACGGCTGTTATGCCCTTTCTCCCTATGTACAGATCTCCCTGATCCCTGATTGCCACATTCATGATCCTCCTGTAGTCAATGTTCCCTACATTCACTCCACAGTATACGGAATCACGCCTGAGGTAATCCATTTCATCCACATCCATTGGGCCGCTGACTATTCTAGATAGAAGCCGATCCCGTGAGGAGGTTCCATCTATTATTGAGCACACACTTTCCGGGCTAAGGTCCATGCTGTCCAGAATGCCTGGAATGCCACTTTCAGTGAACTTTCCTGACGCCGTTATTATCTGCTTTCCTGCCTCAACATGATCCAGCCCAGTAATCCTTTCAAAGAATCCCTCTATACCGTGGCTGATTGGCGGATGCCCAATGTCATGGAGAAGAGCAGATACTGAAAGAAGATCCTGTTCCTCAATGTGGAGAATGTCGGAAAACTGCAATGAGAGGTAATAGGTGCCCAGGGAATGCTCAAACCTTGTGTGGTTTGCCCCAGGGAAAACATAGTGGCACATGCCTAACTGCCTGATGTTTCTCAGTCTCTGAAATTCTGGTGAGTCAATTATCTTGAGAACATATTCAGGTACCTTAACAGGTCCATTTATTGGATCCTGGATTATCTTGTAAGCACCATTTGGGCTCATCTATGATCTCAAGTAAGAGGATAAAAGAGCCTTAAAATTTTCTGCCATTTTATCTGATCCTCACAAAGTGAAAACTGTTAATCCCAGCACATCTCATTGAATAAGTTTACCCTGAATTTCTCTAAGGAAAAATGGGATAGAGGGAAACAATTATTTCTTAACCTGTTATGCTGTATCATGTCCAGGAGTGGATTCACAACCAAGGCAGTACAGTCAGGCGAACTCAGGGATACCCATATGGGTAGCGTCGTAACACCATTATTCCAGGCTTCCACTTTTCTCTATCCAAATGATGATCCCACTGCGCTGACAGACAGGATCAGAAAAGAGCCTTACATTTATTCCCGCTGGAACAACCCAACTACCCAATCCCTAGAGCTTAAATATTCGGCGATTGAAGGCTCAAAGTTTGCTCTTGGATTTTCTTCCGGAATGGCGGCAATCGCTTCATCGGTCCTTGCCCTGACGAAGAAGCACAAGCGGATACTGTCAGTTGAGGAGCTCTATGGGCAAACACATGGCGTATTTGAAAATCTCCTTCCACAAATGGGAATAGGAGTGGACTTCATTTCAATAGACAGATTCAATTCCCTTGATTTCAAAGGTTCCGGTTACGATCTAGTGTACACTGAGTCGGTTGTAAACCCGACACTTAGGGTATCCGATATTTCAACCGTTTCGAAGGTGTGCAGAGAGCAGGGAGTTCCCCTTGTGGTGGATGCAACATTTTCCTCACCTTACAACCAGAGGCCTCTGGAACTTGGGGCTTCAGTTGTCATTCACAGCGCCACCAAATATATCTCAGGCCACAGCGATACTATATATGGCCTTGCTTCAACAGACAGTGAAAGCACATTCATGGAGATGCAGAACCTCAGGAGGCAGCTTGGTTCAAATCCAGATCCTTTTCAGAGCTTTCTGGTGGCCAGAGGGGCAAAGACCCTTGGCCTGAGGATGGAAAGGCATAATATAAATGGGATGGAGATTGCTAAGGCCCTCTCCGCTGAGGCAAAAGTAAAAAGGGTAAATTATCCTGGTCTGGAATCTTTCATTGATCACCATGTCGCAGAAAGAAATCTCTCAGGCTACGGAGGGATGATCTCATTTGAACTGGAGGGTGGTCTTGAGAAGGCTAAGAAATTTGTGAAACATCTGAAGATCCCTGTGATTGCTTCAAGCCTTGGTGGGGTTGAGAGTCTGGTCTCACTTCCGATTGAGACCAGCCACAGATCCATAGATCCAAAGAAGAGGCATGAGATGGGAATTGGCGATGGTCTTATCCGATTCTCAACAGGAATAGAAGACACTGAGGACCTGATAGCTGATGTTCAGCAGGCACTTTCCGCCACATAGTTATATTGTATAGGCACAGGAAATGGAAAAGATGGCGCTGATTTAAGGCCATATGATTGATGCTTTTGTATAGCCTCGCAATTATTGGCCAGAATCCGCAATGAATTTGGGAATTAAATTCAGAGGGAGAAGGTCATTCTTTGGATAGGGATCCAATATGCCAGGGAACCATAGATATGGCAAATCCCAGAAAACATGTGGCTGAAAGGAAAATCAGGCCTATGCCAGGACCGGCTGTGATCAGGATTCCGTAAACAAGCACACCGAAAAGCCCCCCAATCCTGCCAAGAGTTTCACTGAAACCCTGGCCCGTTCCCCTGATTTCAGTAGGGTAATTCATGGCAGGCATGATTACAGTTGTCTTGTCGGGCCCCATGGCTCCAAAGAAAAATGCAAGCCCTAGCAGGATGATTACCAGCACAGGCCCACTGTAAAGCCCTGTAAAAAGTATCAGGCCAAGGCTGCCCAGGAATATGGCCCTTAAAAGGAACCCGGACCTCTGAAGGAACACTTTTCCTTTTCTGTTGATCAGCAGTACCGCTACAAGCGAGGCAGGAATGGTGAAAAGTTTCACAAAAATTGAGCCAAAAGCCCCTCCAGCGTCAGAAAAGGCAAGATAGGGTATCAATATGACAGGGAGATATAGGGTAAGGCTCTGGTCACCTATCTGATAGAGGAACCATGGAGCAGAGAACCTGAACATCCTCTTATTGTTAGAGGGATGAAACATTTTTGACAGAATTCCTCTAAATGATCCAAGCCGTCTCGCTTTCCACAAACTGGATTCTCTCATACCAATCCTGACAATTATTGAAGCTGCTCCAAATACAGCTCCACTGGCAAGAATGTATCTCCAGCCCATGTCTCCTGCTTTCAGCAGCAAAAGCCAGCCTATGGCATATGAAAGGAGTATTCCAAAATTTGCAAAGAACATTACTGCAGCCATGCTAACATTCTTGAACCGTACGTCTCTATCTACCTCCCCCATATAGGTGAAGATTATGACATAATCCGTTCCAACTCCAATGCCTACGATCAGCCTCAGGATAAACAGCTCAGTGAAGTTGCTGACTAATGCGCTTAAAATTCCTGCAACAATAAATGTCAGCATATCAAGAGTAAGAATGCCGACTCTTCCAAATCTGTCAGAAAAAATTCCAGAAAAAAAGGCTCCAAATATTGCTCCAATAATAATTGCAGAGGTTAATAGAGTAAGCTGAACGCTACCAAGATGGAGATATGCGCTTATTGGAGTAATAGAGACGGATATGGTGGCTATATTGTAACTCGCAGTCAGAATGCTGACGGAACCAACAATAGTTGGCTTAGAAAATATTGCTTCCGTCCACTTATTCATTAGGTATGCCTAATTCAAAAATGCTTAGGCCATACTTAACTTTTTCAGATTGCACCTCATTTACCTTAAACGGGAAAATAAGCTTTCCAGAGGTAGTCCTAATTGCCTGTTTTATCATTAATAGATGCATTATCTGTTAGTGACTCAAAACCATGCAAATTTATCATAGGCAATTTTTAAAAAATAATCTAGACCCAATGGAATTAATTATGAGTACTTATGAAAGCGGATTTCTCTCCTTATTGAATATAAAAAATATCATTAACGTTAATATTAAAAAAATTATGACACTAAATCTGAATTATCCATTTCACAAATGAACCGTTTTCAGTATTTTAGTATATATAGTTTATTATGTGTCCAATTGAATTATTTTCCCACAAAAATATGACTCCACCATAATAAATTTTCAAGAAACAGTTAATTATGTAGTCAATTGGACGAATCAAGATTATAATACCGTCTAAGAAGTATCATTCATGCAACGAAATAAAAAAGTGATTTTTCTGGCCGTTCTGGTCGCAACTATTATGGCGGCTTCCGGTCTCTATGGAATGAGTTCCCTGATGGCAAATAACGGTTCGCACTCTGCGGCCTCCCAACCAGTTTCTAACCCCACAGTGACGCCAAGGAACAGTCAGTCCAATTCGACATCCAGCTCAGTGATCGTATCGAACGGGTTATCCAAGAACGTCAATAATTATCTCTTCCTCCCAGCAAAGACAAGGAATTTTAAAATGGTTAACGGAACAGTGACACCATTGTATCTGGATTCACCTGCCCCAATGGGAGTCGGTGATTTCGGCCTTATGAATACCAGCAGCGGGATAGTCGGGCAGAATTATTACGCAAAAAGTTTCATGGCACAGATCCAGATGAATAATCTCAGCGTCTACAATCTTGCAAATGACGGCCCTCACTCACTTACATTCCAGCTTAACACAATTATGGACAACACAACACTGTTCGGAGTATCAAACTATGATTTTTGGACACAGAACGTGGCAACGTATTCCACCAGAACCCATGTTCTCGGATTTGAGGACAATATCTGGAATTTCTCGAGTCCGACTGCAGTAATGCAGCCTAACACAATCTATAATTCAACCGGACATGTCTATCCTTATCCGGGAGTGCACATAGCCATTGGGCCAAGTTACAAGGTAAGCCTACCATTCACCTTGCAGCTTTACCTTAACCTGACTGAAATAAATGGAAGGAATGTTGTTTTCTTCAATTACTCCATCCCAACAATAATGGAGAGCGGAACATATGACAGGGTTACATTCAACTCAACTTATGGAATGCCTATGGGATACAAAGCTCCTTTCTCTTACTTCAGGGTAAGTGGAACCCAGTTGACACCGCTGGGGCTACTATATGATGCAGAGATAATGCTTGGAGGCCCTGGAGGGGGCAGCACTACCACGGTTATGAACATAAACGGCTCAATGCAGTTGAAATACATTCCGGCGGAAATGAATGAACAGCATCACCACCACATGCCCCCACCGCCTCCGCTTGGTCCAGGGAATAATAACAACAATAAGATGAAAACTTCCCAGAATTACATAAATGTACCTTCAGCCTATGACTTCGGAACTGATACAGGAGAAACCTCCATGGGTGAGGCAATCTCATGGAATTCTAACAATCAGGCAATACTTACTTCTGGCCCTTCCATGCTTTATGGAATGTGGAATGTCTCTTCTGCGACATCTATGGAACATTTCACAGGAAAGGTTTCACCCAGTAATGCCTTCATGTTTGTCAGTCCAGGGAACAGCATAAACTATTCCCAGGCAGGATACGTTCCTCTTTCTGCGTCAGGTTCATATAATTTCTGGCTTCCGGAAGGAATGTATACGGCCCAGGTTCTGATGAGCTACCATGACCCGGTATACGCAACACTCAGCCAGATGGATTCATTCAATCTAATGTATAACAGCCTGACTGGAATATACACACCATTGTTCGCAATGAACAACGCTCAGCTTGCTAACATATCATATGCGGGAGATGGAACAGCTTCCAATCCATATATGCTCTTTAATCAGCAGTATTATCCATTAAGCCCAGTGTTTGGATCTATCAATGACTTCGCCTTCCCGCAGTTTGAAGGTGTGATGCTAATGAACACCAATGCGCACGCTGTTGCGTCATCAATGCCTGCATTCGGGATAAGCTATGCTTTCCCAGCCAGCTTCTACGCGGCACTCAGTGATCTTCCCGCAACCAATGATCTTGGGTACTGGCTTTACAATGTTTCCAACTTTGTCTTATGGAACTCCACACATATTTCGGGTTGGTATTCTTCCAATGGGGCAGGATTTCCACTTGCAAATGTGATACTGTGGAATTCTTCAAACAACCTGATCGGAAACAATGTATTTGAGGCAGAGACAGCATCAGTTCTGATTTATAACGGTCAGTACAATACCATATGGGGTAACTACTTTGAAAACAGCCTTGATCTTGTCAGCACTCCGATCCTTGACAAAAGCGCCAATGTCTGGGGAGAGCCAGCTGGTGTTGTTATGTTTGCATCCAACAACACAATTTACAACAACTATTTCACCGTTGAAATGCCTGCCCTTAGCCCATCATACAACATATACACTGGAAACAGCTCAGTATACCTGAACATGTGGAATGTGACTGAAACATCCGCAAGCAGTGTGGCTACGGTTTTAGGTGTTCAACTTATGGGAAGCATAGTTGGTGGTTCATACATAGGAGGCAACTTCTGGTGGAACTTTGCGGGAACAACTCCTTACAATGACTATGGAAATATAGCCGTTGGTGGAGATTATGAGACACTGAATGTAATAGATCTCCAGCCTTCAAACACTGAAATGCTTGGCGGGAACATACCGTATCTTATGACATCGGCCAACTTCGCAAGTGATCTCTACAATCTGGGCCCAGTTCCTGGCAATACATCCATGACACTGACTCTGTACCTGAACATGACCAACCTTGGGAACCTTGAGGCATTTGTTGCATCGGTGAATTCACCTCTTTCGTCAAACTTCCATCACTATCTGACGGCCCAGGAATTCCAGAACATGTACTATCCCGCGCAATCCCGGATAGACAGCATCGCAACATACTATATGGATCAGGGGTTCAAGGTATGGAGCTACAGCTATGCCCCGCTGGTTCTTGTTCTATCCGGTAATGCTTCTATGGTTTTGCATACATTTGGAGTCACTGAGTTCAACTTTGCCTTCGGCTCAACATTCCTTCCACAGGCAACGATATTCATGAGTAATGCACAGAACCCGTATATTCCAACACAGTTCAGTTCAATGATTGTTCATGTGTATGGAATGAGTTACTCAACAGATGCCCTTCTCACAGCAGGACAGACATCGGGTTCAACTCTTACAAGTGTACAGAGGCTCTCCGGAAACCCAATATATGGTTCAACTGAAGTTATGACCCCAACTAACCTCGCCAGTTATTACGGAGTCAGTCAACTTCAGGCAATGGGTTACAATGGAACAGGAATGAAGATCGGAATCCTGGGTGTCGGAGAATCTGCCAACATTTCAAGCATTGCCCAGTTCTGGGACACCTACGGCATACACAATCCAACAGTGAAATTCATTAATCTAACTCCAAATGGTCAGAATCCCTATCCTGAAGGTGTCGAGGCTGATCTGGATGTAGAATGGTCAGGAGCAATGGCACCTAATGCCACTATATATGATGTGATGCAGCCTTTCAACCTCACTGGAATAGGAGATAACGCAGTGAACATTGAACTCTACTACTTCCTCAATGAAATTCAGCCACAGGTAATATCCGGAAGCTGGGCAGAATTCCAGTTCC
>JAMCPQ010000036.1 GCA_023379825.1 Thermoplasmatota archaeon | reverse complement strand
TCAGGAATGCCTGTTTCAAGAATAATGGAGGCATGGATAAAGAGGAAGGGGTACCCTTTCATCACAGCATCCAGGGACGGAGAAAAAGTTGTTATGAAACAGCAGAGGTTCATGCTGGACGGCAAACCCAAAAAGGAGACATGGCCCATTCCGCTGACTTACAGAGACCTGTCCGGAGATGGCAGTTCTCTGTTCGAAACTGAGGATTCCTCAATAAGGTCGACGTCACTGGTTTCATTGAACAGAGAGGCGGCAGGGTTCTACAGGGTATTCTACCATGGAAGCCTCATTGACCAGATTCTTGAAAATATTCCGAAAATGAGCAGTTACGAAAAGTGGTCTATGCTCAATGATGCCTATGCTTTCCTTTCCAGTGGAATGTCGGATTTCAATACCTATATGAAAATTGTATCCAGGCTCAGCGGATACAGGGAACCAATTGTGATGCGTGAGCTCATATCACAGCTGAATACGCTTATGCTTATTTCCGGAGGAAGCAGCAGGGTAAGGGACTTTGCCAGGAATGTTTCCTATGATTATATTAGCTTCTTCGGAGAGAGAAAAAAAGATGAGAATCCGAATGTCTCAATAGCAAGAGGCGCAGCATCCAGCCTTTTGGTTCAGTGTGACGAATCCTACAGGAAGAACCTCTCTGAGAAAAGGGATGAATTCTTCAGGACTGATCCGGACATGAGAGCGGGCCTTGCACTTGCAATTTCCATGGAATATCCGGATTCGGACTATTTATTCCAGCTGTTTTCCAAAGCTGGAACTGACGAGGACAGAGTTAAGATAATAGCTGCCATGGGCTGGTCCAGGAACATGGCAAATCTGAAGAAAACACTTGAGATGATCATGGATGGCCGCATAAAGAAACAGGATTCGACCAGATTCTACATTTCCTGCTCACATTCCCCTGATGGCCGGGGGCTTGTTCTTGACAACTTCGAGCGCATTATAATGCAGCTACGTGAGACATTTGTAGGGTCAAGAACCCCTGCAAGAGTTATAGAGGAAACTGTCCCATATCTTGGCCTTGATTACGAAAAGAGAATAAGGGAAATACTTAAAGGTCTCAAGACTGATGACCTTAAAAATGGAATTTCTAAAGGGCTTGAGATTCTGGATGTGAATCTTACTATCAGGAAGGCTATGAAATAATTCCTCTCCATTTTCCAAAAATATCATTTTCAGTGAGAGATTTATTGTTTTAATTTTCAAGAAAAATAATTGTAAACTGAAAAAAGTTTACTGGTTAGATTCTGTTTCTGATTTCAACGGGTCAATCTTTTTGGCGAGTCTGTTTGACTCCAGAACCTCCTGTGTGAAGTCCGGGTGTGAGAACTGTTTCTTGAAACCTGACAGAATGCCCCAGGGGTAGAATATTGCCATTGAAACAACCAGAACTATCAGAGTGGCCCATGTAAATGGTATAAGGTTCCCAATACTTGCTCCGAATATTTTTCCGGTGAAACCGTCCGAACCTATCATCACCATTATTGTCTCGAACAGAATGAAAACCACATACCATATCACATTCCTGGCGCCTATTTTGACCTTTGACAGTATTCCTATGACAACTGTACCTATTAACATAAGAAGAACAGCATAAGGCTCGGAAGGCCATCCCGCCCAGAAGGGTATAAGAGCACTCAGACCCACAGCAAGTGGGGCTATTACTGGCATACCTCTTACTCTCAGATTCTTAGGAACAAGACCCTGTCTTCTTGTAACCATGTTCGCAATAGGGTTAAGCACAAGCCCCAGATATCCTGCGGCCGACGCGTCATCTATGAAAGTATATATGGTAGGATCAGGAGCAGTCACCAGAACTATTATTGATCCTATAATTGCAAACACAATCAGGGCAATCAGCGGGATAGCGTGCTTCGATTCTATCTTTTTAAGTGATTTGCTTATGAAACCTGATCTTCCTATGGCAAAGAGAACTCTGGTTCCGCTTCCAAGATATATGTATCCCGTCACGTATGGGGCCAGAAGCCCTGTTACAAGAGCGGCAACAAAAACCCAGGTTATTCCGGACTGGTGCGCAAAAACGAAGAATGG
The DNA here is from genome assembly GCA_023379825.1 of Thermoplasmatota archaeon. Lineage (GTDB taxonomy): Archaea > Thermoplasmatota > Thermoplasmata > Thermoplasmatales > Thermoplasmataceae > UBA447. The sequence goes on along the minus strand of JAMCPQ010000036.1, from coordinate 9,639 downwards.
GTTAAATCCCTCAAGATGTGATGATAGAGCACTGAAATCACCTGGCTTTATGCCCAGTGAGGCAAAATGGAAACCGAACACAACTGCAAACCCTACACCCACATAGATAAGGCTCTCTATAATCACCGTGAAGATCATGGCCTTGCCTATGTCACCCCGGTGTTTTGTCTCCTCTGCAAGATCCGGAATCACTCTTGTGGCCCCGAAGTCGTACATGACAAGAGGCATGATTCCAAGAATGGACACCGCTCTGTAAGGGAGAACCCCATATGCTGTCAGGTTACTGAAATTAGCAACAAAGGCAATAAAACCAAGCACCATGGCAATGTAGAATATCAGTTTTATAATTCCCATCACATTTGTTGTTCTGCCGAACTCCTTTATCCCGAAATAATTGATCGGGACAAATGTCAGTATAAGAAGCGTTCCAACCAGAACCCCTGTAGTTGTGGGAAATCCAGCACTTGTAAGGAATACCCCATGATAGAAGTAATCCAGACCTGAAATAATTGCCACAACCTCGATGGGCGGGATGAAAAGGTACCATAACAGGTCTGCCATGGAGTTTATAAGATTTGTCCAGCGTCCATGGGTATAGATTGTATATCTTGTTGGGCCTCCTGCCTCCGGATATACCTTTGACATTTCCACGTATGTCATTGTCAACAGACCATAGATAAATGCTCCGAATACAAACCCGAAAATAGCTCCCGGGCCAGCACCTGAAACCATCTGAACTGTACCAAAGAGAGCACCGTTACCCAGGGCTCCGGCAACGCCAATAACAAGGAGTTCATAAAAACCAAGTTCCTTCTTTAATCCAATCTTCCTTGGCCTCCTTTTAGTGTCAACATTACCTACTGATTCCATGGTTCATTAACGAGCCTGTTCATATAATTGTTATTGCAAAAGTTTATATAATACATTCTAAAACTATATCTTTTATTGCCATAATTCGAATACTATAATAAAATTTATATTATAATAGATTAATGCGTACTGATGAATAATGGTTAACTAAGAATAGGATAAATTATAGGTATATGGAACAGGTTCAGGAAGAATTATTTTTCTTCAGTCTGTTCTCATAGGTATCGAAAATGCGGCTGAGGCACTTTCCGAAATTCCAGTCAAAATCATCTACGGCCATGTGAGTATGACCCCCATAGAGGCGGGTCCTCAGGGAATATTTAATCCTGCCTGAGGAGTGATATTTTGTTACGTGAATATTGAAACTGCCTTGCTCAATTCCGGCAATTCTAGATATTCTGGAAACAAATTTTTCCCCCTCAAAAAATATAATGTCGTAGAGATCGTCGTCATAGGCATCCAGACCGGAAACCTGGATCAGGATTCCTTTTTCCCTGGCTGGTACTGAGATCATGTTCAGAATATCCATGATGCCAATTACCCCGACAACCTTTCCCTGCCCATCTGTGACCGGCAGAGTGTGAAACCTGTTTTTCAGTAGCGCTCGGGAGGCATCTTCCAGCGTTGAGTCAGGGTGCACACTGACAGGGTTTCCCATCAAGGATGAACACTTCAGGTCCATTCTGGAGTTTTCTCCAGTTATGTCTCCTTTCCCCTTCGTCTGGTCACCCCGGATTATTGCGGACGGAGATATTTCCCCTGCCATTAGGATTCCCTTCAGGAACTGTTCCCCGTCTGTTACCGGGATTTCACTCTCATCAAGGCTTCTCATCTTCTCCACTGCAGTCTTTACGCTGTCATCCATGCTTACTGTTTCTGGACTGGTTGTCATGACATCAAGCACCTTCATGTTCCTGATGTCACTGAAAGTCCCAAGATTGCGCATAATATCCGTCCTGGAAAGTATTCCAACCAGCTTCCCTTTCTCTGCAACCGGAAGTGCTGGAATTCCTGACTTCCTAATGAGATCAATGGCCCTGAAGATATCATCTGAGGGCTTCAGCCTGGGTGTTCTTATTGCAAGTGAGCCTATTTTTTCCATGCTCTGAAGGCTTCGTCTCTTAAGGATTTCCCTGAACAGAAGCATTCCAATGTATGTCTTTCCTGACAGGACCGGTATCTGATGTATGCCAGTTTCCTTCATCTTTGCAAACGCATCGGTGATCTTTGCCGTTGAGGGAAGGGTCACCAAACCTTCCCTTGTCATTATGTCTGATACCTTCATGAAAACCATCTCAGTATTTCAGCGACATGTTTGAGAGCATTTCTTTCACCCTGTCTTTTACAGATTCTCCCCGGAATACTTTGAGAATCAACTCTGCTATCTCATGCATATTATTTAATCCGTATCTTGATATTTCAGCTGTCCCGACCCTGCCTTCCCTGTCAGTAATTATGCCATTTTCCTCAAGCCTTTCACTGAAAGTCCTGAAATCCAGACCTGATTTACTGAGGGATTGAGGGTCAATAAGTATCTGGTGCGTTTCTGAGAACCAGGGGGAAAATCTGACACCTATTCCGTTATCGTTTAGTTCCTTTCCAAGGGAATGACTGTTGGATGCTACAAGTGAGGCATACTTCTCACCGGATCTTATCATCTCCTCTGTTGCAACCCCAAGGGCAGCCACCCTTGAAGGATGGAAATTATCCATTGAACGCCAGGTGATGTTCCTGCTCATCGTATCATATATGTCTTCATCATTGGTAAGTATAATCCCTCCCTGTGGACCAAAGAATGATTTATGTGTTGACCCGAAAAGTACGTCACAATAGTCAAGAACATCCTTCTGGAAAGCTTTCCCGGCAATTAACCCCATCACATGTGAGCCGTCATATGCCAACTTTGTTCCATGCCTGTCACAGATCTCCCGGATAGCCTTCAGATCGTAATGCCTGACAAAGAAAGACTGCCCAAGAACCAGAAGGGTTGGAGATGTCACCTGCATAAGTTTTTCCAGCTTGTCAAGGCGGATCTCCTGGGTTGCGTTGTCATATGGTATGTGGTAATTCTTGAAACCAAGCATCTGCGGGAGATATCCCCCCTCATAGCCTGTGTATCCTCCATTGCTCTCAGGTATTGATAGTACATTATCCTTCCTTGATACCAGTGAAAGAAGAACAATCTCAGAGGCTATGTGCCCACCAATAGGCCTGACCTCTGCGTACCTGCTCCCGTAAAGTCGGGCAACAAGTTTTTCAGTTGTGTGCAAAACTTCTTCGGAAAATTTTGCTCCACCATATGCCTCTTTTCCATCAATCTCCAGAGAATATCGGGAAGCCATGTCTGAAGAAAGGGCTTCTTTGGCATCACCGCTGAGGAAATTCTCTGATACCTGCATATTGAGGCACGACCTTCTGAAGTCGTTGTGTTTTCTCACAATTTCCAGAATTTCAGACAAAAGAGGGGGCACCTCCTTCACAATATGTTATTATAAATTTCATAGAACTTGGTAATCATACTATCAGGATATTTAATGTTTCCAAGTGGCAGATCATTCTGATACAATTAGATAAAAGGTCATCTTTTATATTCTGTCTACATTAATGAGCCATGGAGATCAGGATGCGCATCCTTGTTGCCTCTTACAGGACAAGGGATGTTGCAGTTGAGCTTTTCGGGAGAACTGACGACGGCAGATCAGTCACTGCCCTATATTTTGGATTCAGGCCATATTTCGATCTTGTTGAGCCATCTGATGCATGCCTTCAGATCTATCGTGCAGACGAGGAATACCGCGATGAAAAGGAGATGGAACTCTGGGTGGAGGGAAAGGTGAGAAAAGTAACACGGATATATGTTACTTCACCCTGGAAGGTCCCGAAGTTAAGGGAGAAATGTGGAAACAGGTTCAAGGTCCTTGCTGCTGACATACCATTTCATCACAGATTCATATATGATATGGACCTGAACCCCTGTGTTAAAATAACAGGAGAGGAGATGCCTGAAGAAAAGGCTAATTTTACCACTGAACTTGTAATTAAGGTGGAAAAACTTGAAAATTGTGACGATTTTGTTCCTCCTGTAAAGATTCTGAGCTTCGATATAGAAAACGCTGTCACTCCGGTGAAAGGGGAGGAATATGGGCACATCCTTATGATCGGATATGCGGTTCACGACGGGAAGGAACTGCACAAAGGATACATTGAAGGAGATGAGAAAAAAATTCTTTCTGATTTTGTCTCTCTGGTGAAGAAGGAGGACCCTGACATTCTCACAGGTTATAACATTGACGGATACGACCTTCCCGTAATCCAGTCAAGAATGCAGAAATTTGGGGTCAGATTCAACATTGGCAGGGATGGAGAACCCCCGCACAGGATTCAGGGACAGTACTGGCGGCTGCATGGGAGAACAATATCGGATACATGGTGGGCGGTCAAGAAGATAATGCATCCAAAGCATGAAACACTGAATTACGTTGCTCAGGAGCTACTTGGGGAAGGAAAGGATAACATAAACCGCCTGAAAATAGAGGAGGAATGGGCAAACAGAAAGCAGGAGGTGATAGAATACTGTATAAAGGATGCATATCTTACACTCCAGATATTCCAGAAGCTCAGGGTTGTTGACCGGAACATGTTCATGTCCACTGTCACCAAACTACCGTATGATGATGTTTCAAATGGAGGGACCAGCAATTATGTGGATTCTCTGCTCATAAGAAAGGCAGACAGGGAGAATATCGGTGTCCCCATGACTTCCCACAACGGGAAGGAGAACCCAATTGAAGGAGGATATGTTCACTCCATCGGTGCAGGGATATATGATAATGTTATTGTTCTTGACTTCAAGAGCATGTATCCGTCCATGATTATGAAATACAACATCTGTTTCACAACCCTTTCACCGGATGGAGAAAACGTTGCTCCAAACGGAATACGATTTATCTCCGCAGAGAGAAAACCTGGGCTTGTACCAAGGCTCCTGAGAGACCTGATGGAGGAAAGAGACCGCGTAAAGGCACGTATGAAAGCATCTGGAGGGGAAGAACGGGAATATCTTGACGGAATCCAGGGGGCTCTTAAGATCCTCATGAACACATTCTATGGGGTCCTTGCCTCATCTTTCTACAGGTTCACTAACCTGGAAATTGGAAGCGCAGTTACCGGATACGCCAGGGAAACCATAAAGGGGCTCATAGAAAAACTGAAATCCGAAAATTTCCGTGTGATATATGGTGATACTGATTCCGTATTTATCGAGTCTGGTGCGGGATCACCAGAAGATGCCATCCGGATTGGCCGAGACCTGAGCGAGCGTATCTCCCGGGAGGAGGGGGTCATTGTGGAATTTGAAAAGGTCATGGATCCGCTCTTCTCACATGGTGCCAAGAAGAGATACGCAGGGAAGATCATATATCCTGAATCACAGAAAGGGGAAGTTCTTGTCAGGGGATATGAGGTCAGAAGGACAGATTCATTCGATCTTCAGAGTGAAGCTCTCTCCAGGGTCTTCCAGCTGGTGCTGGACAGAAACCTGGAAGGGGCCATTGCGTACAGGAATGACATAATTGCAAAGATAAAGGCTGGAGATACTTCATCCATAAATATTGATGATCTTGTTATCTCCCGATCAGTTAGAGATTTCAGAAATTACAAGGAACAATCCCTGGCAAATATCCGTGTTGCCAAGAAACTGATGGAAATGGGTGAAACCTTCATCCCCGGCATGAAAGTCTCCTGGATAGTGACGAACAGCAAAAAGTCACCACAGGAGGTTGAGCCATACATGGATGGTGTACCATTCAACGGTACCCCTGACTGGGAATATTATGCCAGAAGAGTTGATGAGACACTCAACAGGGTTCTTGAGGGACTTTCCGAGGACTACAGGGAATTGCAGGACAACAGCCAGAACAGCACACTGGAGAAAGTAAAGGATAACGCGGATACTCAACAGAAGAGCCTTTTTGAATTCTCCTGACCTTAATTCGTATATTCCTTTCTATCCACAATATGCTCAGGCCTTTCGCCATTTATGAATTTTCTCACATTCTGGCAGGCCCTGTATACGGCTGTCTCTTCCAGAGATCTGTTTATCCCTCCAACATGCGGAGTGAGCAGGACATTTTCTGGAATCGGGAAATCAACATTTGGTTCCCTCCACCAGACATCAGTAAGGTACATCTTGTCGGGATTTTTACTCAGATATTCCAGCATGTCCTTCTCTCTTACAACGTCTGCCCTGGCCACATTTACTATTGTATCTCCCCTGAATTCTGAGAGAAGTTTTGAATCAACTATGCCTCTCGTTATGTTGGTGAGAGGCATAGCCAGAGCTACAATATCCGACTCATGGAACAGTTCTTCTGGAGTATTGACAAATCTGTCAAGGTTTTCATCCCCATTCCTGTTACGTGAATAGGCTACTGTTTCCATGTTCAGGGATTTTGCAATTTTCGCCATGCTCCGGCCTATTCCACCATACCCGAATATTCCAATTTTCCTGCCGATAAGGCTGCGGACTGGCAGCCTTTCATACACACCTTTTCTTGACTGCTTTTCGAAATCTATTATTCTCTTGTTTACAGAGAGAAGCATGGCAAAAGCATGTTCAGCAACAGGTTCAGAGAAAGCTCCGGCATTGCTGCATATCAATACATTTTCCGGAACTGATTTGAAATCCAGGTGGTCAACACCTGCTGAAATTGTCTGAATCATCTTCAGATCCTTAGTAACAGAATATTTCCTGTAAATAACCTGAACATCTGCGACCTCAGGCTCCAATACCCTTACATCTGCTCCGGTAATTTCTCTGCATCTTTGAAGGACATCAATGCTGATCTCCCTCATTATGGAAACGATCATGCAGGTTTAATGATTCTCTGGAGATAAGTGTTTTCCGATTCCATCAATTTTCCCTAAGCCTCCTGAGGAGTGATTCCGATTTCAGTGATTCTCTCTCTTCTGAATCTGGCCTCCTGAAGTTAATATCCTGCAAAGTTTCCAGATACACCTTATGGTATGGGGCTGATCTCTCCGGATCAGAATAAACCAGAATGTAGTCGCGGTGGAAATCCAGCCTCTTTCCGGCAGTGGAGTGGAAAATGCCTGCCGATACGTATTCCACAATTACAGGCTCCTCCATGGATATGTCCAAGTAAGACATGTTGTTGAAATTATAACGGTACTGTTCCTTCTTCACCGAGAACCCGTACTTGTTGTTCTCCATAATTGAGTTTCCACTTATCTGGTTTACACCAATATCCGGATTCCCGGCAATGAACGAATGAAACTTTTCCAGTACTTTACTTATCATTATGTTTTCCGTCATTTCTGAGCAGCCCGTTCTGTTTAAGCTGAAGGCACATCCAATCTCTCCAGATCCCATTTAATGTTCTCTCCCCATGGGAGGTCATGGTCTGTTGTGATCCAGTATGTTCTGAACCCTTCAGGTTCCTTTTCCGGAACAGAGGCCTTTCCATCTGTGAGAACTATAAGCGGTTCTCTGTTTCCTGTATTTTCCAGATGCCGGAATAGATCCCTGAAATCAGTTCCCCCCTCTCCCTTTCTTACAAGGAGAGATTGCGGAATATCTCTCCCCTCAATGGTGATTTCACTCCTGATTCCTGCATCAGTCTGAAAGATCCTGAATGCCTGTATACCGAAGTTCCCGGTAAGCATCTCAATAACTGACCCGGAAAACATAGAAAAGGTGCTATCGTCAATTGATGCTGAGGCGTCAATGGCAATGTTGACCAGTGAGAATTTCTCCCTGAAAGACGGAAGAACAATACCCTGGTCCTGATATTTTCGCCGAATTCTGGAAAATGAGGCAATTCTGCAGTTCATTTCCAGTTTCGATGATAGAATGTATATCCAGGAGGGATATGCATATGAACCTTTGATGTGCCTTTCAACAGGGACTCCCCTTCTCCCTGCCATGGCCTCAGCCCTTTCAGCTGCAACCATTTTCCCTGAATATTTTGGCCTGTAAAGATAATGGCTCCTTGTCATGTCCCCGTATCTGTCAATGAACCATGAGATATCCTTCCTTCTGATCTCCGCAATATTCATTATATCCTTCAAAAGAAAAACATCAGATTCCGACAGATTCTCTTTATTCAGCAGTTTCTTTTCAATTTTTTCCAGCATTTCCAATCTCTGACTACCCCTCAGGGTTCTAACAATCATAGTATAGAACTCGTCCACAGACATTTGCTCTGCAAGGATGCTGAAACTGTCCAGAGTGATTCCATCTGAAATTGCATACCTGTGCAGGATTGAATCACAGACACTTTCCATTGCAAGGTTCCATACCAGTGGAACTCTGTTCTTCATTCGGGACTGCTGAAGAAGAGCTATCTTCAAAGCTGCTTTTGAAAACTCAAATGCACATTCCTCTATGCCGGCATTCCTGAACCATATGGGGTTCACAAGAAGGCTGTTTCCGTCAGTGTATAATCTGTCTGCCTTCTCAGATTCCACTATCCTCATGGATGAGGCAATTGCTCCGTAAAATGGGTGATCCGTAAGGAGTCTGGACATTATCCTCACTTTTTTAGGCTCAAATTCACTCTCCTTCAAGGCCCAGTACCTCGCTGAAAAGTTCCGTATTCTCCCGGAAGACTCTGCTGGAAAGCAGATCCTCCTCTTTCATTGCCCTTGAAAGAGCTGTAAGGGCAAAGGACATGAACTCATGCTGAATCTTTGAAAGAACTTCCAGGGAAGAATCTATGGGGATTTTTCCATTTGCTGTATTCCTGATAATGGAATTCAGAAACAGATAGACTCTCGACGGATCCTGTTGGGCAGACAGCCATTTATGAGGTTCTTTCATTATCTCCTGGTATCCGGGAAGCCCTTCAGACTGCTGCAGGTATCTGAGAAACTCTGTAGCATTGGTTTCTCCCATTAGACCGCCGAGAATGTTTTCCAGATGCTTTCCATGGAAATTTTTTACTGCGTGGGATATACCTGTGGACCACAGTCGTGGATTAAGCAAGTCATCGGAGTCCATTCTCAGGAGCCAGGGGAGACTGTCGTTGTTTTCCATATAAGATACAAAAGAGATCACCCTTTCATCAACACCATTTGAATTAGCCCATGAAACCCAGTCTGCAATATCAGGAACAAGCTCATAATGACCGCCTGTGAACCGGGAGGCCAATCCTGTAGGCATGGGATTTGATATACTTTTATGTCTGGGAAGGTTTGATGCCCCGACAAAGTGTCTCCAACCATCCGGCACTGAATAATCCTCTATCTTTCCATCGTTTATAAGTTCAAATACAAGGCCCTGGATTGATGTCCTCGCGTGGGTTAGTTCGTCGAAAAACCATAACCCATGGCCTGAGGATGGAAAGCTCGAATATTTTATGAACTTCATGCCTTCATCAGTACGCATTGGAATTCCCAGGAGATCTGATTCCTCGTAATAGTTAAGCCTCATGTCCAGAACTTCAAGTTTTCTGTCTCTGGCAACTTCCCTTACTATCTCTGATTTCCCAATTCCCGGTGCGCCCCAAATCATTACGGGAAAACCGCCACTAATAGCCATGTCATTCAGTATTCTTGATAACTGTCCCGGAGTGACTGTTTTCATTACCATTGAATTTATTCTGCTTTAAAAGAATTATTCCCGTCAAGTTGCTGGGGATATCCCCTGATGATCCTGAGAATTGAAGAGGGTTTCCTCAGCACTGAGATTGCGCCGGAGCTCCTCAGCAACGATTCTCGCCCAGGTCCCCATGAGGCACCGTAGGATCT
>JAMCPQ010000035.1 GCA_023379825.1 Thermoplasmatota archaeon | reverse complement strand
CCAACCCCTGATGGATTTGATTCCGAGATTATCGGACAGCTGAACGGATACCAGAAGATCGTATTTACAGGGTCTGAAATTGAAACCCCCTGGAAACCTGTTAAATTAATTCACAGAGATCCAGTATCTGCTGTAAGGGAGATGAAAAATGAAAAGGGGAAGGATATGGTTGTGGTTGGCAGCGGAACACTTGTTTCATCCCTTGTCGCAAATGACCTTGTGGACGAATACCGCATAAGAATCAGACCGATTATTCTGGGGTCGGGAAAACCACTTTTTCATGGCGGAAACAGGAGACATAACCTGAGACTCATCTCATCTGAAACTTTCGATAATGGGGTTCTTGCGATACACTACGAACCTCTATCTCCATAAAAAGAATCAATTAGAGAACAAAGACAATAAGAATACCGGTGACGTCAGGAATGCAAACGCCTGGAGGAACAGATACTGGATATGGATCAGACTCCGGTAACTGAGTAACTAACATACCGGAAAGGTAATTACTGCAATCTGTTTTATTCTGACTATGTCTGAATACAGGGTCGTTGAGCATATAGCAGATAAAAATGCTCAAAAGAAGGAATTTACGGTGATGGCAATTGACTTTCACGAGCCATCCTATATAAGAATCAGAACGGAATTTCTTCCAAAGGTAGGCTCATTTCTTGAAGTGCAGGGAGACAAAGCATTTCAGGATGAGAGGGAGATCGGCACTGTCATTGAAACAAAAAGAGCGGAGGATGTAAGGGTCAATCTCCACTATGATGTCAAATACACTGGTGGTTATTCTATGGATGGGAAAACAATATACCTTGACGAGCACTTTCCTCCTTTCTTCAAGGTTGAGGGAAAAGAGGTGAGCACCGTTGAAAGCATCGGTCTTCACCACGAACTTCCGGAAAAATGGATGTCAGATAACGGATATGAATATCCCTATGCCCATGAGATTGCAACCGGAATCGAGAAAATGTATGTTGAATCAATTGGAGTGACATGGAAAGGCTATTGCTCAGAGGTTGACAGAAATCTCAGAAATGTTTATAGCAGAACACTCAAGAAATCTCCGCCATCACTGGATCTTGCTCCTTACCTTTACTGCCGGGACAGAGAGGCACTGAAGGAGATAAGGCAAAGCGAGAATCAGGGAATTCATCCTCTATAAGTGCAGTACAGATTTCCTGCAATTTCAGCACTGGCTGTGCCCTTTATTTTCCGTTCTCACAAATGGGAAGTTCTATGCACACACTTTTATGTACGATACCTTAACATCTATTTTTCATTTTATAAAAAAATCGAAATGGGAATAGGAGAGAAGAATGAAAAAAGTTAATGAGGTGTTTAATTCTTTGCGACCTTTTTGAACTCCTCTATTGCTGCCTTTACCTCGTCAACAGAAGCGGAGTTCTCCAGGGTGCTTATGTCTCCTGGAACCTGACCGAGTGCAACGGCCTTGACCACTCTTCTCATTATTTTCCCGCTTCTTGTCTTGGGAAGGGATTTCACGATGTGTATCTCCTCCGGCACATAAACAGGTCCGAGATCCTCCCTGATCCTTTTTCTCAGTTTCGGAACGATGTCTCTGTCATCTGCAGCACTTTCCTTCACCACAACAAATGCAACAATCACTTCGCCCTTTACCTCGTCTGGCTTTCCGAAAACAGCCGCTTCGGCAACCTCCTGAGATGTGATGAGAGCATCCTCCACCTCTATCGTTCCAAGCCTGTGGCCTGAAACGTTCAGTACCTCATCCGCTCTTCCAAGGAGCCAGTAATAACCGTCAGAATCCTTCACTGCATAGTCTCCACAATAGTACTTTCCCTTGAATTTCTCGAAGTATACGCTCTTGAATCTCTCCGGATCGTTATAAAGGGTCATGAACATTCCCGGCCATGGCCTGTTGTAAACGATGAACCCTTTCTCGTTGGGTTTCACTTCCTTTCCTGAATCCGTCAGTATTGTGGGCTCTATGCCTGGCATTGGAAATGTAGCTGAGCCCGGTTTCAGAGGAGGCAGTCCAAGGTTGAGGCTCGGGGCAATGGCAAACCCTCCTGTCTCTGTCTGCCAGTATGTGTCGATTATGGGACATCTTGAATAGCCTATATTTTCATAATACCATTTCCAGGCACTTGGATTGATTGGCTCTCCCACTGTTCCCAGTGTTTTCAGTGTGGAAAGATCATGCATTCTGGGATATTTCTCACCATACCTCATAAGAGTGCGTATTGCAGTGGGAGAAGTGTACAGTATATTAACACGGTATCTTTCAATGATCTCCCACATCCTGTCAGGCGCAGGATATGTTATGGCCCCCTCGTACATTATGGAAGTAAGCCCCAGAATCAGCGGAGCGAACACAATGTAACTGTGACCAGTAACCCATCCTATGTCGGCAGCGCACCACCATCTGTCATCCTCCTGAGGATCGAATGCCCATTTCAGTGTGCTGGCCACCCAGACACCGTATCCCCCTGTACTGTGTAGAACCCCCTTTGGTTTGCCGGTTGTTCCTGATGTGTACAGTATGTAAAGGGGATCAGTTGAATCCATCCACTCAGGATCGACATATGCCTGGCCATCCTTTACAACATCATGCCACCAGATATCCCTGCCCTCTTCCATATTAACGGAGTTCCCGGTTCTTTTCACAACAACAACTGTTCCTACAGAGGACGTCTGTTCCAGTGCCTCGTCCACAATTCCCTTAAGATCGATAACTTTTCCTGACCTGTTCGCGCCGTCGGATGTTATGACCATCTTTGCGCCGGAATCCTTTATCCTGTCTGCAAGAGCGCCTGCACCGAATCCTGCGAAGACAAATGAGAATATCACGCCAATTCTTGCACATGCGAGAAGCGCAACCGGGGCCTCAAGTATCATTGGCAGGTATATCACAACACGATCTCCTTTCTTCATGCCCATATCCAGAAGGGCTTTTGCGAAATTGTTCACACGCCTGTAAAGGCCATCATAGGTGATGATCTTCTCCTCTCCATTTTCGGCAATCCAGATGTAAGCAGCCTTGTTTCTCCTGTGCATCTTCACGTGCCTGTCCACAGCATTGTAACTGAGATTCAGCTTTCCGCCTTTGAACCATCTGTAGAATGGAGGATTGCTGTCATCCAGGACCTCATCAAATCCCTTGAACCAGTCCAGAATTTTAGACTGATCCTGCCAGAACCTGTCAGGCTCCTCTATGGACCTGCGGTATACCTCCTGATAGTTCCCCATCTTCGGGTTATAGTATTCTTTTGTGGGTAGAACTTCCCTTGATTCCTCTTCTTTGCTCATGTATTGTCACATGCAAAAAGAAATATTAAGTTTGCCCAATTCATAATATTTTTAAAAATAATGATCAGCTGGACTGGTCCTCAACGTCAAATTCCCCAGCTTCTTTAAGGACTTTCGGTTTCCTCTTAGAATAGTAATAGGTTATCAATCCACCACCAACAACTATCCAGAGAATTGTTATTATGAAAGAGGCAAGATAGGCGGTATCCACCCCTGAAGTTGGATTTGCCAGATATTTCGTTATTATGTCAGTTATTGAGAAATATATGACTATGAACCCTATGAGCGAAGAAACTATGGGGGCCAGTCCGAAACTCAGTGTCCTGAACTCCTTCGTGCGGAAACCGTAGAATGTCAGAGAAGTGTTGGCAAGGATGTGTACAATGATTATGGAAATACCGGTACCGGCCTCCAGTACAAAGGCAGCGTCCTCGGGACCAAACTTCAGTCCCATGAGAACATCCAGGACAAACGAGGAAAGGATCCAGGCCATGGTTGCCTTTGCAGGAGTTCTGTATTTTTTGTGAACCTCCCCGAATGATTTGGGGAATATTACACCATCTCTGGCAGCTGAATGCCACCATCTTCCAACAGCTGTTGCCTTGCTTACTCCGTTGCTCAGGTAACTGTTTATGGTGAATATAACAAGAAGGAAAACGCCAATCGGGCCAAGATATCTTGAAAACACAATGATTCCCGCATCATTTGTCGTGGCAAATGATGATATGTTGGAAATTCCCCAGCCCACTGTAAGGGCATATGTTGCAGGAATCAGGGCAATGGCAGTGAGGGCCATTGCAAATATGATGGATTTGCCGATATTCTTCTTGGGTTCGGTTATCTCCTCCGAGACTGTTGTCACAACACCACTGCCGGTGAAGTCAAGTATGGAGAAGATTGCACCGAACATTATGGCAGAAACTCCAACTGCATATTTTCCTGTGAACTCGAAAGGAACGAAGGAGTTTCCCTTTCCAACCTCCACTATGATTATGACAGCAGCAATGAAAAGGAAAGCAACTTCTGCCAGACCGCTGATTGCAGTGTAATTCAGCGATGGCCTTATTCCTCTGTATGTAAGTATTGATATGTAACCGGTAAAGGCTGCAGCAAACAGTATCCATATGTATGGAATGGAAGTTATTGACGGGGAAATCAGGAAAAGGAAACTGGACAGCCCGAGTATCCCGAAAGCTGCTCCTGTTATATCATAATACATGAAGCTCATTGCAGTTATTGGTCCAAGCCTTCCCCTGTCCGTTGCTGAGGCGGCATAGGCATAGTAACTTCCTGCGTTTGACTTTCTTTTGGCAAACATGTATGGAGTTACCATCCAGAGAGCATATATTAGCCAGGCAATTATTACAGAGAGCACTGTTTCGGCGCCACTGGTTGAGAAAGAAGCCACCAGAAGGATGGCTATATCCGCAGCAGGGGCCACCTGGCCCAGGGACTGGAATATGCCCTGAAACAGGCCAACAGCATTCTTCTCCAGTTTCTGATCAGTTTCTGTCATCAGATTCACATCTAAATTTTTGGAGGAGACTGCCCAAACAATTCCCAAGGTTCATAGAAAGAACCGCAAATCATTGGGTTATACATTCCTATGAGGCCATCTTATTAATATTTTATTGGAATTATCAGCTACAAATGATTATAAGACAGGAGCATTTTTACTGACCATTGAACGCTGAGAAATACGACTCTGACAGCAGGCCCATTAACCGTTTTACTGCAGGCTTTGCATTCCTCATATTTGCCATAGGGGCGGTAATTCAGTTAAGCAATCACACAAATTATGAATCACTTGGGTTCGCTGCTGCAGGGATAATCATCCTGGTAGCTGGGAGGAAATTTTTTACATCAAAACAGAGGCGCACCATATATTTTGGAATTGTACTATATATTATACTCCTGATCATAATAATTGCAGGGCTAACATCTCTTGAGAATTCATTTGCACAGTACCTTTCATCAGGTGTATCCTCACTGTTCAACTATACCACAGGTAAAAACATAAGCTCGGCCGAGGTTTTTGGCCTGCTTGCACCCTATCTCCTTGTGAACTACGGCCTCTGTTATTACATACTCTCCTACAGGTTGATAAGAGGTGCGCTTCACATCAGCATTGGCATAGTGCTTCTTGTCTCTGTAATCCTCAGAATCGGTTCGGTATATCTTGTGAATTCGCCACAGACAACCATATTCGGTGTTGATGCTGGAAAATACATTGTATCCATAGGAAGCCTTGTGGATGTCCCTGTTTCTGTATTCCTGAATTCTGTAGCCGTGATCCTTCTGACAATCGCTCTACTGATAATCAGCCTTCTCATATTTTCTGGAAGGATCAACAGAAAGACACCTGGAAAAACAGAGAGCCATAATACCTAGAAATGATTCCTGATCTATGGCAGTGATTGCAGTCACCCTGGGTGATCCTTCAGGTATCGGACCGGAGATTGTTCTAAAGTCACTGATCAAGAACCCGGGTCTGAGGTCTCAGGTTGTTGCAGTTGGGAGTTCTAGATCGCTGAAGAATGCTGCCCTCACACTTGGTATCAAAGACGTACCTGATGACATTAAGGTCATGGATGTGGCGGGCCCTATTTCAATTACCGGAAAGGCGGGGCCTGAAAGCGGAAGCATTGCGGTAAGAAGCATAGAAATAGCAACCCGCATGGCACTGGATAAGGAAGTGGATGGCATATGTACAGCTCCTATCAGCAAAGAGTCCATACGAATGGCAGGTTCCCGGTACATAGATCACACAGAGATGTTGAAATCTCTCACAGATTCAGAATGGAACAGCACCATATTTGAATCCGGAACACTCAGGATTTTCTTTCTCACAAAACACCTCTCACTCATAAGGGCACTGAAATCTCTTAACAGGACCATGATAGAACAGGGGCTTGAGGAAGCCATGGTGTCCATGCATCTCCTTGGAATAGAAAATCCAAGGATAGCTGTTGCAGCAATCAACCCCCATGGAGGTGAGAGCGGGTTGCTTGGGCAGGAAGAGATTGATATTCTTGCCCCGTCAATCAGTAAGATGAGGGAAAGAATGAATGTTTCTGGGCCATTCCCTGCAGACTCTGTATATTACAGAGCCTCCAAAGGGGAGTTTGATCTTGTTGTTTCCCCATACCATGATCAGGGGCACATTGCCGCCAAGATGCTGGATTTCCATGGAACTGTGAGCATGAACCTTGGGCTTCCCTTTCTGAGGACATCTGTGGATCATGGAACAGCATTCGATATCGCTGGAAAGGGCATTGCCAGTGAAGAAAGTATTACAATGGCAATCAGGAAATGCCTTCAGCTTTCTGAAAAATACAGAAAAAATTACAGCAGAATCTTCAGCGGATCAACCTGATCAGTCACCAACAAAAATTATCCTGCTTCCTGAATAGTCTATTCTGAATGGTTCATGTCTGAGTTCCGGAAATTCTGAGATGATTTCAGGATGTGTCTCAGGAGGAGCCAGAAGCAGAAGGAAGCCACCACCACCTGCACCGATGATCTTTCCACCAATAGCACCCATCTCCCTGGCCTTTTCATATATGGAGTCAATCCATTCAGAAGAGATGCCATCAGCCAGATTTTTCTTCAGCATCCAGTTTTCATGCAGGCATTCACCAAGACCGACCATATCAGACTGCCCGATCTTTTTCAGAGCTTCGTATGTGATCTCTCTCATCCTGTCATACATTTCCTCAGTATTCTTCACATTGGATGACTGTTTTCTGTGTATGTCCGTGGAACTCCTTTCCCTGCCTGTGTATAGAAGAAGAAGCCAGGATTCTATGGAGGTCCTGGTGTTCTCATTCATTATGACATGGTTTACGGAAACGCTTTCATCGGGGTTGAACTCCATCAGCTGAACTCCTCCATAAGCAGCCATGTACTGATCCTGCTTACCACCTGGTTCTTTCAGAATTTCCCTCTCTATTTTCACAGCTTCCCGTGCAAGTTCGCCGGGTGAAGCATGCTCGCCCCTGTATGCATGGAGAGCATTCAGAAGCCCCACAAGGAATGTGCTGCTTGATCCAAGTCCGGTGCCTCTGGACGGGATATCAGAAATGCTGACTATTTCAATTCCGCCGTCAATTTCAAGGAGCTTCAGTGCTTCCCTGACAGAGGGATGAAGAATCTCCTCCACTGAATCCACAATCTCTGTTGTTGAATAGCTGACCCTGATTCTGTGGTCGAACTTCTTGTTAACTGCCACGTAGATGTATTTGTCAATTGATGAAGAAAGAACTGCCCCGTTTTTGCCTCTCCTGTAATATTCGGGGATATCGGTACCACCGCCGGTGAAGCTTATCCGCAATGGTGTCCGGGACATTATCATTCTTGTCTTCATCTTATCATCTGTAATAATCTGCCAGCAGTTTCAGACCCCTGTCCAGGTCAATTCTGGCCCTGAAATTGAGAACCTTCTCTGCCTTGCTGACATCTGCAAGCGTCTCCATAACATAGTTCTTGACAGGCATCTCAATGTATTTTGCCTTCACATCGGTTCCAAGGATTGAATTGAGCTTCTGAAGGAGCTGGTTAAGGCTGAAGTTCGTTCCATATCCCACATTGAAGACATCAAAACCCTTGTGATCGGCTGCTTTTATCAGTGCATCACAAACATCAGTGGCAAATACAAAGTCTCTGCGCTGCTCTCCGTCACCGTAGACAACCGGGCTTCTTCCTGCTCGAATATCCCACAGGAACTGTGTGGCAAGGTTTGCAAAACCTCCCTTAGCCCTTTCATGATAACCATACACAGAAAAGAACCTCATTGCAGAAGTGTTCACACCATGCAGCTGCCAGTAGAGCTGGGAAAGCCTTTCACATGCAATTCTTGCCTCCGTATAGAGATCAGTTACACCCGGAATTATGTCCTCCCTGTGAGGAGGTTTAACTCCGTTGTATATGGATGAGGTTGAAGAGAACACAATATTGCTGCCATGCTCTCTTGCATACTCCAGGACTGAAGTCATCCCGGCAATCACCTCAGAAACGAGCATCGGCTTCTCCCTGTACATTGGGGAGGCCGAATAGAAGCCAAGATGAAAAACCACATCCGCCTCGAAATCTATAGTATCAAACTCCTTCACATCCTTCTGAAGAAATCTGAGATTGTCACCTTCAAATTCCTTGAGATTTTCTATTGATCCAGTATGCAGATTGTCGACAACCAGAACCTCATTATTCTCAACAAGCGACTGGACAAGGTTGGAGCCAATAAATCCAGCTCCACCAGTAACTATAATCTTCTTTCCCTTCATCTATCCTATTATCATATCTTTATATATTAAAATCTGCCTTTTATCGGTCTTGCGGGCCCCTATTCCTGTGGATTATTTTTACTTACAGCAATATGACTGGATTATCCAGTAGCCCTGTATACTGACCCCAAGAGAAGATACAGAACAATTGATCCAAATGCAACAGTATGACCAACCAGAAGTATAATGATCATATCTGTTGGATCAAGATGATAGGCAATCAGCAGGTAGAAGAATATTCCATAAAAAACAAGAAGTGCCCCTATGACCCATTCTACAAACCTCTTGATTGAACTCTTGCTCTTGCTAAGAGGTTCCACAGTCTTTTCCTGATTCAGAATGCCAAGCCCCAGGCATTCCGGGCAGACATCCCTGTGATCGGATATCATTACGGTGCCGGTTCCCCCGCACCTTTCGCATACCACTTCCTCTGTAGACAACACTATACCATGCCTTGCTGGTATAAATGATTGTTCAGTAACGGAGACCGCTGCATCTTACAAAGAAAGAAAGAAAAGCTGTATGCCCTATGATGTCGTTGTCCGGTCTGGTTGCGCCGTCTCGAACAAGTATCCTTCTCCTGATCAGTTCGCTGCATTCCACTACATAGAAACCTGATCTGGAGAGGGCAATATGTGTTCTTTCGACCTGATTGAAAGTTGGGAGGTATGTGCATAACATAGCACCAGGTTTCAGCAGTTCCTTTATTGTTTCAGCAGCCTGCCATGGTTCAGGCAGATCCAGCATAGCCGCATCAAATTTCTCCTCCCATCTGAAATCCTCAATTCTGGAGTTTGTGATAGTCCAGTTCTCCTGCTTTCCGAGAAATGCTCGGAGAGAAACAAGAGATTCACAGTTTGCACTGCTCTCCTCCACAGTGATCAGAGAACCTGTTTTTCCAATGGCTTCCAGGATATGAGAGCTCATGGCACCTGAGCCTCCCCCGGATTCCAGAACTCTCATTCCAGGCTTAAGCGCCAGCATCTTCATGGAATAGGCCGCATCCCATGGCTGAATAATCTGGGTTCTCCTTTTCACAGTCTCTCCTATTCTCAATGTTGTGAATGCAGTTGCGACAAAATCCTCCCCCTTTATCCTGATCATATCTCCAGGCTCCAGAATGAAGGAAGGGGGGGTGTCAATTTTCTTTCCATTCAGTTCAATTTTCCTGGAATCAGGGTCATAAATACCGGCAGAACCGTTTGCGGAGAGAAGTGACAGGATTGCCATCAGTGTTTCTGGCCCCCATAATAACCCAGAATTATGTCCGAGACATTTGTTCCTGTGAATCCCGTGATTATTGCTGAAGAATATTTTTCCAGTAGTGTGAAGGAATCTGACCTGGAAAGACTCTCCTCTATCTCCCTGTCAGGGATTTTATCCTTAAGCTCGCTGTCCGCAATTCCGCCCATTGCTCCACTGTTTCCATCCATGCCATCGGTGCCTATGCTGGAAAAGAGGAATTCTTCATTGCTGAATTTCTGCATGACCCTCAGGGTGAGCTCACAATTTCTTCCCCCCTTTCCCTTTCCTGCTATTTTCGAAGTTGTCTCTCCTCCTCCCACAAACCAGAAAGGTTTCTTCTCTGTACTGTAGATTTCTCTTACCTTTCCTGTCAGCCATGAGGAAAATTCGATGACATTTCCGCTGAGTCCACTACCTAAGGATATAGCAGGAAATCCCTTCTCAGTGAAAGTCTCCATGAATGAGTTTATAAAATCTGAGTTTTTCTCTATGATTTCCGTCTTAACCCTGTCCCAATCAGATGATGGCAGAGAGTACTGGGAATAGTTTCTGGACACCTTTTCAAGTGCCGCACAGGAACCTATGTATTTTCCTATAATATCCTCAGTCTTTTTTCTGTCCAGTTCAGATCTTACAAGCGGACCAGAAGCGATCAGTGATGGATCGTCGCCGGGAACATCGGAAATCAGGTAATCGTATATTTTTCCTGCACTGGTTTTTCCCAGAAGTTTTCCCCCCTTGACCTGTGACATTGCTATCCTGACTGCATTCAGTTCCTTTATATCTGCACCGTTTCCCATCAGACAGTCAGAAATATCCGCCATCTCATCTATGGTAATCCATTTCTCAGGATACTCAAACAGAGCAGATCCACCACCGGAAATCAGAGTTATGAGAACGTCACTGCTCTTAATCTCCTTAAGCAGGTCCAGTATTTTCCCTGTAGACCTGCACGATTCCGCTGAGACTCTTGGATGGGTCCCGTGCAGAAGCTCAAGCTCGTCCCATTTCTCATATAGATCAATCCCCTGAGGAACGATGACTCTGGCCTTTCTAATTCGTCCTGGAAGAGCTTTTCTGAGTCCCCTGTACATTGAAAGGGATGCTTTTCCAAACCCGATGGCATATACTTCTCCCTCAGCTTTGTCCAGGAGGTCCCTGTGGACAAACTCCTCAACCCTTCTGGCTGGATCCATACTGGAAAATGTTCTTTCTATTGAGTCAAGAAGAATTTCTCTGTTCCCACTCCTAAAGATGTCACTTCTGTTCTTGATCAGGCCTGGTTCAGTCTTCATATGTTACCTCCAGACCTGAGAGGTGCCACTGTACCATTCCTCCCCTCATGTTAACGGGATTGCTGTATCCTGCCTGAATGGCCATGTTACAGGCATATAGGCTCCTCTCGCCGGTGGCACAGACAAAGACCACCTTCTTTTCCCTGCTGTCAGCATTCTCCTTGAGGAATTTATCCAGCCCGGACAGGGGTACATTGATTGATGAGGGTATGTGACCCATGTCACCGGTGTATTCTGAATTTTCCCTGACGTCAAGAAGCAGGATATCCTCCCCTTCATCCATCATGGTAAAGATATCAATGGGGTTGGCATGCGTAATCGTCCTCTGCATGTATTATCATTGTGACTAATCATATATTATTTTTCAGAACCAGAGACTCCCAGTGTGAACGCATTAACGGACTCTCGTTCCCCTGCATAACATATCTGAAGATGAATGAGAGGATAAAATGACTGTTTTAATATCCAACTGCAATCTGTTACACAGATGATCAGGGAGAATGCTACCAAGATACTGATACTTCTGAGCTTTGAAAATCTCACTCTGTATAAAATTTCAAAATATCTGGCTAAATTCAATGGTCCACAATCGAACGGAACAATTTCCCCAATACTCAGGAATCTGGTGAGTGAAGGATATATAAAGTTCAACAGGCTTGGTCCAAGAAAAGTCTACACACTCACTGAGAAAGGAAGGCAGTACGTTTCCACACTTCAGTCTTTAAATGACGTGGTCAGGGAGAAAATCTTCTCCGATTCCATTGCTGAGAAATTTCTCTATCTGGATCTGTTCAGCAATCTGGAGGACGGGAATATACTGAGAGACGCACTTGAGTCTATCAGTGGCGAGCTTCTGGCCATACTGTGGCTTGCATTCACATTCAAGAAGGGCGGAAATGAGGACAAACTTTCCGAACTGACAAGAAGACTGTCCAGTGTCAGGGAAGAGCTTTTGCAGTATCAGTAAATTACTTTCCATATCTCATATGTTTTATAGCATCTCTTCCATCATGTTCCATGACCTTCTCAGTTGTTGCATACGATCCTGAAAAGGATGAGTGGGGAGTGGCAGTTGCAAGCAAATATCTTTCCGTAGGTTCTGTTGTTCCATGGGCAATTCATGGTGTGGGCTGTGTGGCAACACAGGCAATGGCCAACTATTCATACGGTCCCAATGGACTTTCCCTGCTGAAGGAAAAGGGGGCAGAAGAGACCATAAAGTCACTTACTTCAGTTGATAATGATAGAGAGCACAGGCAGATCGGAGTGGTAGACAGGCATGGGAATGCGGCAAGTTTTACCGGAAAGAAATGCTTTGATTATGCAGGAAGCATAACCGGAAAGAATTTCGCAGTTCAGGGAAACATTCTTGCTGGACCTGAGGTGCTGAAGAGAATGGCGGCAGTTATGGAACGTTCCGGCCCATTGGAATTCAGGCTTCTAGATTGCCTTAAAGCAGGAGAATCAGCTGGAGGCGACAGAAGAGGCAGGCAGAGTGCAGCTATTCTCATCGCTTCGAAAGAGAGAGAATTTGAACCGGACTCAGGTAAATTCATGGAAATAAGGGTTGAGGATCATTCTGATCCTGTAACGGAACTGGAAAGGATCAGGGATCTCTGGCTCCTTACATTCTACGATAATGAAATGGTTTCCCTGGAAGATTACAGGGATCAGATCAATTCAAAGATTAAATCACTTGGGTACAGCACCATTGAGCAGTGGGCATCAATAAACAATTTTGAACACAATCTGAAAGATGGGAAGATAGGAAGGAAGACTCTGGACTACCTGCTTTCCAGGTGATCAGCCTGTCCCATCCGGTATACAATATAGGAGTCATAGGGGGAAGTACCGCTGACAGCGAACACTATGGAATAGCGGTGGAACTTGGAAGAACTCTGGCAAAAAGGGGGCATATAGTGCTTTGCGGAGGCCTTCACGGAATCATGGAAGGTGTATCCCAGGGTGTTAAGGAAGCAGGAGGTATTGTTATAGGGTTGCTCCCGGGTTACAGCCCGGACTCAGGAAACAGCCATCTCACTGTGGGAATTCCCACCGGCATAGGATACATGAGAAATTTCCTCATCATCAGAGGGTCAGACGTGATCATCTCTATTGACGGCGCAACCGGAACACTTTCTGAAGCTGCCTTTGCCCTGTCGGAAGGGAAGACTGTTGTTTCCATTGGCACTCCTCCGGTAACCAGGTTGAAGGACTCAGACGGAAAGATGATATCCGCCAGCACAGCTGTAGAGGCAGTAAACATAGCTGAAAATGAAGCAAGGGAAAGAAGGGAAGTGTCAAGAAAACTGGACAGCCTCCATGGATACAGATCCTGATCTATGAAATTCATTCATATATCAGTCACACAATGAGTTCCAATAGGTTCCGGAATCCTAAACTATAGATACCCTCTTTATTACAAAAATATCCATTATAATATTTATCAGAAATGCAGCAATACTGAGAACCAGAATTGCAGGAACTATGGCAAGAAGGTTAACTGCGTGCCCCCCTATGAACGGAATTATGGATGGATATCTTATCACCACCGCTGTGGGGAATGCCTCCAGAAAAGAGATTCCTGCAAGGTCAAAGAATATAACGAATATCTGCAGGCCAAGTGAACCCAGCCTCAGGAGATCGTATGTGAGATAACTCAGAGCCATTGCAAGAACCCCCAGAAGAACAACCTCCTGGTCCAGAGGAAATATGGTCAGATCAACAAATATGGAGAATATACCTATGAGAAGTGAAAGAAGAGGGACAATCCATCTCTTCTCTCCGGTGAACCTTCTAGCCAGGAAAGGAGAAAATGAGATCAGCCCTATTGCGGCCAGAACCATAAAATCTGTGATATCCACAAGAAATGACGATGATGTGAAACTCAGAACAACAATGAGGGCAATGGTGAAGAACCAGGAAAGGGATTTCATTGATCTCGGGAAGAAACCATCGCTTGAGAGGCTTCTAAGATGTCTGGATGCAGCTATGAAAGCTGGAACAAAAGTTGTTATATCAGCTATGAGAAACGCAGAAATTGTGAGAAGCCCAAATTGCGGGTTGATATACCTGTCAACCACATAAAGAGCGGGCATGGTTGCCTTTTCTATTCCAGAAAGGCTTGGATGTACGGTGTAATAGGATAGAGCAACAAGGAGCATAACCGCAAGGGAAAAGAGAACTGTGATGATCATTGACATTGATACATAACGTATCCTGCTCATCGGTTTCAGGTGGAATAACCTGGAAATAACCGGAATGGTTGAGGTTTCCTTTGTCTCCTTTATGATGGACTGGATCTCCTGGAAACCAAAGAAAAGAATGAAAAGATAACTTGTATTCTCAAGAATCTCAACCCCCATGTTGCCTGATCCTATGCTGGTGAATCCGCTGAAATTCCAGCCTCCCCGGAAT
This sequence comes from Thermoplasmatota archaeon, assembly GCA_023379825.1. GTDB lineage: Archaea > Thermoplasmatota > Thermoplasmata > Thermoplasmatales > Thermoplasmataceae > UBA447. Next base: position 58,396 of record JAMCPQ010000035.1, on the reverse strand, counting down.
CCAAGTATGATGCTCTGAGCTATGATTATAACGACCATGACAACAAGCATGATGATCTGGCCCATACCTATGAGCTTCAGATACCTGTTTTCAAGGAATGCATTGATGACAAACCACACAGCAAATGAGAGAACAAGGAATCCCAGTACTGCATAAATGTAGTAGGTCTGCACCCCGTACACCTTAAGTATTTCAGGCAGGCTCTGGAATGTGAATGTGAGAAAATAAATGGCTGAGAATGCAGCAAGTGCAGTATTTGCAACCCACATGGAAAGCCTTGAGATAAAATAAGTGACTGAATTCTTGCCCACACCTATCCTCAGGAAGCCCGGGCCGCCTACGGAATCGATGTGGTTCTTTTCCGTATATATATACATATACGAATAAACCCAGGCTATTCCCAGAGATATAAGTCCGGCAATCACAAGAGATACAACGGAAACGATGGCATACTGCACAATGTTCACCGGCAGGATAATGAACAGCGGTGATCCTATCGTGGTCCCGATACCAATTGCAAGCAGCGTAACAAATCCATAAGTTGGCCTTGCCCTTACCGTCCTGACAGGCCTCCTGAATTTGACCCTGAGGGACTGTGGAAAGATGGAAACAAGCGCCAGTCCTGATATCAGGCCAGCCATGAGGGCAAATATCTGAATTGTCAGGGGGAGCCTGAGAGATGTTGATGATAACCCTTTCAGAGCTTCCCCCATGATTACTGCCGATACCCCTGCAAAAATTATACCGAGGACCACTGTGAGATACTTGAATGAAATAACTATTATCCTGAGATCCTTGCGGTTATTGAACATTTGACATCAGGAAGTTAGGCCGGAATCCTCCAGAGTGTTAGCAGCCACCTTGAGAATTGCGAAGGCCCCGATAATAAGGGTAGCGCCCAGCGAAAATAGAAGGAGGGCCAGGAGAGATGTGATAAATAATCCCGGGTGCAGAAGTGTTACCCTTTCAGTGAAGTAATTCAGAAATGCCTGTGGGTTATCATAGGCAAAGAAAGATGGAACAATAAGGCCAAGGCTGAGAAAGAGAAGGATTCCTGCCATTGCAATCTCCCCCACAGCAATGATGAATGACCACAGTGAACTCTTCCTGAAGCGCCTCGAGAGAAGAGAGAGGAACTCCTGCACATCCAGATCCTTTGCGCCAGAAATTCTTCCAAGAGCACGCTGACTGTACTCACTGTTGTTCTGAGACAGTACTGCTACAGCTTTTATGTCTAGCAGAAGCTGGTCAAGCAACGCGTCAAAGGAGTCTCCGGTTTTTCCTTCTTGACTGTCCACGATTGATCAGCTGCAATAGAGAGCGTAGTTAAAAACAGTTACGCTGTGGCGGAATTCACTGAGATTGTTAAGGATTGCAGATAATAGGGGACATGCTCAGATGTGATTCTGTGCATTCACGTTTCTCTTTCTGACCCTTGCTGTGTTTTCAGATAATATGAATCTTTCAGTGAAGAAGGTGGCGATTGTGGACTGTGTTGCAACCCACATAAGGGGTACCATTGTTCCCCAGGCAGCAATTTCAAAGACCAGAACTGATGAAAGGCTGAAGAAAGGCCATGGATTGAATCTGTACTCCAGGCCAACATAGAAGATCAGAAGGCTGAATATCCCCATGGCTAAGGACAGAAATTCACTCACCAGATATCCTCTGGAAAACACTTTCCTGACGGAACCTGCAGCAATTCCGCCAGTTATGGTTGTCAATGACATCAGTGCATACACCGGGAAGCTCTCAAGCACAAGAGCAGTGAGAACAGGAACAAACCATAGGAAAATTGCCAGCGAACCTGCTATCAGGAGTGGAAAAGCCCATATTGTATTTCTTCTCAGAATATATCCACCGTAGAGGGAGCCAATAAGATATCCGAGAAAAGCCCCTGCCATTGATGTGCCGAATATGAAAAGAGGAGTTTTGAAATACCCCATGTATACTGCAAATGTACTTACAGAAGGAAGAATCAGCAATCCTGCCATGAGGATAGCCCTTGACACTGTTTTAACGTATTCCGTAAATTTTCCATAGAACACAGTGTGGTTGCTCTTCACAAACCACAGGATCAGATTTGTCATAAGAAGCAGTACCCAGCTTTCAAGTATCAGCGGTATCATGGCTATTGTCACAATGGCAGCTGCAACTGACGGAAGGAGACCTATACATCCTTCACACTGGCAGGAAAGAGAAGTGGCAATACCCTGCACTCCTGAAACGGCCATTCCGGAATTACCGTTCCCTGAAAGAATTCTGAATATCCCGTAGAAATTATCCACTGCCAGTATGGATATGGATGTGAATATGAGAATTATAAGGGGGCTCAGTGTCATTGTGACAAGAGAACCATAGATGTTCACACCGGAACTGTATATCCATGGGAGCGGCTGGCCCGGAAATATGTATATGTATCTGAGTGGTACCACAGTTACCGGTGCTGTTAGTGGCTGGGATATGAACTGAAGGGATTCCCCAAGATAGTACATGAAGAATGAGAAACCTGTGAATGCCAGAAACCTCCCGTAGCTCCTTAATATACCGTTAAAACTGATTATGGAAAATGCAAAGATGAGTACTGCGAATACAAGATATTCAGGATGGTAAAGGAACATCAGAAGTAGCAGGATAGCGTTGAAAATCTGTAGATACCCGAAATACCTGTAAAATCTGTAATTCATGTATTCTGTAAATATGAATATCAGCGGGACAGAGGTGAAAAATGCCACAACGAAGAGATAATCGGTAAAACCCCTGTCATCTATCAGGATTGATTGATTCATGGCCGGTACCAGCAGAAGAAATGCAGTCATTGCTGCTTCGACAGAAGCAATGGCCCATCTGAAATGGTTATTTGTTCCGGTTCCGGCCATCTGAGTCATACCTATCAGCTCACCACAACACTGCCCATCATCCATCCCTGGGTTGCCATAGCGCCTTCCCATCCGTTGGCACCGGACCCGCAGGGGTCATTGCACTGCCAGCTGTATGTGCCTTCCTGTGATGAACTGAAGTGAAGATCGGCAACAACAGTTGATACTGGAGGAATTGGAATATTAAGGTTCAAACCGGCAACGGTGAACGTGTGGGAAACACTGTACTGCGGGAATGATGAAACCACTGTTCCACTGCTGAATTTAGATGATGTTGAGTTGACATTTGTGTTGTTAATGACCTTCACAACATTCCCAACGGTGCCATTCACGTCATATAGAGAGGCCTGGCCTGCGCCATCCCCAATGTTATTCCCTGCCTGTCCCAGAGGATATGCTGTTCCATTGTCATAACATATAATTGTCAGGGTTATGTTCTGGTTGGCCGGGAATGTTATCGTTGTTGTGGATTTGAGTGAACCATTCTGCAGGAGATAATAATGAGGCTGCTGGCCAATGGTTGAGTTATAGTAATTGTCAGTGGTGATTACAAGAGTGATGGCCACAGGTCCGGAGGGACCCGAACTCTGAATATGCGCAGGGTGTGTGATATTCAGAGATATCCCGTAAGCACCTGCCATAACGGCGATAACAACAAGAGCTATGAACAGTTTCTTTCCTATTTCCATATTTATCATATGTTAATGTGCAGAGGATATAAATTGAACTAGCCTTACTATTAAGGGAGAATGTTCACGCCTTATTCGGGTCAGATAAAGTTTATCATAAGTTCTAGCCTTATGAGATGACAATGCCGCGAAAAAAATCTTCAATTGACACCCTTATTGAAGTAAGCAGAGAGGACTGCAAGGTAACAAATCTTGTATATACACGAAAATTCAAAGCAGAGGTTATGAGACTCAAGATTGGGGGTGATGTCACAATTCACAGAATCATATGCCAGAGCAATAAGGATGAAATTCTTGATGAACTTAGAAAAAATGGCATATCCTGCTCTGAAGTCGGAAAAAATTCCATCTGGGCCAGAAGTGAAAGCTGCTCCAGCTGTGCCTTTCTCTCGAAAGAGAATATAATAATAACTGGCAGCAGGTCTTATAACAGAACAAGGCTTTCCTACAGGTTCAAGGCTCCCTCCATGGCTTATGTCAGGAGCCTGAACTCACGGCTTGAGGAGAAAGGCTTTGCCCCTCTGCTTGTAGAGGCAAGCGAGGAGACCAATTCAGACCTCACAGAGAGGGAACAGGAGATAATTGAGATAGCATTCAGGAAAGGATATTACGATTCTGACAGGAAGATTTCTATGAAGGATCTGGCAAAGGAACTGAAAGTATCGGTACCTTCACTGTCCGATGTTCTGAGAAGAGGTACAAGAAAGATTGTAAAGGATTACGTTGAGAATCATCTTTGAAGATTTTCAATTTGTGTAGTGTCATAATGATATCAATCAGATTTTCAATAAAATCTATTAAGGGATAAGACACTCAGGTAATTGCCCTGAATCAAACAAGGTGGAAAATAAATGGCGGAACAGGTAAGTGAGGAATCATTGCGGGTGTTGCGTTCTGTATTCTATGACCTTTTTGATTCATTGATATATTCCCAAAGGGCATCTGATGCCTCCAAGGATCTTGAAGGACTGAAGGCAGGCGAAAACGACAGAAAGAAGAGGGTAGACCAGCTTCAATCAGATCTGGTCGGGCTCATCAATATTTACAGCCAGGAGGAGAAGAGTGCATTCTTCCAGGGAATAAAAGAAACTCTGATGAAATTCATTTCTGCAACACTTGACGATTTCAAAAAGAAAATTGCGCCATCTAACAGTGATCAGATTGCTGCAAAGGAAGAGGAAGTAAAGGCTTACAGAGCAAAGAGCACACGTGCCATTGAGGTCTTCCTTTCCAGAAATTATATTCCTGTAAATGATGGTGAGGTTTCTCTTAAATTCCTGAATGGTGGATATGAGTGCCGCTATCGTGCCAACTGCCCCAGAGATCTGGAATACGAATTCCTTCTTGACACATCTGAAATTGAATTCCTCCGGTCAAGACTTTATCCATCTTCATTCCAGAAGGGGATAAGAGTACCCGTAAGGCTAGGTAAAAGCTGGATGAGCAAGGACCCGGTTCCTGACTTTGAACGCCTTGATGAATATTACATATCATCCTCAAATTTATCAAGCGGAGACCTTTTCATAAAACTTGCACATGATGAGGCCGGTTCTGAGATCAGGATTCACCAGACAAATGCAGATGTCAGCTCTTTCCTGGAAGTTGAATATCAGGATTCTCTAGGTAAGGTATCGGTGACATCTGAGCCGGCCCTGAATGGGAACCTGGAGAGAGACGGTATTCTGACAATCTGCAGGCAGATGAGGAACAGCCTGGAAATGCTGAAGGAGAAGAAGCTGCGCCTTTCCTCCCTGACCTTGAGGGATTCCAGCATACTTGAAACACAGAACTATTCATCGCTGATAACAACCATAATTGAGATTCTTCTGCCGGGAATAAAGGATGCATTTGCTGCAATCGTGACAGGTTCAATCAAACCTTCCGAACAGCAGATAATATCGAAGGATCAGATAATAGACAGACTCAAGCTCGTACCTGATATAGCCCCGGCAATCACTGCGATGTTCGGTTTCCAGGGACTTCTTGACGGAATGGGAAACAATTGAGATAAAGTGATATGGACAGATATACAGTTTTCTATGATGAGTTCTGCCCTTTCTGCAACTTTTCTGTGAAGGTCCTGAGGAGATTCGATGTACTGCACAGAATGGATTTTCAGGGTATGGTGGAATATTCAAAGAAAAACAGGATTCCCGTAGAGGATTTGATGAATTCCGGAATACAGGTACAGACCCCTGAGGGAAGAAGATATTTCCGGATGAGGGCCATTTCACTCCTCACGCTGCGTTCCCCTCCACTTTTCCTGATTTCTCTGGCGGCAGATTTTCTCATTCTTGCAGGACTGGGAGAAGGCGTTTATGAGTTTGTGGCAAGCAGAAGGTACAGCATCCCTATACCGGGAAATTCCCAAAGGCACAGGAGAGGGTCTCTTTAATTTCTTATCTTTCTATCCACTTTATTTCGCAGTAAATCTATGGGAACGAAATAGGACTCCCTTCCCATCTTCCTTGCAACTCCAGCAGCATAGGCACTCTGAAGTCCTTTTGAACAGTAAAACACAAGTGGCCTGTCTGGTTGATTCTCCTGCTTAAGTGTATCCTTCAACTGTCTTAACCCTATATTTCTCGCGCCAGGGTAGTGCCATTCCCTGTAATCCATGGGGCTCCTGAGATCGAATGTAAGTGACTGATCCGGGATATTCTCGCACAGAAGGCTGGTCTTTTCAAGCGAATCGATGACATCATCGATCTCTGAAGGGCTGATCTGAACCCTTGATTTTATCATATCATCCAACCCAATTATGCCGGCAAAATCAGTTCTGACTATCTCCGGGTCAGCCCTGAGAACAACCTCCTGGGAAAAGAGAGAGCAGAATTCACCCATGTTTGTCTTAGGGAAAGTTCCAATCTTCCTGGCTACCTCAGTTATCTCATCCTTATCCATTCCCACAAGAGGCCTGAAGACAGGAAAGTCAAAACCGGCATTAATGGCCATCAGGTTGGCAGGTGTCTGCGAGGAGACCTGCCCAATGGATTCACCGGTCACTATTCCGTTTCCGTTTTTTTCAATGGCAATCTTCTTTGCAATCTCATAGAGGGTTCTCTTGTAAGTTATGTTTGGTATTCGGACCTTACCGGAAAGTAGTATCTCCTCCAGAAGAGGGGTACCGTCCACTATATTGATTGTTGGATTGTATCCGCTTGACCATGATTTGATAAGCGATCTGATTGATTTCAGGAATTCAACAGTATCAGCAGGATGTGCCAGTGAGATGAATACGTAATCCACCATGCAACCTCTCTTGAGGAGGTACCAGGCAGCTACCGGGCTGTCAATTCCACCGGAAACAAGAGCAGCTACCCTGCCCTCAGAACCTATGGGAAGGCCGCCCGGTCCGTTCTGAGAGTCAGTGAAAATGTATGCCCGGTTATCCCTGACTTCCACGTTTATCTCAACATCCGGATTGACAAGATCTACGCCTGCTGAGTACCCGTAGAGAGAATCTCCCACAGCCCTTGCAATGTCCATTGATGTAAAACTCTGGCCACCGGCCCTTCTGGCCCTGACTGCGAACTTTTTCCCATCAAGCTGGGAGGCGAAACGGGAGGCGCAGTAATTCACAATATCTTCAATAGATCTGATCCTTATTTCGGAGGCTTTTGAGAATGACTTAATGCCCATTGTTCTGGAAAGTGCTGATCTGACATTATCTTCTGAGCTGAATCCGCTCACAAATATTCTGCCGCGGGAACTCCTTATCTCGCATCTGTCTCCCAGCTTTGATAGAAGTTCCCTGAAGTTCGTTCTGATCTTCCCTTCCATCATTCCCCTTGCACGTTTGCCCTTGATTCCAACCTCTGCGTAACGCAGTATAAAAACAGTACTTTCCTTTAAAATTGCTTCAGATTCGGCCATACTTATCAGAATTCTATTTCATTCCTGTATATTCCAACGAATATAGGGTATTCCTTTGTGATCCATTTCCTCTGTTTTGCCTCTCTGAGTCTCTGAGTAACATGGGACCAGTCCGTCAACGAGTCAGTTTCATACATTACTATGAATTCCTGATCCCCTATCCCATAGGAATAGGTGGTGTATGATCTGATATCACTGTTCTCCGGGTCATTTACAGCCATGGATATATGTTCAGACATAATCCTTTTCCTGTCCTCAGGTGGTTCCAGATACCATGTTGGATCTTTTATCATGGGATAGGCAATAAAGTACTTCTTCGGCTGAAACCTGAGTGTATCATCAAGGGTTGTGCCATTTCTTGCATATGGGGAATGTTCGTAAAGAGCGAACATGCTGTACTGCGCCTCTGCATACCCAAGAAATGAACGGTTCAGGATCTGCTTAGTCCTTACAAGATCTTCCGATCTTCTGGACGAAAACCAGAATATAATGTCTGAATCCCATCTCATTGATTCATAGTTTCTGAAATTTAAGAGCCCCTGCGGGAGATTTTTCAGAGAGTTCCTGAAAGATTCAGTAACTGAGGGGGAGACCTCATCCCTTTTTCCATAGAAATTGCTGCTGAGACGGTAGGTGATGACCATGGTCTTTATTTCATCGTCCATAGAGAAGACTCCAGTATGTGTATCACCTCATTGGATAAATCTTGTTTGAATGCAGTTCTTCAGTTTCCATATACAAAGTAATTTTATTAACTATCAAAATTTAAACAGTACTGCTATTATATTCTCAGTCAGAACTTATGCCTGTTAAATGTTAACAATTAACTTATATCGAATTAATAAAATATTTATAGCAATTAGATAATACATTACCATGGACTATGGAGATGTTTTCAATTCTGTTGACGCGGTTGAATATTATGTTGGCTCTGCAAGGCAGTGGGCATACTATCACAGGCATGCACTTGGTTTTGACCTTGTCGGGTATGCAGGGCCTGAAACCGGTGTCAGGGACAGAGTTTCCTATTTAATGAAGCAGGGCAACGTGAAGATGATGTTCACAAGCTTCCTGAATTACAATTCCCCGATTGCTGATCATGTAAAGTACCATGGAGACGGTGTCAGGGACATCTCTATGAAAGTGGACAATCTTGGAGACACCATTGATTTCATAAAGCAGAAGGGAGTAGCAAAGTATGATCAGCCAAGGAAGATTAAAACTGGCAATGGTACCCTGAATGTCGCAACTCTTCGCAGTTACGGAGAGACACTTCATACTTTGAATGACTATTCAGAATATGAGAATAACCTTCCACCTGGTTTTCAGGAGGTTGACCAGAAAGGAAAACCCTCAGGGCTCAAGAAAATTGACCATATAGTGGGAAATGTGGAGGACAAAATGATGGATCCCTGGGTTGACTATTACGTTAAGGGACTGGGCTTTGAGCAGCTCATAAGCTTTGATGACAAGGATATCAGCACAGAATATTCATCACTCAGATCAAAGGTTGTGCATTACGGGAACAGGAGAATAATATTCCCCATAAATGAGCCTGCAATTGGGCTGAAGAAATCACAGATCCAGGAGTATCTGGACTATTACAACTCTCCAGGTGTTCAGCACATTGCCATTGAAACTGACAACATAATCAAGACTGTTGAGGATCTGGCTTCAAGGGGAGTTGAATTTCTCACCACCCCCCATGTATATTATGAGACGCTTCCTGAAAGGGTCGGGAAGATTGATGAGAAACTGGAGGACCTTGAGAGACTCAATATTCTTGTGGACAGAGATGACGATGGTTATCTGCTTCAGATTTTCACTAAACCGGTTGGAGACAGGCCAACTTTCTTCTATGAGATAATTCAAAGAAAAGGGGCCACTTCTTTTGGGAAGGGAAACTTTAAGGAGCTGTTCAAATCTATAGAGATTGAACAGGCCAAAAGAGGAAACCTTTAATGAAGTTATACCGGGTAGTTACAGACGAGGGAATAAAATCTGCAGTAGAGCATGGCGACACTCTCTATGATATAGGGGCAATTCTGGAGAGTGAACCGCCAGATGATTCCAGATCTTTCTACGGGTGGTTTTCCTCGAATCAGCAACGCCTCCTTAAGGAACTGAAATCAGGCCCTGACCAGGAAGCGTCTATCACACCTAATTCATATCAGATTCCTGTACATGGACTGAATCAGATCAGAGACTTCTATGCATTTGAGACCCATGTCAGGAATTCAAGAGCTCTCAGGAACCAGGAGGTCCCTAAGGAATGGTACGAAGTCCCTGCATATTATTATTCCGGAACCTCAGGAGTTATTCCCAGCGGGCGCAACCTGAAGTATCCACGTTTTTCAAAAGAACTGGACTACGAACTTGAAGTTGCAGCAGTAATAGGAAGAGAGGGCAGAGACATTCCAAGAGGAGAGGTCTGGAACCACATATTCGGATTCCTCCTTGTAAGTGACTGGAGCGCAAGGGACCAGCAGAGAAAGGAGATGGCAATTGGGCTGGGACCTTCAAAATCAAAGGACTTTGCAACCACATTCGGATACAGTATCACCACTTCTGACGAGATAAAGGCTAAACTCAATTCTGATGGCAGGATCGTGGAAACCGTCTGGGCAAACATCAATGGAAAAGAGTATTCTCGAGGAAATCTCCAGGATATGTACTGGACATTCCAGGATATCATAAGCTGGGCTTCGACAGACTGCACACTGAAGCCTGGTGATGTCATAATGAGCGGAACAGTAGGCAATGGATGCATACTTGAAAGAAGCAAATCCGGAATGGACTGGCTGAAGCCCGGAGACACTGTGGAATTCGGTTCAGATTCTATGGGACAGCTTAAAACAGAAATAGTGGAGTGAGTGTTATGGTATATTATGTAAGGAAAGGGAAAGTGCCTGAATTCAGGCATACCTATGACAGCAGAGACAGCATCCTAAAGGAGGAACTTTTCGGGGAGGAGAGCTTTGATGGCCCTTATTCTCTTCTGTACCACAGAACGGAGCCTACAAGGGTTGTATCAATTGGTGGCGAGAGAAAACCTGAAGGCGCAATGGGACTTACAGAAAATCGTCTTCACAGGCATATAAAAGGGTTTGATCTTAAACCTTCCGGAAACTACATTAACGGGAGGGTTGATCTTCTTGTGAATTCCAAACTGAAGATAGGTATGCTGAAGCCCGAGCATAATACAGGAAATCTCTTCAGAAACGCCTACTATGATGAGATATTTTTCATTCACGAGGGTTCGGGAAAAGTTACGACTCCATTTGGCACACTGCACTACAGGAAAGGGGATTACCTGTATATTCCAAAGGGGACAACCTACCACATGGAGAATGGGAAAAAAGACGCCATTCTCTATGTTCTGAGCAGAGAAAGAATTTCCCTGCCAAAAAGATACCTGAATGTTTACGGGCAGCTTAAAGAGGGCACGCCATTCTATTCAAGGGACTTCGTTATTCCTGAGTTTTCTGAGACAGAGAAGCTTGATGGCGATTTCACTGTCTATGTGGAATATGACAATGAGTACATGATAGAGAAGAGAGACCGTACGCCGTTTGATCTTGCCGGATGGGATGGGTATCTTTACCCTTTCACAATAAATGTGGAGAAAATGGCACCCATTGTGGGGAAACTTCATCAGCCCCCGCCTGTTCATGAGAATTTCAGTGCCCAGTCCTTCATGATCGGAGCGTTTCTGCCAAGAAAGTTTGATTTCCACCCGAGGTCAATACCAATATCCTATTATCACAGCAATGTCGACACAGATGAGTTCCTGTTCTATTCCTCCGGGAATTTCATGAGCAGGAAGGGCATATCACCAGAATCCATGACACTGCATATCAGAGGGCTGATCCACGGGCCACAGCCTGGAGCTGTGGAAAATGCCATAGGGAAAGAATCAACTGATGAGGTAGCAATAATGGTTGAAGCTTATGAGCCACTGAAGTTGACCTCAGCAGCAATCAGACTTGATGACCCTGGCTACATGAAGAGCTGGGTCTCATAATCACCTGTCAATTTTTCTAAAATTTCCATTTTCCCTTCTTATTGTGAAGAATGAGCAGTTCTGGAACCTTTCAAGTACGTCAACACCTAGGGCCATTGAATTGACATATGCCATCACACCTCCGTGGGTGACTACTCCAATCCTGTTGAGACTGGAATTGCCTGAAATATCCGAAAGTCCCTTCAATACCCTCTTCCTGAAAGCAGATAGCGGTTCCGATCCCGGGATGCCATCAAGATCAGGGCTCAAAATGCTGGTAAGATGAATGCCGTATTTTTCCACAATACCATAATAATCAAGCCCGCTGATATCTCCACAACCCCTCTCCCTGAATTCACTTACCATGCCAAGATATGGAATCCCCGATATACGTGATATCTCCATTGCAGTCTGCATTGCCCTTGTCATATCACTGCTGTAAAGGGCTTCAATTGAGAGGCTTTCAGCATTCCGGCCAAATTCCCTGGCCTGTTCCATACCATGGCTGTTCAGCGGTACGTCGTCTCCGCACTGCCATATACCTTTCAAATTGGAATCTGTCTCTCCATGCCTTATGAGAACAATATCAGCCATGTAAAAATGTAATGGAAAAAAGGCTTAATTAGGTATTCCCTGAATCAGCTAGATTCAGGGCAGAAATTCAATTTCACTGGTCTGCGAGACCCAACCAGAACTTCTCCTCAAGGTCAAGAATACCTTTGGCCCCCTTCAGGAAGCTGTCTCTGGCAACAGGATCATCCTTGTGCGTTCCAAGAATGTTCTCCATAGCTTCCTCATGGTGTTCCTCAAGTTCCCTGTGGAATGTGAAATATCTGATATCGGCACCTGCGTACTCAGGATGCTTCTCTTTCCATACCTTGAAACCGGCCAGTATCTTGTCCCACATGGGAATGGCCATGTTTTCAAGCCCGAACTCCGCACCCAGTGCTTCAAAATGATCCCCAGAGAAATATGTTCTCATCCCGTCCAGCCAGCCTTTAGTTGTTCTGAGCTGCTGCCTCTTCACCATGGCCACCGGATCTATATTGAGGCTCCTGAGGTACTTTCTGTAAAGGAGTTCATGTCTCTTGTTTGGATCATCGTCTCCCAACTCTGATACAAGTATAGTAGTCAGATTCCTGGCGTCATCTTCATCGGGTGTGTTTACAAGAAGTGTGGAAAGAATGCTCGGCCACTCCCGAGTAAAATGGAAGAACTCAATAGAGAAGCGCCTGAACTCCTCCTCGGAAATGTCACCCTTCGCGAATCTGTTTATGAAGTCGTTGTTTGTAGCGTTGTGTGCCTTCACAAAGTTGTATGTTTTCTTATAAAAATCCTCTCCGTCGTAGGTTTTTTGTTCCATGCTATAGTATTGCAATCCAGTTATAAATATTTGATCCAATTATGATTGCGAAAATATCAGAATAGAAAAAGTACTGATGCATGCAGATAAAATACAAAAATAATATTCAGTGAATGACATGGTGAAAGAATGAGACTGCAGGAGGGAGATTACTTCGATCTTGTCTATTATCTCTCCGGGATGTTTGCGGTAAAGCGGATGAGGGACATCCCAATGGATATGTTCAGAATTCATTATATCGGCTCCGAGATGATTACACACCCGGGCAAGGAGGAAACATATTACACCGAGGATTTTCCCGGTAAGGGAATGCAGGATCAGGTGAAGCGAATCGATCTTGATGTGGAGTGCCCTTCCAGGAGAGAGAAGTTTCGTGTAACTATAAACTGGGAATACACAGACATAGAACCGGATACAGGAACTGGAAAGGATTTTATGGACTTCCTTGACAGGTCAACATTTAGATATTTTTAACCCATATCACAGCATGAATATATTTACTCTGGATTTTGGAAAGGGACCCGAGGTTTGCCTGGGTAAGGGGAAAACAATATACCAGTTCGTTGATCGTGAACATAAGCCGGAGAATACAATTGATCTTATCAGGAATTACAGTCATTATCTGGAGCAGGATCTGGCTGAAATACCCAGAAAGTACAGCTACTGCCCACCGTTAGTGCCCGGGCAGATGTTCCTTCCTGCCAGAAATTTCAGATCACATTCTGAAGAATCCGGCACCCAGCCGCCTGAAAATCCATATTTCTTCATGAAGACTGCAGGCGCACTTGTCCCGCATCATGGTAGCGCCATCCTCCCTCGAGGTGTCACCAGGCTGGACTATGAGGGCGAGATCGGAATCATAATAGGAAAGAGAGGCAAGTACATAAGTGCCGGGGAGGCAGGTGACTATATATTCGGTTATACTGTCCTTGACGATGTGAGTATCAGGGATTTCCAGACACAGAGCCAGAAGGGATATGGAATGGACTGGGTTCTGGGAAAGAATGGGGACGGGTGTATGCCCATAGGCCCTCATATTGTTCCAAAGGAGGATGCTGGAGAGTTCAGATTCACAATTGAAACATTTGTCAATGAGAAACTGAAGCAGCACGGTTCAACTGATGATATGATATTTAGTCCTGAACAGCTCATTGCAAGGCTCTCAAATACCATAACTCTCAGGGAAGGGGATCTCGTCAGCACCGGAACTCCAGCTGGCGTGGCAGAATATTCATCAAAGGAGTACCTTAAGCCAGGAGACAGCATTGAGATAAGTGTCAAAGGCATTGGAACTCTGAAGCACTCCATTGTGGCAGATCAGTAATCGGATGTACAGGCATATCTCATCCTTAAGAAACAATCCGTCCGGGTTCCTTAATCCGGGAAAAACCAGAATAGGGATCACCAGAAGGGGTGAAAATGTCTGTATCCCTGATGGTATGCTGGATTCGCACACACTGATTACTGGAAGCACAGGTATGGGAAAATCAAACCTGCTGAAACTGCTTGGAAATGCAGTATCCATGATGGATGATTCTGNGGTTCTTATCATAGACCCACACGGAGATTTTGCAATGAACCTGATGTCCACTTTCCCAGAGAAGGTTCTTTTCCTTTCATCTGGAAAGGAGAATATAGATGGTGTTGAACATGCTATTTTCATGAACCCGATGCATACACCGGGTCTTGACAGCCATGTTACTGCAGGACTGATAAGGGATGTTTTTTCAGAGAACCAAACCCTGTCACAGGGCACCTGGGGCCCAAGACTGGAGCTTGTGTTTACCTCCCTGCTCTCAAAACTTCTCGAATCTGACAGAAATGCCAGTCTCTCTGATTTTGTGGAAATTTTAACGAATCAGAGGAAACTCAGGAACATACTGCGGGATGCAGGAGAGGATTCCTTTGCCCAATACATGAAAATGCAGATGTCTGACTGGAAAGGGTGGCTCCAATTCGTGTCAAGTACCCTTAATAAAGTAATCCCCGTTACATCCAACCCTCTGATCTCGTCACTGACATCCGGAAGGGAAGATTCATTCAGCCTTGAAGATGTGTTCAGAAACAGAATGATCGTTATACCGGAGATATGGAACAGCGTTCTTTCCGGAGAAGCGTCAACAGTTCTGAGTTCTCTCATAATAGTAAAACTTTGGGGCTATCTCCTCTCTAGATACGGGAAAGAGAAAACCCGGCTGAGGGTTTTCATTGACGAGGCACAGCTGATTCCGGAGAGCCTAATAGAAAAGATAATGACTGAAGGCAGGAAATTTGGCTTTTCACTGACTCTTGCTACTCAACAGATACCGGGTAACTCTGAAACATGGAAACGGTCTGTCCTTGGGAATTGTGCCAGTGTTTTCATGTTCGGTACATCTGACAGGGATTCCTCACTTATTTCAGGTTCTTATTTCAGTGATGCAACTGAAAAATCTGTTAAGGAGACGGTTAAAGGTCTTTTAAGGGGAGAATGTGTGGCATGGTCTAAAAACGGTGGTAGCATCTCCGGGCCAATCTCCTTTAAGACAATGCCCGTCCCTGATGTGCAGTTTGATTCAGCCGCTTTGAGAAGAGAAACTTTCAGAAGGTATGGAATTCCTTTGAAGGAAAGGGAAAATTCAGAAACCGTAGACCTTCATGAGGAACTTATTTCAAGATTTTCATTTTTCATGGAAAGGAAAGGCATACGCCTGGATACCGGAATTTCTGTGGCCGGAAAAGTTCCGGACGGTATATTTCAGACAGGCGGGAACCAGATCATACTTGAAGTTGAGGTCTCTGACCTTATGAATCCCAGGAGAACATGGGAAAAAATACTTCACTATAAGGGATGGAAGAAAGTACTTCTCACACCTGAAAATTTTGGCGAGCAGTTGATGGAAAAGATGGTTGACAGAATCATGGGAATATCTGCAATGGAGAGGGAACAAATATCACACTCTCTTTCCTCTTTCCTTGAAACTGCTGTTGCAGAATTTGACCAGAGGTTCAGGCTCGTAATTCCAGGCGGAAGAATGCTCCTTAACATGGAGAATATCATGGATGGGTCTCTTCTCACTGCAGTGAGGAGAAACAGATATGGCCCCATACTGGAAAAGGCCCTTCATGCAATGGTAAAGAACGGCAGCTGCAGGGCAGAAATCCTGGAAATTTTCAGCAGTCCCATGAACCATTCAATCATGGGGATTTTCAGGGAAAAATACTGCAAGGACAGTGACTATATTACCCTGAAGGAGGTTTATGAAATTTGCAGGATATAGTTAATCTGAAAGTTTCTGATCTTGAGTCACTGGATCTTAACTTCACACCTCTGGTTCCATTCAATTCCCAGGATAGATATATTCAGTACAGGCCGGAAGGTGAAAAATGGTCATCCATACTGTTCAGAGATATCCATAACCATCATGAATTCAGAGTGAAAGAGTTTTTTCTGGACTGGTTCTGCCCAGGATATCCCAAGAGCCTGATGAGTAGCTTTGCTGACACATACTCCAACCTTTTTGTAAGGAGTTTAAACAATACTGTTTACTTTTATGGAAAGAATTACAGGGGCAGAGATTCAGTAACCTTCTATACCTCCGGTACAACTGTAGAGATTGAGTCTGAAAATCCATGCACGCCTGAAGACATACTGGAATACTCATACAGCCTTATTCCGGCCACTGTAAACAGACACTCATTATCCCATAAAGACTTCTACCAGAGAAGTTTTCACTCAAGAAACCGGGATGGGGGATGGTTCGAGGACAGAAGAATTTCACGACTTTCATGGCAGGGTCTCAGTGATAGGATAACACTGGAACAAAATATGTTCATAGGTTCAGGAGTGGGCATTTTGAAGGAACCATCGAATCAGCACTTCATATGCGTGTATGAAGATTCCATCAAAAACAGGGCTTTGTGGATAGAATATCTAAGGGACGGTTCCTCATTGGAACATGGGTCATACCTTTTGAGGGGTGGCAGGTACCTCTACACTGACTATAATCTGGATGAAAATGATTCAAAATGGGCCTTCAGAAGAGGCACCGGCCCCTATACCTTTCAGTTGAAAATGCTTGGAGGCACAGTTACAATAATGATATCACCGGGAGTGACCCTGTGTGAAACACCTCTGGAAAGTATTGGAAAAATCATGCAGCCACATATGGAAAATGCTCTAACTCTTTTGAAATAGATGGTAATTCAGTTATTCCTCAACCTGACATAAGTTCCGGAAAACAGGATTCACATGGTAAATGATTTTTATTACGATGCCATAATGGTAAGGTGTCACTTATGTACAATTGCGGGAAGATTCAGAAAATTACTATACTTTATGCCTCCACCAGACCAGGTACTTATGCTGCTGAGGAAAGGGAAGTACTGGGGCCGGACGAGTCAAGAGCTCTCTGTGAAGAGGCTAACAGGGAGCAGATCTCAATTGAGGAACTTATCAAACGGAGAACTTCCAGGAAAGTTGAGTCTGTGGTGATCAACCTGCCAATAGCCGAGATAAAACCAATTCAGAGGGCACACGAGGAGTAAATTATTCCAAATTATTTTTGCCAAAGTTTAAATGAACCACTTCATTAAGAAAGCATGACTGATGATCTCCCGGAGAGGAGAAATGGGCATCCGTACGTTATGTATGATATGCTGAAATCTACAAAGGCAGGTGTCCTGAAAACCATAGATATAATGGAAAAAGTTGATTACAGCTTTCTGAAGCCACCTTACTGTTTTACAGGTAACGGAACAGCATATCATGCCGCAGCCCTTGGATCACTTATTATTCCCGGCAGTAAGCATGATTTTATGGTTCTGCAGTCCTATGAACTTGAGAACTATTCCGATTTTAGTGGGACAGTGGTTGGTTTTTCCCATACTGGAAAGACTAAATCAACTGTTGATTCGGTTAAAAAGCTGAATAAAACATGCACAACTGTCGGGATAAGCCATTATGAAAAATCACCACTGATAAGTGAATCCGGCAGAGGCATAGTTATAGGGGATTCCCCCGACATGTCCCTGTGCAACACCAAGGCATTCTTTGATAACTATTTTGCAGCCCTTGAAATATCCAGAAGGATTGCCGATGTGAAAGTTGATACAAGATCACTTGCAGAAAAACTTGATTCAGTTATCCGGGAAAAGGAACCTGATGCAAAGAAGGCTGCAGAGTTCCTTGGAAGAAATCTCAGAAACATATTCGTCCTTGGCGCAGGCCCATCATACTATGCAGCAAGGGAAACCGCCCAGAAACTTAAGGAATCCACTCACATCCATGCGGAAGGCATAGAACTGGAAGAATTCAACCATGGATGCACTTCAGTTATTGATGACAGATCCGCTGTCATAATCCTAAATTCAGGAAAGGATGACAGAAGAGCCTCTGAGATATCAAGAGCATGTGTTGAGGTCGGCACCCGGACACTTGGAATAAATGCAGATGCAGGCATGAGAATTGATATTCCCTCAGCTGGAAGAATGGAGCTATTTCCTGTACTCGCTATTGGATTTCTGTATACCCTGTGCTACTATATGGCGCTGGAAAATGGAATAAACCCGGATCTTTTAAGGTTTGAAGATAAAAGGTATCTGGATTTTGACTCCATCGTTTTCCCGCCTGGAGCTCACTGAATATTCTTCCCGAATCTTTTTCTGAAGAGTTCCAGCTCTTCCCTGACCAGTCTTTCAGCTTCTTTGGCATCTTTATTGTATGAGGAGATTTCAAGCATCACGCTGTATCCTGAAGCCGAGCCTGACAGAGGATGGCTCTTGATGTATAGTCTGTCTCCGAACTTTTTCATCTCCTCCTTTATCAGCGGGGCCATTTCTCCCTCCATGGTTCCGGGAAATTCTAGAGATTCCTCATAATAATGGAGATCTGGGTTCTGGTATCTTTCTTTAACTGAATTGAATATTGCCTCCATTTCCTGAGGAACCCCCGGAAGGCAGAGTATCTGCCTCCCTGAATGTCTGATAAGAACACCGGGAGCTGAACCCACAGGGTTAAAAATCGGTTCTGAGCCTTCCGGAAGTTCGGCCATCTTCATTCTCTCCGGTGTCAGCGGTATTTTCCGTGGTATCATGCGCTTCCTGAGCATCTCCAAGGCTGCATCATTTTTTACCAGAGAGAGATTCAGGGCCTTTGCAATTGATTCAAGCGTCATGTCATCGTAGGTAGGGCCAAGGCCCCCTGTGGTTATTATGAGACTTGCATGAGACATCGCTTCCCCGATAGCCCATGAAATTTCACCCGGATCGTCAGAAACGATGTAGCCCCGTTTGACATGATTACCCATCAGGGTAGATTGCCTTGCCAGAAAAGTATAGTTTGAATTTGATGTGTGACCCTTTAAAACTTCGTTGCCTATTGATATTATGGCAATTTCCATAGAAGGTTATGCTCTAGCGGTTCATTTTTCTTGCGTGAGTGTCTATCTTATCCTTCAGTTTCTTGAGGCCAAATGCGTCCAGTGGCTCTTTCTTCTTCTGCACCCACTTCTTCAGTTTCTCCCTGTACTGTTCATCCTTGCAAAGATCAAGGGCATTATTCTCAAATTTTTCCAGTTCCCTAAGCTTGGCCAATTTCATTACCTCCAAGGAATATTAGACTGAAATCCTCAACTCTTATGCACATATAAATATTGAGACAGAATAGTTCTCAAACGCTGACGTTCAGAAAAGCTATGAGCAGTATTACCACTACGTTGAGAGCAGCAATGAGAAGTGCAATCAAGAACTGTTTTGTTCTGAGTTCCAACTGTTGTACATGGTAAATGAAGATTTATATTTATGCAACATGACTGCAGACAGGAATAGAAAGCGCAATCACTTAACTCTGAACCATCCACATAAATCTGTCAATCTTTTCATGTTATGAAGGCATGTGACAATTAATATTTCAATTGCCTCTGCCTCATAATGGACAAACCGGAAGTTCTCTTCATGGCACTGGATCTCCTAGGTGAGGGGCCAGTTTATGACCCCCGTCATGATGAACTTTACTGGGTGGATATCAAGGGGAAAAGATATCACAGATTTAATCTGAAAAGCGAAGAGCTGAAAACCTTCTCAGTTCCTGGACAGATATCAAGCATTGCCCTTGGCAAAGCTGAAAAGATCTACGCAACTATGGAACACGCAATATATTCCATATCCAGAGACGGGACTCCTGTAACTATGGGTACTCTCCCTCTTGAGCCTGAAGAGAGATTCAATGACGGAAAAGCTGCACCTATGGGGTATTATGTTGCAGGCACAATGGATATGAATGAAACGCATCCCATAGGTTCCCTTTACTCATTTGATGGAAAAGGTTTCAGGAAAATAGCAGAGAATATGACCATATCAAACGGGCTCGCATGGGATGAGGGGAGGAGAATTTTCTATCATATTGACACACCACGCAGAAGGGTAGATGCCTATTCATACACCGAAGATATGGAACTAACACATCTTGGAATTGCTGCAGACATCAGCTCAGAAGAAGGCGTTCCGGATGGCATGTGCATCAGCGAAGATGGCACCATTTTTGTGTCTCACTGGGGAGGAGGGAAAGTATCTATCTGGGATCCACAAACAAAGAGAAAACTGGATGAGATCAGGTTTCCAGCTAAAAATATAACGTGCTGTACGTTTGGTGGGAAGGAAAACCATCGCCTTTTCGTAACTTCCGCATCTGCTGGTCCTGATGATTCCTCAGGGGGTTCCCTTTACTCAGTTGATACAGAATTCAGGGGAGGAAAACAGTTCAGGCTCAACTTCTAAATCTATGTACAATAAATCTATAATAAAATTATGTCGGATTTGATCAGTTCTAACTCATACAGGATCAGTTGTATTTGCCTTTTCTGAACTGGGTTTCGTCAATGATTTTCTTTATCCTGCTTAACTCCTCATGCAAAGTTCTCATAAAATCGGATTTGCTCATAAAAAAGCATGTCGCAGGAAATATATAAATTTTGTCAGACAGAAAATATTTTAAGAATTTTAATTTTCAGACCAATTATTTTTGAGTTCCATTGTCATATTCAAAATACAGGATTGCTTTTTTAAGTTCCCATTGTCAGACTTATTATTTCAAAACATTTTTACTAAGGGTTTATATAAGACTACTGCGTTATTATTTATTACCTACAGGTGTATAAATGATCGAATCTACATACATTGACGAGAAAGAATTCATAAACAACATTCTTTCCACTGTCCTGCCAGAGGAAAACAACTGGGAGCTGAAAACAGATTATATCACAACCGGAAAGGAGGGAGTAGTCCTGACCTTTGACTATATTCTGGTCTCCAAGGACGGGTATGAGAAAATCCCAATTTTGCTTCTGAAAGGTGGAAAGAATGAAAGGCTGGATCAGATAGCTGGCCTCCACCTGAAGTCAAAGGCAATAAATGCCAACAGAAAAATAGCAATATCCAGCACTTCCTGCACACCTTATGAGAATTTCCTCGCAGGGATTTTTAACGTCAGCATAATAAGGGAAAGCGCCACTGAACCACTTTCATTATCGGAATCTGAGAGAAAGACAAGAAATGAGATAAGGACTGTCAGGAAATCCGAGTCCTCGGTGAAGAACCAGCAGGCGGCAAAGAAGAAACGTGAATATAATGCCAACAGAAAACGCAGGGACAGAACAAAGATAGTTCACGATATTCTTGAGTTGGCCGATTCCAATGGAACGCTTGGCATTACCAAAATAATATACAGATGCAACCTGAATTATAACTCGGCACAGAAAATCATCAATGATCTTGTCTCGAGGAAACTGATTGAGGTAATGTCATCCAGCGGCATAAAAAAGAAATTCAGAATAACTGAAACTGGCCTGACTTTCCTGAGCGACCTTAAAAAATTAAGTTTTGTGGATAAATGAATTAACTTTCAGTCCCGCATCCCTTTATATCAGTCAATTATTTTTTTTTATATCTTTTGGGTTTTTATGGAGTTTCAGGGGAATTCATTGGAAATGAGACTCTAAATGGCAGTACCTTGCTGCGTTTTCCTTTACTATTCTGTAAAAACCTGGTAAATGGATATGAAATAATTGCGCAATGAGACCGGGAAAATTTAATAATTAGTTGGTTGTTCACCATCAGTCCAATGAATGATTACCTTCTCTATTTAATTCCTACAGCCATAGTGCTGCTGACCTACTTTATTTCAAGGCTTATAGAAAAGGGTTTTGGAGACTATCTCAGTGCACTGAATGATAAGGTGCAGGAGCTGGAGGGTGTTCTGAATCTCACATTCATGAAGGAACTGCTCAATTTCTTCATGTCCAGCACTACAAGCCAGATTGCTGAAAATGTTGCGGAGTCCGCAGAAAGGAAACCTACAGAGGTGGAGGAAAAGGTAAAGGGCGCTTCTAAGAAAGCCAGCAGAGATATTGAAACACTATATGTTTCCATGAAGGAGGCACTGCAACCATCGATCGATTATGAGAGAGTCAAATTCGTTTCACAGCAGATCAAAATTCTGGTCAGGATATACGGTTTCTCTATTGCCGCGGTTGACTACCTTCTTGTGACTTTCTCCATAGTATTCCCATCAACTGCTCTAAGCAGGTCCCTTGTGGGAATAATTTTCGGAGTAACTGTAATATTCTCAATATTTGTCATAGTGATTGTGGCGGACCTCTCCAGATATGCTGGAAAAATAAACACAGCAATGAAGAAGCTCTCTGGAGAATCAGAGTGAATCAGAGACAATAATGAGAAAGAATTAATATTAAAATCCAATAGGTATATCAAGATCGAAATTGAGGCCTTTTTCCAGATTTAATCATGAGACCGCAGACCTGAAGGCACCTTTCACAGAGCTATTTGTATTTCTTATTGCCAGAAACGGAGTTGATTCTCTGTGAACGTCAGGAGAGTTATTCTTGACGTGGACAAAGGGTTGAACAGACCAACGCTTCTTGACCTTGCTGCAACCATTGAACAGGTTCCAGGTGTTGAAGCTGTAAATGTAAGCGTAACCGAAATGGATATGGAGACCATGGGCACAATAATCACGGTTGAGGGCACTATGATCAACTACGAAGCTCTGATCAACAGCATTGAGGATATAGGTGCAGTTATACATAGCGTAGATGAGATAGCAGTTGGAAGAAGACTTATAGAAAGCATAAGAAGAGATGAATAGGAAATACTACCTTTTTCCCCTTACCCTGGGACTGTCAGATGGAATAATCACAACTATCATGCTTGTCTCAAGAACATTGCTGAGTCATGAGGCTATAAGCATCGGGCTGGCGCTCCGTGTTTCTTCGGGTAGTGCATTTGTTGGGGGTTTCAGTTTCTTTGTTGCCGAATATTCCAGATTGAGGGAGGAGATATCCAGAACATCAAGACAGCTGGTGCTGCGCTCTCCAAGATACCTGATCAGAGGAAAAATAGGAAAGGAGATACTCACAGAAGCAGTCACCGGAACAACCATATCGGTATTTGCTGGTTTTGGAGGCTCACTTATCCCCCTCCTTTCAAGTGTATACATTTCTGGAAGCGGATATTTCCCTGTGATACTGGCAATTTCCGCACTTGCGCTACTTGGAGGAGGTATTGGAAAATCAGTCTCTGGCAATTATGTCTTCTGGGTTCTTACCCTGGTGATAATAGGTATACTTGTGACAATTGTTGGGAACTACCTGAATCTTGTGTGATTAATCATCCACAGGATTGCCTCATACATCTCCAATTCTTATTATTAAGATGATTGAAAACATTTCCATCAGGATCGTGAGAGCATTACACATTTTTCTTCCTTTATTTCTCAGTCTACTGGCTAAAAATTTATACGCTCTGAGATACTTGAACTAGAGATGTTTCAGACCAGTCCCCCGGAAGAATCCCTGAACATGGATGGCTTCAGGATTATTGAGAGATATCCTGTAGATGGGAAAACTTCCATATTGATCCTGGAGAATAAGGATGATCTGGAACTTTATTACTATGTGCAGGAACCTGAGCTTTCAAAGGAACAGTGGAAATTGTATGATGATCTGAAAAGGAAGGTGGAGACCTTTCTTCCAGAGATAATGCTTGAAAACAGATCTGCATTTCAATTGGACAGAGAGGGAGTTCTGAGATACTGCCGTGAGAGCATTGGGAAGTCAGATCCGGATCTTGAAGAAAAACTCCTTTACTATATAAAAAGAGACTATTTTGGCTATGGGATCATTGAACCTGTCGTAAATGACACCCTGATTGAGGATATTTCCTGTGTTGGCCCCGGTATTCCCCTGTTCGTATACCATTCCAGGTATGATGTTCTGAAGACAAATCTTATCTTCCGGACATCTGACAGCCTATCCTCCTATCTCGTGAGGCTTGCACAGAAGTGCAATAGATCAATATCTGTCAGGAACCCAATTCTTGACGGGACTACAGCTGAAGGCCACAGAATAGAGGGTACCTATGGTAGAGAGGTAACATCTCTCGGGTCAAGCTTCACCATAAGGCTTTTCAGGAAGAAGGTCTTCGGCCCCTCTGACATACTTAAAAGCGGAATGGCCGACAGCAACATCCTCACGTATCTCTGGCTTGCAGTAGAGAACCTTGAGAGCGCCATGATTGCAGGACCCCCGGGATCGGGGAAGACTTCATTCCTTAACGCAATGATGTCTTTCGCCCCCTCAAATACAAAAATCCTGACAATAGAGGAGACGAGGGAACTTAACATTCAGCACCCCAACTGGGTCTCCACGGCCACAAGGGAGGTCCCTTCGGAGATGATGGGCTACGGAACGCAGAACCTGACTCTCTTTGATCTGGTAAAATCTGCCATGAGGCAGCGGCCCACCTACATAGTGGTTGGTGAGGTGAGAGGGGAGGAGACTTACTCTCTGTTTCAGGCTATGTCAACCGGCCATACTACCTATTCCACAATTCATGCAGATTCCATTGAGTCTTTGGTCAACAGGCTGGAATCTGAGCCCATGAACATACCCAGAATTCTCATCAGCGGCCTCAGGATTGTGATCTTCCTGACATATTACAGAAGTGGAAACAAAATCAGAAGGAGGATCTCCGAGATCGATGAAATTTCCGGCGTAGACAGCAGAACAGGAGATATCATGTATAACTCTGTTTTCAGGTTCAACCCCATAAATGAGTCATGGCTGATGGCAGGAGAGAGCCTGTTTCTTGACCGCCTGACTGAGAGGATGAACGAAACACCCCATGGAATGAGGGCTCTGTTTGAGAAAAGAAAGAAGAATCTTATGGAGCTTTTCTCTGAAAACTCTGACAGAACTGGTGAAGAGGAGAATCAATGAACAGGATATCTCTCTTCAGGAATTCTCATGGAAATTCACAGGAAAATGGCCAGAATAGCTCTGTCAAGTTCTCTCAGAGAGTTTTCTCCGGGTATTTCGCAAAAAAAAGGACAAAGGATTCATGGAAACTTGATATGACACTGCGGCGCTCAAGGATGGGGATAAACTCCTCGCAGTTTTATTCCTCTGTAGCATTTTACCAGTTGATATTCGCAGTAATCAGCATTGCCGCTGCAGTTCCAGTTTCAATACTGGAGATGAGATTAGCCTTCATAATAGCATCTTCTGTTTTCCTTATAAATGTAATATTCCTTGCAGTTCAGCTTGAGGTGCCGGGCCTAAGGGTAACGAGGCTGCGCAAAAGTATCGATTCAGTACTGACGCTTTCCATCGGGTTTTTTGCCACAATGGCCTCATCAGGGCTCACAATAGATGAAATGATGCGTGTCATGGGTGAGAACCGCCTTTATGGGGCAATCTCAGATGAGGCAAGGCTCATTTACATAAGGACGAACCTCTTCGGGATGGATATCATAAGCTCAATACGTGAATCTGTCAGGACAAACCCTTCTCAGAGGCTTGCCGATCTTCTTCAGGGTGTGGTTACCAGCACAAATTCCGGAGGAGATGTGAAGGAATACTTTCTTTACAGGGCCAGCGAGTCGCAGGATGATACAAGGGCAAGACTCCGACAGAATGCAGAATCCATGGGAGTCCTTTCGGAAAGTTTCATCACCGTCGGAGTGGCTTTTCCTCTGATTCTGCTCATAATCATTGCAGTGATCGCTGATCTGTTTCCCCTGAATACATCCAGGCTCACTCTCATACTTTTCTTCATATCGGGTTTGGTTATTCCTGTGCTGATAGCAGTTTTTGCCTATTTCATGCAGGATGAGGCGGGAGGTATTGAACTATGAACAGAAGGACAGTACTTCCTGTTGCGGTGGCAATAGTTGCGGCCCTTGTATTCACATTTCTTTCCGTGTTTGTGTTCTCTAGGTTTAATGGAAATTTTCATTCCCCGTACTTCTATATTCCAGCCTTTTTAGCAATACTGATGATCCCATTTGGGTACATCAGAACCTCTTACAGGGCAGGCATACGTGATACAGACAGCAGGTTGCATGACCTCCTCAGGGATCTATCTGACTATGTCATGTTTGGAGTGCCTCTTTCTGAAGGTTTCAGAAGAGTTGCCTCAAACAACTATGGCCCTCTGAATAAGGAGATAGAATCTGTCATAAGGAAGCTTGATTCCGGCCTTCCTGTAGAAGATGCGCTATCAGGTTTCGGAAATTTTTCCGGGTCAATGAATGCCAGGAGAGTTGGAAACCTTCTGAGGGAATCCTCCAAGAGCGGCAGCAATTCCTCCGATGTGATTGCCCTCATTTCAGAGTTTATGTCTCAGATTGAGATATTCAGGTATCAGACCGAAAATGAAAGGAAGAATTATGATCTGATCCTCATAATCTCCTTTGCTGTATTTCTCATCGTTATAGTGATTATTGAAGTGAGTTTCTTCAATTCTGTTAGGCCGACCAGCGGGTCCGGGATATTCCTTGCCCATCCTGATGTAAAGGCAATAAAGGCTGCACTTGACCTTGGCCTCTATGTGGAAGCTGGGGGTATAGCAATAACAATGGGCGTTGTCAGGGACAGAAACCCCCTTAGCGGATTCCTGGAGGGGGGCTTTATGTTGCTGATAAGTGCTCTTCTGCTTGCGTTTGTAGGGGGATTCTGATGGAAAAGCACCTGCTTGATGAGTACACTGTCGAAGCAATTCTGGGAACATCAACGGTAAGGATTGTATCTTCCGGAAATATGATCAGATATACTTTCACTGAACCCTCACTCACAGATGAGGATGCTAAAGTCATACAGGAAATTATAAAGTCAGGTAAGGCCGGGGAATATACCCGCAATGATAAAAACGGCCTCAGCAGTGAGATAAATTATCACCTCAGGCGTGACACAGC
Source organism: Thermoplasmatota archaeon (assembly GCA_023379825.1). Lineage (GTDB taxonomy): Archaea > Thermoplasmatota > Thermoplasmata > Thermoplasmatales > Thermoplasmataceae > UBA447. Next base: position 31,338 of record JAMCPQ010000035.1, on the reverse strand, counting down.
AGGATTTGACAGAATAGATGTTCTCATGAGGGACCCGAATATCGAGGATATCTCATGCGAAGGCCCCGGATCTGAGGTGCAGGTATTTCTCCGGAAGTACGGATACATCCCAAGCGGAATAATTTTCCAGGAGGAAGAACTTGACCGTTTCGTCAGAAGGCTTGTACAGGGAACAGGGAAGCAGATTTCCTCTGCTGTTCCCATGGTTGATACGACCCTTTCTGACGGTTCCAGGCTTCATGCGTTTCTTGGGGATTATGTATCCACTAAAGGCTCAAGCTTTACAATAAGAAGATTCCGGGAGAAGCCCCTCAGTTTTATTGATCTAATTCAGCTTGGGACAGCTGACGACGAGATAATGGCCTTTCTATGGGTGGCGATCCAGTATGGAAGCAATGTCATGGTTATTGGAGGTACCGCTTCCGGAAAAACATCTTTCCTCAACTCCATTCTCCAGTTCATCCCGGCTTCGAAGAAACTGGTAACCATAGAGGATATCAGGGAAATAAACATAATTCACGAGAACTGGCTTCAGATGGTTACACGCCCTGGGGCACCAGGAACTGCAGAAAGCAGCCACGGAGGCGAGATCGATATGTTCAAGCTTCTTGAAGCTTCACTCAGGCACAGGCCTAACTATCTGGTGGTGGGGGAGGTCAGAGGCCGTGAATCCTATACAGTATTTCAGGCAATGTCTGCAGGTAGATATGCCCTTTCAACATTTCATGCTGATGATTTTGAAGCTTTCGTTCACAGGATGGAGTCGAATCCCATAAATATCCCGAGACAGCTTATTTCCTCCCTTGATCTGGTTATACTGATACGGTCATTATCCACCAGAAACGGCCTTGTAAGGAAGGTACAGGAGATTTCGGAATTAGTGGAAATGGACTCAGAAACCGGTGAAATAGTTACCAATGTTCTCTACAGGCTCGACGGAGATTCATACACATTTTCAGGAAACAGTTATCTTCTTCAGAGAATCAGTTTCAGAGAGGGGATTTCAGAAGAGGATTTACTGAAGCAGGTGAAACAGAGAAAACTTCTTCTTGAAAAGTTGAGGGAGAAGGGGATTACAGACTATAACAAACTCTCCTCAGTGGTTCTGATGATGGAAAGAGATCCCGGAAGAGTAATTGAGGAATTTGGTATAAAGGATCAGGACTGATTCTGCTGTTCCCCTTCAAAAAGTCTGCGTGAGATGAACGGCACGTAAATCGTCTGCAGTATTATTGAGAAGAGCACAATGAACGATACTATTACAGCAATCGATGGACCATACTGGAGAAGCAGCTTATTGTCTGTTTCCAGACCCACAGTGTATGGCACTGTGGACATAACAACAGATACCACCCCCCTTGGTCCTACCAGTGAATAGAACAGCATGCTTCTTCGCGGTATTCTCCTCTCCTTCTTCACTGACACAAGCCCCAGTGACATTGTAACAGCAACAGGCCTGGAAATGAACAGCAGGAGAAGGGTCATTCCAAAGCCAATAAGTGCAAACTCCCCTATGTCCACCCTTGTGAGCATACTTCCCAGAGTGAGGAAAATCAGTGCCTGGGCAAGGAATGAAAGGTTTTCCTGAAATACCTCCTCTCTGCTCCAGAATATGCTCTTATCCGAGAAATTCCCTATAATTGCCCCCGTTACTATGATGGCGGGAAAGGGAGTTATGCCGGCGGCTTCAAAAATTGTGAACTCAAGAATTACCAGGCCAAGGAGAAGTGCAACGATGAGGTTCTCAAAGTTGAGGAATCTGTTCAGGATGATGACAGAAAATCCAATGACACCACCGATTATAGCCGGAATGGAAATCTGCATTATGAAATATATGATAGATCCTCCATAGAGGCCAAGAAATGAGACAATTCCTGAAAAGGATGATACATATGATGAATTCGGAGTTATGAATATAATTGCGATTGATACCAGAATAATGGATATGGGATCGTTGAAAAGACTCTCCCCCACAAGGGTTCCCGATACATCCTCCTTTATCTTTATCCTCTTGAAAAGGGGGATCAGGGTAGCCGGATCTGTGGGGGCTACAATAGCACCGAACAGAAAACCTATGGAAATAGGGGCCCTGAACACAAGAGAGAATATTGCTGCACTTACGAGTGCCGTAACTATGACACCGATGATGTCCAGTGAGACAATGTTCCAGAACTGTTTTCTCAGAACCCTGAGGTTCATGTGATGGCTTTCATAATAGAGGATTATCATGATTCCAAGCAACCCTATTCCTATTCCACCGAATGTCGTAAGGAAAGAGGATGCGAATGAACTCTTGATTATTCCAAGCATTGGCCCAAAGATTATCCCCAGGAAAATCAGTATGGGGATATCAGCAATCGCTATCTTTCTGGATATTGGTATTGCAAAGGCAGCCAGAATAAGAATAAGGCTGATCTGGTAATACTGCGTTGCAAAATCCGAGATCATCGGATCTCACTTTCCAGAAGGGACCTTGGGGGTTTTCTCTTGTGGGAACTCCCTTTCACAAGGGACAGCATCCTCGTCTCCTCTTCATTGAGAGGTTTTGCGGACCCTTGATTTGATTCGTATCTTTCGAGAAAAGCATCCAGATGCTCATAGGTAAATCCCATTTCTGACTCATCTGTCTGAGATTCCCACAATCCGGCACTTGGGCTTTTTCTGATTATGCTCTCTGGAACACCCAGAAATGAAGCGAGGGACCTCACCTGATGCTTGTAAAGATGCATTATGGGTTCAAGATCACAAGCCCCGTCTCCAAATTTTGTGAAATAGCCTGTCAGGTACTCTGACCTGTTGGTTGTGCCTATTACAAGGCCATTGTGCAGATTGGCATGATAATATAGAATAATCATCCTGGTTCTGGATTTTATGTTTCCCAGCAGTCGGGGATCGTTCACGGAAAGCAGAGTGCTGAATGCCCCAGTCACAGGGGTTATGTCCACTTTGCAGATGTTAATTCCAAGACTGTCTCCAAGACTGGCAACATCAGCAGCATCTGATGGCGAGGTCCTGGAGTCAGGCATGAACAGAGCAATTACGCGTTCCCGCCCCAGTGTTCTTACAAGAAGTGAGGCCACAACTGCGCTGTCAATGCCACCACTGATGCCTATAATTGCCTTCTTTTCACCTATTTCCGTCATCAGGAAATTTGAAATTTCTTTAAAAGCGGAGGAAGGTGAAAAATCAGCCATTGCAATCTTCATAATTAGTGAATTATTAATTTTTTTTATCTATGTATGCTCGGTATTTCTTCACCAGCAATTATGGAAATTTATGCAGTATTGGAAATTGATTTCTGGAACAGCTTTACGCTCAGTTCAGATGAGGAATCATATTTCAGACCTCATGAGGGACAGCCTGAGATTGTCGAATATAAGGATGGATGTAAGCTTCCCGATTCCTCCCGGTACAGGAGTGTATTTTATGTTCATAGCAGAAATGTCTCCGGTATTCAGGTCTCCCCTGATTGTCCCTTCAACGCTGTTTATTCCCACATCAATAACTGTGGAACCATCGGAGAGGTATGATGCATCGATCATGCCAGCTTTTCCCACTGCAGACACCACAACTGGACTGCTTCTTGTTATGCTTTTCAGATCAATGGTTTTACTGTGGCAGACTACCGGGGTGAATCCGCTGTTCAGGAGCATCATAGCAAGGGGACGACCAACCGTGATACTCCTGTTAATTATGCATATCTTTGTACCAACCGGGACCTTCAGAAACCGGACAGTTTCAATAACCGATCTTGCAGTAGCAGGTTCTATGGAGCTGATGCCTTTGGCAGTCCTTCCAAGATTTACTGTGCCGGACCCATCAAGGTCCTTCCATGGGGATATGTGATCAACAGCCTCGGAATAGGTTATGCCTGTTCCCGCAGGGATTGTATTCTCCACCATTATGCCATTTATGCTGTCATCTGAGGAAAGTTCCTCTATCTTACCAAGGAGATCTTTCCTTCCAATGTCCTCATTCAGCTGTATTGTGACAGACTCTATTCCAAGTTTTCCCGCAAGTTTCCTCTTCGAGTTCAGGTAGGAGGCAGATGCAGGATTGGAGCCAACCATTAAGAAGGCAACCTTTGGAGGAGAGTTCTTTTCATTATATTTGCTGAGAAACTCACGGAGGCCATTTCTTATGGAGTTATAGAGGGGATTAATATCTATTGGCTGCAATTTCACATGCTCCAGTCGATTACGCTCTTTATCTCGAGCGGGTCTTTTTTTGTGAACACCGATGTGTCTTGTGGTGAAAAGCGATGTGTTATCAGTGATTTCAACCTGTCTCCATACTGCGCATTCCATCTCTCCAGATCCTGCAGTGCCCGTTCATAATGAACCCGTGCACCGTCCACTGAACCAATAAGAAAGATGTTCCTTTCGATTATATAGTCAATGTCCTGGCCATCTATGCCAGTAGCTGGGGCCTTCCCGTTTGTTCCAAAGAGGATGATGTTTCCATTGTTATTTGTTTTTCTCAGGAAACGCAGTATCGTGCCTGGATCGCCACTGGTATCAATCACGAGGTCCCATCCTTTTGAGTCTCTGTGTTCCTTTGTGTAATCGAAGAATTCAACACCTGCAGCATCGAGAAACTTCATCTTCAGGTCATCTACAGGATGCCTGTTTGTTATTAGAGTCTGGAAACCGTAGTCTCTGCATTTCAGTGCATAGAGAAAGGCCTCACTGCCAGTTCCTATTACAATGGCCCTTTTCTCACTGAGAGACCCGAACCTGTCTGTAGAGATGGAGCGCCTTGAGGCAACCTCATAAACCTCGAAAGCCTTTTCCACGTTCTTGAGAGGCTCCGTCAATACACCCACCTCCCTGATGCTGTCCGATGAGACTTTAAGGAGATACTCTGGATAATCGCCAAATTCCTCTCTCATGAATCCATGCATTCCAGTAATCCCGGCTTCGTGTTTGTCTCCATCGCTGCAGTTATCGCTTCTTCCTGTGGCACAATTCAGGCATTTTCCCGGCCTCCTTACCTGGGGGACCACCAGATCCCCTGATCGTATTCCGAACTCATTGCTCTTGGCTGAAACTACTTTGCAGATGCTTTCATGTCCAAGAGCAAGATCACTGTAACCGGGAGGGCAGTATGCGAACTGCAGGGCTCCATTCACTATGCCTCTGTCTGTTCCACATATTCCGGTGTATACAGGTTTCAGTATGACAGGCATATTCTCGTATTCAATGGATATCTGCTTATATGATACGCCACCTTTTGGGGCCGGCGAAGTAATGCTGTTGACTTTTCCCATAATAGAATATGAAAAGAGAATATATAAATGGACTGGGGTTTTTAACTAAAAACTGTCCAGTATCTGCCTATATCAGAGCTGGTGTCCCATCCTGATCTTCTTAGTGGATAGATAGAATTCATCATACTCTGTGGGCTCGCTTCTGATGGGGATTCTCTCGCTGACAGTTATGTTTGCCTTTGCCAGGAAATCTATCTTTGCAGGGTTGTTTGTCATGAGTTTTATGGAATTTATGCCAAAATACTTAAGGACATCCACGGCAAAGGAATACTCCCTCTGATCGATTGGAAGACCCAGCTGCACATTTGCCTCTACAGTATCGTAACCCTGGTCCTGAAGGCTGTAAGCTTTGATTTTATTCAGCAGGCCTATGCCCCTTCCTTCCTGTCTGAGGTAAATCAGCATACCGTAGTCCTGCTTTCCCAGATAGACCAGAGATTTAATCAGCTGGTCCCTGCAGTCACACCTTCTTGAGCCAAGTACATCCCCTGTAAGGCATTCAGAATGAATTCTTACCGGGATATCCTGCCTTCCTTTCACATCTCCCTTAACTATAACTGCGTGATCCTTGTTCTCGTCATTCTTGAAAACATAAATGACAAAGTTTCCGGCCATTGTTGGCAAATTAGCCTTTGCAAATAGTTCAAGCATTTTATTACGGCTCCATATAAATGTATAGTATAATAACATGCATCAAGAAATTCTTAATCAATTTTACCAAAACCCTGATTCCGGGGTTAAATGACCATATCCGGAAATATTTTTTCAGCAAGATAGAACCCACCTTTCAGGTTGAAGAGATAAGCAGTTATAGTTAAGGGAGATGTGAAAGGAAGGCAGGATATCCCGGTAAGAATTCATTCTGAATGCCTTACAGGGGATGTACTTGGCTCAAGAAGGTGTGACTGCAGGGACCAGCTGATTAAATCTCTGGTCTATCTGGGAAATCTCTAACTAATGATGACGATGTAAGAATGGTTCGTCTGCTGTCGCAATAAATTGAGCTCATGCCATCAGCAATTACCTTATGAAGAAGTCCTGAGGCAACAACTGCCTGGTCTGCAAGAAAGATATAATCATTAGGTTCGGAATCAGAACATTCAAACTTCATCGGCCGGCCTGAGTAATGCCTTCCTCGCGGAAGAATGAAAGCACTTGTCTCCGATTCCTGAAGTTTTCCTGTGTAAAGGGTCAGCCTGCTTAGAAGACCATCCACAGAAATATATTCCATTTCCCCTCTAATTGTCACAGCATTCGCAGGTAAATGCGGCGGGAGGTCAAAGCAGAAGTTTTCTGTAATTGCTGACAGGTTCTGAAAGACTATCTCTGGATTCGGGACCAGGTCGTGAAGATGCTTTGGCGGCACTGACTCAGATCTGAGGGGATCTGAGTAAACAACGCTGCCGGTCGTTACAATTGAATCGATATTCATATTATAGAAATCACCGGACAGGAACCTTATGCCCTTCACACCCATTTCCATAGCATTGATTCTGGACAGAAGGTGGCGAATGTGGTCTATTTCTATCCCAATGACTTTGTTACCCCCATGACTCTGCAGATATATGGCCTGAATACCGGCTCCGGAGCCTATGTCCACAACATTCCTTTCAACGATCCGTTCAGCTCTGTGGATTGAAATGGCTTCTGGTGTGGCGTACCTGGAGCTGAATGAATCCAGCCACAACCTGTCCCAGGATTTAAAGCGCCCTCTTGCACTGATCCTTGATCTGGCAAGCTCAATCACAGAAACCTTTTCATTTTTTCCACCGCTGATCTGATCCATCAGGCTCTTTCCTGAGTGGCCCGAGTCAATAAGCTCTACAGCTCTGTCAATTTCAGAATTTATCCTGTCACGATATGAATCGTTCTTCAGTATTTTTTCAACAACCTTGCGCTCAAGTAAGGATTTATCTGCCAATGGAGAGGTATGCGGTGATCGATTAAGCATTTCACTCTTAAGAGAAAAGAATCTCACATACTGAAGAATTTAACTAGGTATATTCACTGAAGGTGCGTGGAACCTATCAGAGTGGGCAAGGTAAAGGATGTATATGATGAGGGTGAAACACTTCTCTTCAAGTTCAGCGACAGGATATCTGTATTTGATCAGATTATTCCGGACAGTATCCCTGGAAAGGGGGAATCCCTATGCAGAACGGCAACATTCTGGTTCAACCTTGTAAAAGATACCAGCAATCTGGCAACCCACTATATTGAAACGCCCTCTCCAACGGAAATGAGGGTGAGGAAATATTTTGTTCCTGAAGGCAAAGGAAACCCGTATGAGGTGGAATTTGTAATTCCGCTTGAGTTTATAATGAGATATTATGTCGCCGGTACCCTCTATGACAGAATAAAGAAGGGACAGGTAAAACCTGAAGAGGTCGGGCTAAAGCATATGCCTGAGTATGGGGAGGAACTTTATGACCCATTTTTCGAGGTTACCACTAAGTTTGAGAAATTTGATCGTCCCCTCAAGACTGGAGATGTCGTTGATATAGGGGGCATGTCAAAATCAGAGCTAAGAGATATACAGGAAGCAGTACTCCTGGTTGACAGAAGAATTTCCAGAGAAGTTGAGAAACGTGGCCTGATCCACGTGGACGGAAAGAAGGAATTTGCCTTCGGTCCTTCCAGGGAACCGGTTCTGATAGACACATTCGGGACGGTTGATGAGGATAGATTCTGGGAGAGATCAGAATTTGAAAAGGGGAAGATAAGCGAACTCAGCAAGGAGTTTGTCAGGCAGTACTACAGATCAACAGGACATCATTCAAAACTTTACGAGGCCAGGGAAAAAGGGCTTCCTGAACCGCCAATTCCAGCACTTCCCCCTGAAATGGTGGATAAAACATCAAAGCTTTATTCCACAATGTATGAAAGAATAACGGGCAAAAAATGGAGATAGTTCAGATCGCACCAAGGTCGATCTGAGTTTCCACGTAGTGCCACAGATGGTGCTCCATCTCATATGTCCAGAGTGATTCCGGTACCTCCATGTATTCTGTGGAGGGATGATGCAGGATTTTCTCTATTCTCTTTTCATTCTGGTTCTCCATCCATTTTGCGATTCCTATTCTAACCTTGTAATTTATCTCATCCCCCTCCACTGTCAGGGTAAATGCGCCATCCTTTCCAAGTATTGGCCGGAATACCCCGCCTTTGTGTGCCTGTATTACAAATCCATCCGGGTGCGAGAACCATTTAACCCTAAATCCTTCTTCGGCGAAGAAATCCATTATTATGTTCTTGAGCCCCTCCATATTGATTTTCTTCCCGAAATAATCTCTCTGAGCAAATCTCATAGAAGGTAATGGCTGGAACTGTTTTAAATGTTCCAGGTATCATCTATCATTGAAAGGTCAGGTGTAAGCCCATGGATTACAGGAATGTGGTAAATCATATACTGGAACTAAACAAAACTAACTGTGTCGTTGCAATTGATCTTGAAACACTCATTGACACACCTGCGGATTTTCTTACAGGGGAGAGGATCATTGCCATTTCCCTGAGTTTTCTGGATGAAAATGGCATTAAAACTGAAGTTCTTGTGGCAAGGGATGAGTCGAAAGAAGAGGAGGATCGAATTCTTCAGGAATTTGATCGGAGGATGGGAGAACTTGATCCTGCAATCATAATAGGGTACAACCATTCGGGATATGATGTTCCACTTATTAGGATAAAGATGAATAGAAGGGGCTACTCAAAGCAGCTGTGGAATCTCAAGCGGATTCTATCTGTCTGTTATCTCCTTGATATGATGTATGTAATAGCGGATGACCTCTATGCATTTGATGGGGACTACAGATTAAGGAAGCTTTCTGATGTTGTTATACACCCGGGATATGAAGCTCTGAAACTTCAGAGAAGCAAGTATCTTACAAAAAGAGAGGGCATGCCTGTTAACAAGGCCATTGAATTGATGTGGAGAGAGGAGCCAGATAATTTCAGGGAATACTGTTCGGGTGACACCAGAGATCTGATCTCAATCTTTTATTTCATTTTTCGAAGAATGATGCCCTAAACACTTAATTTAATACTATTGAGATTTTAATATCATAAAAGACATGCTGGAATAAGGGAGATACTATAGAAAATCACGCGTTCAAAGACGATATTGAAATAATAAGAATCAAAGAGGATAGAATCCGGGAATTCAAGGAACTCAGGCTTGAATCTCTCAGAGAATCAAGTGAGGCTTTTGGAAGTTCTTATGAGGAGGAAATTCAATTTTCTGATGATATATGGAAATCCAGAATTCAGAATATGATATTCGCCTCCTATCATGGCGTCATTGTAGGAATGATTGGCTTCCTGATCAGGGGTAGAGTCAAAACGGAACATGTAGCCGATATTTTCAGCTATTATGTTTGCAAAAAGTATCGTGGGGGAGGTATAGGCTCTTTGCTAATGGGAGAGGCCCTGAAGGAGATTGGAAAAAGCGAAAGAGTTAGAAAAGTCAGTCTGGCAGTAAACAGTGAAAACCATTCTGCGATAAATCTCTATGAAAAATTTGGGTTTAAAATCTCTGGAAAACTTTTACAGGAGTTGAAAGTAAATGGAAAATTCTATGATGAGCTTGTCATGGAAAAGATTCTCTGAATTTACAAATCTAAAATATTCTATGAATAATAAATTCAGAAATTCCCAAATCTGGCAATTACATCTGAAAGGTTATCCATGTAGTCCTTGAAAATTCTCAGGACATCCCTGGAAGTTATGACTCCTATGAGTTTGTTATTTTCCAGAACTATAACTCGTCTCACGCCCTGTTTGCTCATCATCACTGTTAGCTGATCAGTTGGGGTCTTTGGAGAGACAGAGAGGATAGGAGTTGTCATGATCTCATGCAATCTAACCTGCGCAGGATCCTTACCGGGAGCAACAATCTTGTTGATAAAGTCCCACTCAGTTACTATACCATAGGGGTTGCCATCCTTCTGTACTATAACAAAACCGGTATGATCCTGACTCATAATTTTAGCAGCTTCAAGGGCAGTTGTATCGCCATTCAGCATGAGTTTGTAATCTTTCATTATATCCTTTGCATATAGTACCATGAACAATGATCGGATTCCAAGATAATATTATTTCGTATAATTGGACCTGGCCTTCAAGCCTGCAAAAAAAGTAGATAACATGTATTTAGATGAAAAGATTTTACGCAATTTCCGGTCGGCGACTCAGGCCCGCTTTTCCCTGAACTGAACAAAAACCGCCGAGTCCTGTTCGTAGAGAAGATGGGCAACCTCTGCTCTTAGCCCATATCTGTAGGACTCATCATCTTCTGACAGGAATGATTTTTGCTTCCATCTTTTTAAGTACCCTGATACTTTCCCTGGAAATTGACGGAAATAATAGCAAAAGAATATGGGTCTATTGTTTATAGATTTGACAACAACTTTCACAAGTTCCAACTCTACCTGCCCTGCTTCACTAACTTCACGCTGCGATAACCTGTAAATGTCTGGAGTAACATATAGCAGGGGTTTTCCTCATAACCATGTCTTACAAGATTGCTATACGTCCCAGTTAAATAGAGGAAATTGAACCTTAACTGGAAAGATTATCTCCCTTCGACCATTTATTTTAATGTTATTTCTGATGGATCCATTGAGGAGATGTAATAATTATCAATTAACTATACATAACCTTATTTAAGAAACTTTTAGATGTTTATCTCTGTTAAGACAGTAACTGTTCAAATGCATATGAGATAGAGGCCGCTTGTAAGCAAAATATCCTTATTCCTCAGGTTGATTCGTGTTAACATTCTGCCAGATGATTTCAGGTAGAACCCAAAGACATTCATCAATCATTTGATGATGCCTGAGTGAAGATATTGCATATGGTATAGGAAAAGTTTAATTCCGTTCAGTACATATATGCTGGCCAGTAGCTGCATTGTGCTATGCCAGACTGAATTCCTGTATAGAGCAGATGTGGATCATTGGTTATACAGCATTTTCAGACTGAATGTAACAGTGCATGATGCAAAATACTAATTAAGCGATCTGGCTACAGGATATGTTTTAGGAAGTGAACATATGGATCAGAAATTAATGCAGACAGGAACCACGACTGTGGGAATAACAGTCAAGGATGCCGTCGTTATGGCAACAGAAAGGCGTGTGACCATGGAGCACTTTATAGCTCACAAGGACGGCAAGAAACTGCACCAGATAGATACTCACGCAGCAATGACAATTGCTGGTCTGGTGGGAGATGCTCAGGTACTTGTGAGATATATGTCTGCAGAGCTGGAACTATACAGGCTTCAGAGACGAGTTAACATGCCAATAGAAGCGGCCGCCACCCTTCTTTCAAACATACTGAACCAATCAAAATATTACCCGTACATGGTGCAGATACTTATCGGGGGAGTTGACAAAAAGCCGCATATCTTTTCCGTTGATGCAGCAGGAGGTTCAGTTGAGGATGTATATGTAAGCACTGGATCAGGATCCCCATATGTATATGGAGTACTGGAGAATGGCTTCTCAAAGGAAATGAGCGTGGATTCCGGAGTGGAACTCGCTATCAGAGGGATAACAGCTGCAAAGTCGAGAGACTCCGCATCCGGAGGAATGATCGATGTCGCAGTCATAGACAGGAAGAACGGTTTTGTCCAGCTTTCCGAAGAAGAGGTTCTGGAAAGAATCAAAAAGCTGAAACTTTCCCTTTAATTTTTTCTATAAAGGTCATTAGATGTCTTTCAGGGATTACCTTTCTGAGGCCAGAGGCCTGTTTGATCAGCTATTTCCCGAGAACCAGATCACAGAGATTGACTACGAAGGGCCAAATATTGTTGCCTATACGAAGAATCTCGATCTGTTTTCCAAGGGAGAGGACATTGTAAAGCAGATAGCACAGCAAATCAGGCGAAGGCTATTTCTCAGACCCGATCCTTCCATAATGTCGCCGGAGGAGGAGGCCCTGAAGATTATTCAGGAACTTATACCTGAGGAGGCCGGATTCAAGGATTCCTATTTTGAACCTGACACTGGGGAAGTAATTATTGAACTGGATGAACCATCCATAGTGACTGCAAAGAATCAGGATTATGTGGCTCAGATAAAGGAACAGACCAAATGGTCTCCAAGATTTGTCAGAGCCCCGCCTATGCACTCCAGAACAGTAAAGGAAATGAGGGAATTTCTCAGGGAGGTTAAACAGGAAAGAAAACAGTTCCTGCATAACCTTGGTGAGAAACTGAACATACCTTTGAACCCGGGAGAGAACTGGATTAGAATTACTGCATTAGGAGGGCACAGAGAGGTTGGAAGAAGCGCTACTCTGGTATCCACGAGAAATTCCCGTGTGCTTGTGGACTGCGGAATGATGAACGTTAACGATGTGGAGGATGAACCCTGGGAGAGCGCACCTTATCTGTATGCGCCAGAGATACAGCCATTCTCTGCCCTTGACGCAGTCATACTCACCCATGCCCACTTAGATCACTCCGGTCTACTGCCCATACTTTACAAATATGGATATGAGGGGCCGGTTTACATGACAGCCCCCACCAGAGATCTATCTGCGCTCCTTCAGAACGACTACATCAAAGTTGCACATGTGGAAGGTCATAAGGGACCTTATGAGTCAAAGCATGTAAGGGAAGCTCTGAAGAGATCAATTGTCCTTAGGTACAATGAAACAACCGATATTACAAGAGATATGAGGCTTACATTCTATAACGCGGGCCACATACTGGGATCAGCCTCTGTGCATCTTCATATCGGTGAAGGGCTTTACAATATTGTACTGAGCGGCGACGTCAAGTTTGAAAGGACCTGGCTTTTCAACCCTGCCAATAACAAATTCCCAAGAGTGGAAACATTCATGACTGAATCAACTTACGCAGGGAGGGAGGATTACCACCATCCCAGGGGCGAAGCCTCAATGGCACTGGTTGACATCATAAACAGAACTTTCGACAGGGGAGGTTCAGTGGTGATTCCCGTATTTGCCGTGGGAAGAAGCCAGGAGGTTATGCTTGTTCTTGAGGAGGCAATAAGAACAGGCCAGATAAAAAATGTCCCGGTATACCTTGATGGAATGATAATGGAGGCCACAGCAATTCATGCAGCATACCCGGAATATCTGAACCGCAATCTCAGGGAATCAATTATGGTGAAGAGGGAAAACCCATTTCTGAGCGGAATTTTCAAGAGAGTTGAGACCAGAAAGCAGAGAGAGGAGATCTGCGATTCGGCTGATAACAACATAGTTCTTGCAACATCCGGTATGATGAATGGCGGACCTGTTATGGAGTATTTCAAGACATGGTGTGCGTCAGAGCAGAATTCTCTGGTCTTCGTGGGATTCCAGGCAGAAGGCACCCTTGGAAGAAGAATACAGAGAGGAGCACCAGAAATAACTCTGAGTGAGGGGGGAAAGCAGAACAAATTCCAGATCAAAATGGCAGTGGAGACAGCAGAGGGATTCTCTGGACATTCTGATAAGAGACAGCTGCTGTCATATATTGCAACAATGCAGCCCAAACCTCACAAGATCCTTGTAAATCATGGAGAGGCTGACAAAGCTGTGGATTTTGCAAAACAGATAAGGTCAAAATTCGGTATAGAAGCCATAGCACTGAGAAACCTTGAAACAGTAAGGGTTTATTGAATTTTTTTAAATATAAAAAAATCAGAGTGGGAAAGATCCGTCTGGGGAGACTTTCTTCCAGTCCTCCAGGAAACGGGCAAGCCCCTCGTCGGTCTTAGGGTGATGCGGAAGTTTCATGAGTACATCGTAGGGCATTGTCACAACATCAGCCCCGATCACAGCGGCCCTCAGTACATGGACAGGATTTCTGATGGAGGCCACAAGAATATTTGTCTGTATCTTATAATTGTTGAATATAGCGCGGATCTCCTCTATTATCTGCATACCGTCCTGGCCGATGTCGTCAAGCCTTCCCACAAATGGAGAGACAAATTCTGCCCCGGCCTTTGCCGCAAAGAGAGCCTGCAGGGAGTTGAATATAAGGGTGCAGTTAACTGCTACTCTCTTCTCCTTCAGTATCTTGATTGCCTTCAAGCCCTCAGTTGTCATGGGTATTTTGACAACAGCATTTGAGCCAAGCTGAGATATTCTGCCGGCCTGCTTGAGCATTCCGTCAAGATCGGTTGCAACTACTTCAACACTTACAGGGCCAGGTGTTATTTTGATGATCTCCTTCACAATATCGCTGAATGTCTTCCCTCCCTTGGCCTCCTTTGCGGCAAGGGTAGGATTTGTTGTCACACCATCTACCAGACCCAGGTCCACTCCATCCTGAATTTCCTTTACACTTGCTGTATCAAGAAATATTTTCATACTTAGGTTCCTCCCTGAAACATGTTTCTGCTGTTTTCACTATATCATCAACTCCCATATGAAAATATTCAAAGAGTTCCCATGATTTCCCGGATTTTCCGAATGAATCATTCATTCCCAGGCGTGCAACCTTGACCGGATATTCTTCAGAAACAATCTCTGCAACCCGACTTCCAAGACCATTGTATATTGAATGCTCCTCAACAGTTACTATTTTTCCTGTCTCTCTGGCAGATTTCAGGATTGCAGTTCTGTCTATGGGCTTAATTGATGACATGTTAATGACCTTTGCAGATATCCCCCTTCCACGGAGAATCTCTGCTGCTTTTAGAGCAAAGGATACCATAACACCCATTCCAATGATTGTTATGTCTGAACCGTCAAGAAAAGTTACTGATCTTCCTGGCCTGAACTGGTAATCCGGCTCATTAAGCACCGGAAATTTCTCCCTTGACAGGCGGACGTAATTCGGACCTGTTCCCTTCTCAACCAGATAGTCTATAACAGATCTTGTTTCGATGGAATCCACAGGGACAGTAACCTTCATATTAGGAAGACCAGCCATTATGCCAACATCCTCAACTATCTGATGTGTTGCCCCGTCCTCTCCAACAGTTATACCCGCATGGGTTACAACAAAATTTGCAGAAACGTTGTTATAGCATACAGACTGCCTGAGCTGCTCGTAAGTTCTCATCAGGAATACTGCAAAAGTGGATGCGAATACTTTCTTTCCTGAGAGTGCCAGTCCCGCAGCAGCAGATACCATGGACTGCTCTGAAATCCCCATGTTAAAGAACCGGTCGGGAAACTCCTTTCCAAAAGATGCTGTCTTCGTTGAAGAGGAGAGATCAGCATCCAGTACCACAATATCCTTGTGGATTGAACCAAGCCTTTTGAGCTCCTCCCCGTATGTGTCCCTGAGGCTTTCACTTGTCATGGAACATCACCTGAGAGTTCCCTCAGAGCCCTTTCATATTCCTCGTCGCTGGCAGGAGGGCTCCCGTGATATTTCGGGTTATTCTCCATGTAACTTACCCCCTTCCCCTTTATTGTGTTTGCCAGAATGAAAGTTGGTTTGCCTCTGAAGTTTTTAGCCTTCTCAATGGCTTCTATGATCTCATCATAGTTGTGACCATCTATCTCAAAAACTTCCCAGCCAAAGGATGAAACCATCTCCCTGATGTTGTTCTGTGGCATTATATCCTTTGTAAAGCCATCTAGCTGAACACGATTTCTGTCAAGTATTACAGTCATGTTGTCCAGAGTGTACTTATAGCCTGCCATGAATGATTCCCAGACACTTCCTTCCTGAAGTTCACCATCCCCGATGATTGCATAAACATGATATGACTTTCTGTCCAGTTTCCCTGCCAGGGCCATTCCAACAGCAATACCGATGCCCTGACCAAGTGATCCTGTGGATGCCTCCACACCGGGTACGCCACGATGAACATGCCCTTCAAGCTTTGATGATATTTTCCTGAAGCCGCTCAGATATTCCTCCGGGAAAAACCCCCTTATGGCTAAGGTAGCATAAAGCCCAGGAGAAGCATGCCCCTTGCTCAGTACAAGCCTGTCCCGATCCGGATCATCAGGCTTCAAAGGATCAATGTTCATCTCACGGAAATAAAGAACCGTGAGAATGTCTGTAATACTGAGAGAGCCACCAGGATGACCGCTCTTGGCGGAATATACCATCTCTATGACTCTCTTCCTTATCTGTGCAGATATTCCCTTCAGATCACTGACACTGATTTGTTCCATCTTGATTTCTCCATTAAAGTCAGGGCAAAGAGTCCTGACATTCCCTGAATCCCCATGTGGTTTAAATTAATTTTTTAACCGGAGAAGCTAATTACGTGACTGTGTCTATATCGTCCCCGCTCTTCCTCTCCGATTCTACACTTCTGTATGGGTTTGGAAGGCCAGTGGCAACTATGAGTATTTCCACTGTACCGTCATACTTCTGATCCACGGTGGCACCCCAGATAATCCTTGCATGTTTGCCAACCTTCTGTCTTATCATCTCAACAGCACTGCTGGCTTCCTCCAGTTGAAGGTCTCTTCCCCCTGTCACATTGATTATTACGCCAGTAGCGCCGGATAGATCAAGATCGAGAAAAGGAGAGTTTATGGCCTTTTCCACTGCCTTCTCAATTCTCTCTCCTGCCTCCTCATCGGACATTCCCATACCAATCATGGCGAGGCCGGAATTCTTCATCACTGTCCTCAGATCATTGAAGTCCAGATTGATTAGGCCGGGTTTCGTAACGAGATCTGATATTCCGGTGATGGATTTCACTATGATTTCATCTGCAAAACGGAATGCCTTCTCCAGAGGAAGATCAGGAACAAGTTCCAGAAGTTTATCATTCGGTATAATTATGACACTATCGGAGTTTCTAAGAAGCCTGGAAAGCCCGTACTCTGCATTTTCCATCCTCTTTCTCCCTTCAGATTTGAATGGAAGCGTCACAACAGATATGGAAAGGACGTTGCTGTCCCTTGCCCTTGATGCTATGTATGGTGCCGCACCGGTACCTGTGCCACCGCCAAGTCCTGCGGTAATGAACACTATATTTGTGCCGGACAGATACTTCATAATATCCCGGTCAGATTCCTTTGCAGACTGCTCACCCACTTTTGGCTCCGCTCCGGAGCCAAGTCCCCTGGTCAGGTTCTTTCCCAGAAGGATCTTATGGTTGGCCTTTATTTTGAGGAGATGCTTTGCGTCTGTATTGCATGCAATAAGTGTGGAACCGTTTATGCCCTCCTTCATCAATCTGTTTATTGTGTTGGATCCTGCGCCACCAGCCCCGAATATATTTATCTTAACCCTGAGCTTTTCAAGGTAGTCTTTCAGCTCCTCTTCGGAAGTTGCAAAGTCATCCTCCTCTTCGTCAAAAGTGATATCACTCATCTCCTGCATTGGTAAACCCTTCAAGATAAATAGATTTTGCAGAATCTGTGAAACAGATTTATCTGGTAAGCCATTTCGTGGTCTTCCAGAATGTTAGCAGCCCGTAGATCATAGTAACAAAAAGTATTCCAGAAGCTAAAGCGCCGTATCCGAGGGTTCTGAGTCTCTCTTTCTTTATGTTGCTTATCACTGTTCCCAGAAAGATGAGTGAACCGACGTCACTGCCCATTCCAAAGGATATTTTTCCATAGAGGATTGAAGAGAGTTCACCCTTATTCAGAAGAAATACCCCCCTGATAATGTCAAGAAGGAATTCCGGCCCGGAGAGGTTTGAGAAGAAGGCGTAAACCCTTATGAGAATCAGGGCAAGCGCAATTAATGGCAGCATGTATGAGTATATGAGCTCAAATGAATAGAATTTCCCGGCCTTGAAAACGTTTCCAGTCTTCAGCTCCCTGCCAAACCTTATCCATTCTGACCTGGACCACCTTATGTTCTGAAGGAAGAACTTCTTCATGGTCTTCTGGGGATGAGTTATCACCCTTACATCATAATCCTTTACAAGCTTGTATCCACTCTGAATTGTATGCATTGCAAGCTGCCAGTCCTCCCCAAGCATTGTGTGCTTTCCTGCAACCTTAAGATTTGCAAATTCCCCGGAAAGGATGAATGGCTTTATTACGTCAGTACGATACATTATACATGCACCATCGAGGTGCAATACCGCATTGTGGACTGACATGGCCCTGTAAACCACTTCTCTTGACCTTTCTATGAACTCAGCGCCATAGGCCTGAGGCTGACCTGTGTTCTTAACAACGAGATTGGGTCCCACGCCTCCCACTTCCGGCCTGAAGTTTGATGCCATGGCCACTGCCGCCCCATCTGGAAGTACAGTGTCGCTGTCAATGAGAAGGGTGAACTTTGTTGAAACCTCCTGCATTCCTCTCTCAATTGCCTTTTTCTGTCCTCCCCTTGTCTCCTTGAAAATAAATTTTGCTCCATGCTTTTCAGCAATATTCCTGTAGGGCTGGTCACATGAATCACCAACAACAATAACACTGCATCCCTGATTTTTGGCAGCCAGCATGCATTCATCGAAAATCTCAGGATCCTCATTATACACAGGAACAAGTATAGTTATATCCTCAGGACTTGAATCAACTTTCTCCGTTGGCTTGGAGTATTTCCATGAAATTATGGCATTAACCAGGAAATAAAGGAGCGATGATAGAGTCAGCGCAGCCAGTATCAGGTATATTGTGAATAGTATCAAGCGTTCTTTTCATATGTATACCATATTAAAGCGTTTTGGTGCATTTTTTCAGTTTTACCTGATTTTATCTGATTTTAGAAATGTCCCAAGGCAGAACTAATATTAATAGTTCTTTTTCCATTCTCATAGGAAAATAATGAAGATTCTTGTTACTGGACATAAGGGATTCATAGGGACACAGGTTTTTCATGATCTCAGGGAATCAGGGCTCAGTGTTGAGGGTTTCGACATTGGCGATGCCTTTCCTTCGGGGAAATATGACTTCATTGTTCATCTCGCTGCAAGGACACTGATAAGAAAATCCCTGGAAAAACCATATGAATATTATGAGGACAACATGGGCCTTTCAATGAAAATAATAGAGAAAGCAAGGCTCGATCAGTCTGTCATCATATTCCCCACTTCAGGATCAGTTATGGAGGCCACCAACCCGTATTCACTTTCAAAAAAGCATACAGTCGAATGGCTGAACCTTTACTACAAACTTTTTGGAACAAGATCATACATTCTTAAATTTTACAATGTTTATGGGCCTACAAGCGGAAAAGGTGCTGTTTACCTGTTCTCGAAAGCTGCTGTTGACGGTTCGCCTGCAATTATCTATGGTGATGGAAAACACCGCAGAGATTTCATACATGTCCGGGATGTTTCAAAGATTATACTGAATACAATTATGGGGAGGTACACTGAAAGGGAACTTGAAGTTGGAACAGGGACAGGGACATCAGTGCTGGAGCTTCTTGAAATGGTGGAAAGGATCACAGGAAGGAAGATTTCAGTGCGTTTCGAACCCTATGTTCTTCCTGAAGCTGAGGACCTTCATGCAGCAAGGCCTCTGCTTGATTCTTTCATTCCCATTGATGATGGAATAAGGGAAGTGGTGAAGGCTATACAGACCTCATGAAGAAAGGTTTGCCCTCAGCGATCTCTTATCAATCTTACCTGTACTGGTTTTGTTGAAGGATTCAACAAGGAAGAAATCGTCCGGGATCCAGAATTTTGAGATTCTTCCGGACTGGACGTAGTTCATGAGGTGTTTGTTGAGTGCGTCCTTATCGAGATCCTTTAGACCGGAAATGAAAGCAACAGGCCTCTCTCCCCATTTCTCATCCCTTCTTGCAACGACTGCCACCTCAGCAACACCTGGATAGGTACTTATGACATCCTCAATGACCAGTGTAGGTATGAATTCACCACCGGATTTTACGGCGTCCTTTTCCCTGTCAACAATATTGATGTAGCCATATTCATCAACCACTGCAAGGTCACCCGTATTAAGCCAGTCATTTTTCCAAAGTTTCTTGGTGTTTTCCGGATCGTTATAATATTCAGATGTGAGCCACGGTGCCCGTACCACAATTTCTCCGATGCTCCTGCCATCCGGGGCAACGTCCTTTCCATTCTTATCCACAACCCTGAGATCAACCAGAGGTATTGGAATACCTGTCTTGATTCTGAAACTCTCCTTCTGGGAATCTGACATTTCCATCACCTTAGCTGAGTATAGACCCAGTGTCAAAATGGGTGCCGTTTCTGACATACCATATCCTGCACCGACCTCTATTCCAAGAGACCTTGCCTTTTCAGCCAGACCTTTTGGAAGGGCGCCGCCTCCAATCGTAACCCTGAGTTTAAGCTTCTTGAGAATTGCCTGATTTTCAGGTTTTGCCATCAACATATAAAGGATTGACGGAACCATCATGCTGACATTGACCTTTTCCTTTTCCATAAGGGAAGGCAGGGTATCAAAATCATACCTCCCTGGAAGGACATACTTCATCCCTTTCATTATTGCCATATACGGGACTCCCCAGGAATGCACGTGGAACATTGGCACTATGGGCATTATAACATCCGTGCTTTTCAGGTTTATAGGCTCATCAGCCAGGGCAACAGCCATGCCCAGTGTGTGAAGCAGTATCTGCCTGTGAGTGAACGTTACACCTTTCGGCATTCCTGTTGTTCCGGAAGTGTAGAATATTGTGCACAGGTCATCTTCCTTCAGTTCCGGAAGCTTCACATTATCGTCATTCTCGAAGAGGTTGCTAAGCGTCAGTGCCCCCTCAATGCTTGATGAAGGTGTTTTGGAGTCACTGGATACGATCCATGTCCTGACGCCCTGGAAAAGACCAACACTTGAAGAAATTAGAGGAACAAACTCATCACGGATTACCACTATTCTGTCCCCTGCATGCTGCATTGTATAGAATATGAGTTCCGGAGAGTATCTTATATTAACTGTATGAAGCACACCACCGGCAAGAGGCACAGCGTAATACAGCATGAGATAGTTCAGGTCGTCCCATTCAAGAACAGCCACCTTCTCACCCTTCTGCAATCCTGACTTCACAAGTCCTCTGGCAAGGGCATAAACCTTATTCCTGAATTCCCTGTAGGTGATTCTTGTATCTCTGTAGCATATAACCTGATCCGGATTGTTTCGTACAGAGGAATAAAAAATCTTGTCCACTGTCAGCTCATATTTCTTCTGAAACATGAAAATGATAGGAAAACAGGATTTAAAAATCTTTACTGGGAAAAATGCAGCTGCATATTTTAGATCAAAAATTACACTGCTGGGAAATGCATTGTCATCTATGTCACTGCCGCCAGACCAATTGAGTCGAACCTTATGCTGTTGAGATACAGTACAGATGAAGTTTCAGTCATATAGATGGAGTTGTGTTTCATGGAAACCTTAAGGAATCCTCCAGAAGAGTACCATGCGGATAATGATAGGATTCCTGCAGAATTGAGCAATGTACCATTCATACCCCTGTACAGGAAAAGATCCACTGAATTGCTGTATGGAGTGGTTATGGTATAGTTGAGGTTTTCAATCTTCACATCTTTCACCACAGACACACTCCCGTTCAGTGATGTCAGTGTCCCGTTGATGATATCTGTTGATACATATGAGAAGGAATTCAGAACAAGTGTCTCAGTTGTGGTAGATGAATAACTGGTACCATCTGACCGGAATCCAACAGACTGCCCCGTCAGGTTCACGTTCCCACCGTACCGGGATAAAGTTATGGGAAGAGGTCCGGAAACAGAAGGGGGAATACCATGGTAAGTCTGAATCATAAATCCATCTGCCCCATAAAGGGAATTCTCATCTGCGTACTGCAGGGGAGCTGATTCCACAACATAGCCTGTTTCCAGACTGGAAACCGTGAAATTGTAATAGTGTAATGCACCCGTGATGTTCTGCAGCTTCACACTGATGTTATATGAAATGCGGTAAGAGAATGACGAGGAATTTGAAATGGAAAGCTGAGTATCCTGGGCTGGTATGATGGGAAATGTGCCTGCTATACCGAGGTCAAAGCTCTGGACTATCTGGGAGCCTGGTGAATAGGAATGTATCTGCTCAGAGAGTGATGACATGTCACTGGTGGATGATCTTACAAAGGCAAGGTCATTGCTGGTCTGAGAAGTTGGAACGTACCAGGCAAGATAACTTGTCACAAGCGTAATGGCTATCCCAAAAAGTAGAATAGCGCCTATTATTTCCGCCACGGCGGGATCATCCGGCCTGTTCTTTACAACCTTCATTGCTCTGCAACCTGTCTGTTCCAAGATTTAATCGTGATAAACGTGTCAATATTCAGATATTTAATTAATTTTCTCAGGTAGTTGGAAAATTCTAAAATTTCGCATTTGTGAATTAGACAAACATCTGAATCATCACCCTGAATATTGGTGAAATAGGGGGTTGTGGTTATTCCTGTTCCGTGATCCAATGATTGACCTGTGGCATATTTTGAAGTAACTGACATTCTATCCGAACCCAACTGCCTGCTTTGACTATAGGGGAACTTACAGTGAAATAGATTATATTGTGTGAATAAATAAAGTAAAGCAGTGATAGTTTCTCCTATTGATTACAGGTATGGAAGGGAGGAGGTAAAGAAGATATTCTGTGAAGAGCAGAGGATCACCTACCTTCTCATGATCGAAGAGGCAGCGGCTCAGGCTGAGGCAGAATTCAATCTTATCCCGAAGGAGGCGTATGAGAGTATATCCTACGCAGTAAAATCTGGTAAGGTAAGGATTGAGAGAGTCAAGGAAATCGAGAGTGAGACAAAGCATGACATGATGGCCCTTATAAGAGCTCTGGGGGAAGTCAGCGGGAGTGGATCCTCATATGTTCATTTCGGACTCACTTCAAATGACATCATAGATACCGCAACGGCCCTTCAGCTCAGGGATTTCTATTCCATCCTTGTGGATGATCTTCTTGAGCTTCAGGATTCACTTGTAAATCTTGCAGAGAAATTTTCAGATTCAATAATGATAGGAAGAACACACGGTCAGCATGCAAGCCCCATAACCTTTGGGCTGAAGATGTCAGTTTATCTTGCGGAGGTGAACAGACACATTGAGAGAGTCAGAGAATCCAGGAAGAGGGTCATAGCAGGAAAGATCATGGGGCCAGTGGGGACAGGGGCATCACTTGGTGAGGCTGCACTTGAAATCCAGGACAGAGTCATGGAAATACTTGGAATTTTTCCAGAGAGAGCTTCCTCACAGATTGTGAACAGAGACAGATATGTAGAATATGCTGGAATACTGGCCGGTATAGCAACATCTCTTGAGAAGTTCGCCACGGAAGTGAGAAACCTTCAGAGGCCAGAGATTGGAGAGGTATCGGAGTATTTCAACAGGGAAACACAGGTTGGTTCCAGCGCGATGCCAAGCAAAGTTAACCCCATAAACAGTGAGAATGTCTGCAGTCTGGCCAGACTGGTGAGGAGTTTCGCTGTCCCGGAGATGGAGGGAGCAGTCACATGGCACGAAAGGGATCTGACAAATTCTGCACTGGAAAGGTTTACAATCCCTTATATGAGTATACTGACTGATTACATACTGAAGAAGATGAGCAATATATTCACAACGCTGGTTGTGAATACAGATAGAATGAGGGAGAATCTGCAGAAGGATGACTATGTAATGTCAGAGAATGTTGTAACAGTTCTGACTAGAAATGGATATGAAAGACTCAAAGCACATGAGCTGGTGAGAAAGGCATCCATGGACGGATACAGAGACGGGATTTCACTTAAGGAGAGTCTTGTCAGGAACGGAATTCTCAAGATACTATCAAAGGAGGAATTTGACTATGCAATGGATCCAGTTCATTTCACCGGGAGGGCATCCGAAATATGCAGGAACATAGTCATCGAATCAAGAAAGATGAAAACGGAGGCGTATAACTGGTAGAATGCTCAAACAGGAAGAGCCACTTCGGGAAATAATATTCGCAGAGCTTCAGAAGGGACCGAAATCAATATCGGCCCTGAATTCTGCTCTCAATTCAGGCGGAGTGAAGGTATCACGCCATTATCTGAGCGGATACCTGAAAGCGCTTCAGGAACTGGGGATGCTTAAGGAGAATAACATAAAACCGGCAATTGTTTATTCAATTTCAAAGGACCCTAGAACGGATCTTTACAGAGCGGTTGGAATATGTGCGAGAAAACTGTCCTCCATTGAATCTGGAAACTATGCGCTTCTCATACTTCATTCAATATTCAAGAGGCCTATTCTCACATCCGAGATAGAAAAATGTGGCGTCGATCAGCCAACCAGATATTTCATAGTCCCGGATAGTGAAAAGGCTGGAATTCTCTCCAGGGCACATTCACTTGGAGTTGAAGCCAGGGCATCTGACAGAATGATGGAACCTGAAAATGATCTGAAGAACAGAGACAGGATCATAGATTACCTATCGTCGCTGATTCTTCAGGCATTCAATCTTGATGAATCTCATGGGAAAAGATTCATTCAGACAAAACTTGACTTCTGACTTCCATAATCACTACTTTTCATTGGATAAATGAGCCTCCCGGATAAGAAGATGCCCGGACTGCCCATTCCAGTATTTCTCCGATCGGACAATCTTTATGTTTTTCTTCATGAATCCAAGAACAAAGGATTCATATTCACCACCTTCTCCGGAAATATTCAACCCCACTTTTCTGCTCCTGCGTTTCATTTCTTCAATGAACTCCTCATCAATCTCCCGACCGATATCCTTTTCCTCCATACCCTCTGCAGATGCGGAAACTATTATCGCCCTTATGTTCCTGAGAATGAGTTCATTGAGAACTTTCTCCTGATCAAGAAGCCACAATGGAGTGAAAAGACACATCCCCATTTCGGTGCAGAGAGATTCAAGCCTCGTTTTCTGGTAACTTGATGCTATGGCTCCTGCTATCAGGGCTCTGTACCCGGTCTGAGCAAGGCCCTCAATAGTTTCTCTTACTCTGTCCTCCCTCACCTTCTGCCACTGAATGCCAAGGATCTCCGCAGAATAAGATGCCATTGCTGCATTAGGTACATGATACATGAATGAATCTTCCTCCGGAATGACCGTCAGTGAAAGTCCCACTTCAAACCCCTGTTCCATTGCAATGAGGGCGGAAAGAAAGGAATCTTTTCCCCCTGACATCAGAGCTACAGATTTCATCATCCCATTATTGGGATCACTGATAAATTATTTGAGAGGCACACAATGACAAAACCTTAAATTTGATTGTCCAATTGGATGCCGGGATACAGGAATTGTCCAGGATAGTAAGGAAAAATGGTATTCCTGAATATTCCCAGTTAAAAAGGAGGTATTAATATGTCTGTAGAAGTAGGAAAAAAAGCACCTGAATTCAAAGCACTAGATTCGAACCTCAAGGAGAAGACCCTTGCAGATTATAAGGGAAAGAAGACTGTACTTGCGTTCTTCCCTGGAGCATTTACATCTGTATGCACAAAGGAAATGTGCACATTCAGAGATTCAATGGCAAATTTCAATAAGTTGAATGCCACAGTGGTTGGCATAAGCGTTGATCAGCCATTCTCCCTTGCAGAATTCGGAAAACAGAACAAGTTAACATTCGATCTGCTATCGGACCCCGAGAGGAAGATAAGCAAGGAATATGGGGCACTTCACGAGAAATTCCTTGATAAGCCGGGACTCACAGCTTCCAAGAGGGCTGTCTTTGTTCTAGACAGGGATGGCGTTGTAAGGTACAAGTGGGTCAGCGATAACCCGGGAGTAGAGCCTGACTACAAGCTCATAGAATCAGAACTGGCTAAACTTAACTGAACTGTCAGAGGTATCCTTTGAACAAAGACCTTTCCCGTAAGCTCATCGCAATTGCCTATTCAAGCAAGAAAAGGGACTCCGGGATGACCTCCCAGGAGATCACAAACCTCATCTCATTCAAAAGGGGACTGCTGAGTCCTGAGGTGGTTGCAAAGTTTGTTGAAGCTTCAGTAAAGGAGGGTCTTCTTGTTCAGAGGGATAATTTATTTTTGCCAAATTTCAGCACATCCGGGATTGTTGTTCCCCTTGATTTTACAGTGGATGCTGATGAGCTTTTCAGCGAATCTCCTGACCGGCCTGTAGTGGACAGGATGCTTGAAGCAATAACTGCTTCAGGAAAGATGACTAAGAAGGATGCCATTACTGCTGCAAAGGACCTCACAAATTCCATGAAGTATATTGATTTCGAGATCGCACTCCTGGCTGTCATGTCAGATAATTCTATTGAGAACAGGCAGTTCCTGAAAGAGATTATGGAAAAAAGATCTGCAGGAAAGAAGAATTAGTCAGCCTTCAATCTCTGGGCAATCTTGATTGCCTGATCCACATCGTTCAGTTCCATGGCAATGTCCGAAGCCAGATCGTACATGAAAATTAGTGATTTTCTGAACTCCTTCCTCTCTTTTTTGTTCTTAATGTGAGCAGCAATCTTATCCACCAGTTCAAGAGCTTCCAGTGAGACTGCAAGAGCTTTCTCCTCGTCCTTCTTTCTTATGAGCCCTATCAGACCTCTTTTTGCCTCGAAATAATTTTCCCAGTCCTCAGATGCAAGGGATGCTGCTGCTACCTCTTCATATATCTTCTGTGCTGTGCTTGTGTCTTTTCTTTCCAGCTTCAGTTCGGCAAGGGCGTTTTTCGCACTGGATTCCAGAAATAGATCCTTGATCTTGCCGGCCAGACTTATAGCCTCGTTGAATGCCTCCTCTGTCTCCTTGAACTTTGAAGAATCCATTTCAATGTATCCTATATTCAGGAGGTCCATCACTTCCATGTCCTTTTCTCCAAGTTTCCTGTGAATGTCAAGGGCCATTCTTGCAAATTTTATTGAGTTTTCATCATTCCTGGAATCCAGGGAACTGTAAGCCTGAGACAACCTGTAACATAGATCCGCTGTTTCCGAGTCTTCATTCTTACCTATGAGTTCCAGTGCCTTTGTATATTCTCTGATGGCGTCAATGTACTTCTCCTTCTGAAAAAATGTGTCCCCGTTTCCTATGAAATTCTCAGCTTCCACCATCTATGTTTCAATTCAGTGATTATCCTTTTCATTATAAGCATTTCTAAGTTCTTCCATAATTTCAAGTGCGCTAGAGACGCTGATGCTACCCTTTCGGATCATAATTTCCGCAATATTTTCAGCTTCTTCTCCTCTTGCTCCCGCAGTGATAGCAACATTCCTGGCATGAAGGGCCATATGACCTTTCTGGATTCCCTCACTGCAGAGGGCCCTGAGGGCGGCAAAATTCTGGGCAAGCCCTACGGATGCCAGAACCATTGAAAATTCTTTACTGCTGCTTACCCCCAGTATCTTTCGCAATATTCTAACCTTGGGTATTGCTCCGGTAGTTCCTCCCACAACACCTACAGATACCGGTATATCTATTTCTCCAACCAGATCGCCTGTTTCGTTCTCGTAGTATCTTGTAAGGGAGAGGTTCCCGGAAATATGTGAATAGGTATGTGCGTTCGCTTCAGCGGCCCTCCAGTCATTCATCGTCACCATGAGAACAGAATCTATACCGTTCATTATTCCCTTATTGTGTGTGGCTGCCCGGTAAGGGTCAACATTGGCCATCTCATACGCGGATACTATCCTTCTGACTACAGTGCTGCCACCAATCAGTGAAGCAGGAAATACTGCCCTGCTTCTCGCAATCCTCTGAGGAGTGAGATTTGAAAGTATTCTAAGGTTTACCTTTCCTCCTGTGATCTCCTCGATGAATGGTGCGACAGTTTCACACATGGTGTTGACAACATTTGCCCCCATTGCGTCCCTTACGTCAACAAGAAGATGTATCACCATGCTTCTTGACCGGTCAGAAAGGACCCTTATATTTATGTCCCTGGCCCCGGCATTCATACTGCTGAGAGTCCTGCTCCGGGAGTTTGCAAGATTGAGAATTTTCTCTCTGTTGCTCAATATAGAGGATTTTGCTTTTTCAGCATCACCATAGTCCAGAAGCTGAATCTGGCCAATTATGACAGGTTCACCGGCTTCAGCAGTAAATCCCCCAGAGGATCTTGCGATCTTTGCTGCATTTGAGCATGCTGCAACAATGGATGCTTCCTCCACCGCCATGGGAATAAGATAGTCCTTCCCATTGATCAGGAAATTTGTGGCAACCCCCACCGGAAGTTCCAGAGTGGTAAAAACATTCTCAATGATATGATCCATTATCTCCATTTTCTCCTTGTCCTGAACCCGGAGTATACTGGCCTCCTCAGCTGAAAGATCGGAGAATTCTGCTATTTTTTCCAGTCTCTGGTCAGTGCTCAGATCATAGAATTTCTCAATCTTGGAGGTTTTTTCCATAGAAACCACATGATCCATTGAGCCTTAAATTCTTCTCGCTTCACATATCTTATAATTGAAGACGCAGAAAGTTAATCTGGTTTATTCTAAAAGATTTATAAGTTTTTGAACGATGAGATTTCAATATGTTGAAAGGAAACAGTGTGGTATCAATCTCAGACATCGGAAAAGATGAGATGTTTGAGCTCTTCAAGCTCGCAGACAGTTATTCCAGATCAGTTGAACAGGGGCAGAAGATTGATTCCCTGCATGGATCCATTATGGCTACATTCTTCTATGAACCAAGCACAAGAACAAGGCTTTCCTTTGAAAGTGCAATGCATCGCCTTGGAGGTTCTGTCATCAGTGTTTCTGAGGCAAAGTCCTCCTCTGTTGCAAAGGGTGAAACACTGGCGGACACTGTCAGGATGGCAGCTTCCTATTCTGACATCATTGTGATAAGGCATCCAATGGACGGGGCTGCGAAACTTGCAAGAAAATTCTCCTCAAAACCCATAATAAATGCAGGCGATGGATCGGGGCAGCACCCCACACAGACACTTCTGGATCTATATACAATAAGAAAGGAGCTTTCAGGCATTGACGGAAAGGAGATCACCATGCTTGGGGACCTCAGATACGGCCGTACAGTGCATTCCCTTCTTCTCGCTCTCTCAGAGTTTGATGTCAGGATTAATCTTGTATCTCCTCCTCTGCTCAGGGTGCCACAGCATATCCTTGATCAGGTTTCTTCACGCATCAGGATCAGGGTTACAGAGAACCTGAATGATGTTATCTCTGAATCTGATGTCCTCTATGTTACAAGAATACAGAAGGAAAGATTCACAGATGAAACAGAGTACAACAGTGTTATAGGTTCCTACATTGTCAATTCTGAAATAGCAAGCACCATGAAGAAGAATTCCATAATAATGCACCCACTTCCAAGAGTGAATGAGATTTCACCGGAAGTTGATGCAGATCCCAGGGCCGCATATTTCAGGCAGGCCGCAAATGGTATTCCAGTAAGGATGGCTCTTCTATCAATGATACTGGGGGGAAAATAATGGACACGACACTTAAGATTTCAAAGATAAAAGACGGAACTGTCATTGATCACGTACCAGGAGGGATGGCTTTCAAGGTTTTGTCGATTCTCAGGGTTGATGACCTTCATGAGAATTCGGTGAGCATTGGAATAAGGGTTCCAAGTGGCAAGATGGGCCAGAAGGATGTAATTAAGGTTGAAAACAGATACCTTGAGCGGGTTGAGGTTGACAAGATATCTTTTGTTGCCCCGGAGGCCACCATCAGCATTGTTAAGAATTATAACATCACAGAGAAATACAGAGTGGAGCTTCCGGAAAAGGTCATAGGCTTCATAAGGTGCATCAACCCTAACTGCATCAGCAATGCCAGAGAACCTGTAAGCAGCGAATTCAAACTGGTTAGCAGGGCACCCATCTCCATCAGATGCGAATACTGCGAAAGGAGCATGTCTGAAAGGGAGATACTGCAAAATCTTTAGAATAAATTTTCTTCCATTTCAATAGAGATTCAATTCACATTTTGCAAAACTGTTTTAATCCTGAGTTTCTTGTTACTTATGCTGAAAGTCAGGGATTTCAGAATATCTGATTTACTCATCCATTTCCGCAGAAAAGACAGCATTTCCAAAAATTACTTCGACTCACTTAGAAACAGTATTATCCAGCTTGATGGAGACGTTAAATCGTTTACGAGAATTTTGGAATTAAATAATCCCGATAAATCTGAAGGAGTTCCAGTACCATTCTCTCTGAAGGATATTATTGATACTGAGGGAGTGCAAACTTCCTATGGGAGTCCCATCTTCAATAATCACATTCCAACAAAGGACGCAGAAATCCTTAGAAGATTAAGATCCAATGGCTTGCAGTTGCAGGGAAAAACAAACACCCATGAATTTGCCATGGGTATAGTCACACCTCAGAGCAGGAACCCCTGGGATATTCAAAGAATCACAGGTGGATCCAGTGGAGGGTCTGCAGCTGCTGTGGCAGCATGTTTTTCCCCTTTTTCACTTGGAACAGATACTGCTGGTTCAATTAGAATTCCATCATCATTTTGCGGTGTTACAGGTTTGAAACCTTCCTTCGGACTTTTCCCTCTTGATGGAATATTTCCGGAGGCGCCTTCACTGGATACTGTTGGCCCAATTACAAGGTTCGCTTCTGATCTCCCATTGATTCTGAAATGGATGGGGGCACGAGAAGCACAAGACGACAACAGATTAATTCCTGCAAAAGTTGCCATTATAGATGAATTATTTCAGCAGTCAGAAAAGGGTATAAAGGATACTGTGGGAAGATTCCTTGACAGAATAGAGGGCGAGAGAATGATCGAAATTCATCATGTATCTCTGCCTGAAATAGAAGATGCAGCTTTGGAGGATGACCTTATTGACAGTGCAGAGAACTATTCAATACACAGAAATCTTTTCACAGCCAATGCCCATATGTATTCAGAGCTTTCCAGAAAGCAGCTGAATAATGCTTCAGAGATAAAGGCATATCAGTACATCGAGGCTATGAGATTCAGAAAGAGATGGGCCAGAATTATTTCCTCTCTTTTCAAGATATACGATGTACTTATATCACCAACATTACCTGATACTGCCCCATTTTATTCGGAAATCGTAAACAGGGATCCTGATTACTTTCTTAAATTCATGAAATTTACTAACCCCTTCAACCTCAGTTCCTTCCCTAGCCTGACAATTCCATGTGGTTATCTCAATGATATGCCTGTAGGTTTACAGATATCCGGAAAGAGAATGGGCGATTTTTACATCAGCAGACTGGCTGCGGAATTTCAGAAAGTTACTGATTATCATCTGTATGCTCCTGAAACTTTTGGAAGAGTTTATAACCAATTACTGGAA
>JAMCPQ010000034.1 GCA_023379825.1 Thermoplasmatota archaeon | reverse complement strand
TTGCTGCTCATTCTGCTAGCAGGATGCTCATTGCCAAATGCTTTGGCTGATACAACGGCAGTCATATTTCTTGCTTCTTGCTCATCTATAAAACCGCAGGAATGCAGGTATTCATGGGTCAGAATCATATATATGAATGAATTGAACTCTCTTGTCGAATGGCATAGTCTTATCATTGCATATACAAGGTTTTCATTCATCACTATGTAATTGCCACCTACCTGCCAGAATGCCCCCAGTGTAGGTGGAAGGTCAGCCAGCGCAAGCCCAAGCCCAGATCTCTCGCGGCCAGTTGCAGATTTTACAGTTTTTTTAACCACTGAAAAAATCTGGTCATAATCCATTGCCGTATCCAGCGCGTTTGAAAATTTGTCAGCTGATTCAAAAATAGCATCTGCAGGGTTCTTAAATTTCTTACTTGTGCCGGATTCATTTAAAATCATAATTTTATCCTTTGAATTTCCGAATGGTTCATAGAATGCAAAAATTGAAGGGTGCATAGTCAATCAGTGCTGTCTGCTATTTATTATTTATCAGTGTCTAATGGAATAAAATATTGTAATATTTTTGTCTGTACGTGCTTAGCTCTTATCAACTATGAATTATAACATCCTAAGAAAATGTTTTCAAATAAGATTAAGTTATGGAAACAGATACTAAAGTTCAATCCAGGCAGATGCTGTTGATGACTTTTCCAGAATGACTTTCTAGAACTATGGCAATGGTTCGACTCTTATTATTGAAATTTGCAAACAATACAGGAACTTAAAGGAGTTATGGTTCAGAAATATAGATCCATGTCTTAATTGATCTTACAACATGGTGCATCTGGTACACCCTGTTATTCTGCATCTGATCAACATTCTTCTTCGATTCGTTTCTGGCAGAGTCTTCATCTGTGTCAACTGCAGTATAGGTGGTTCTGGCTGAAGCCGGGGCAATCAAGTAAGGAAAAATACTGAGAAATTTGCCCAGATAATTTGACTTTTCCTCCACATGGTCTGTCAGCGGGCAACGATCCACCATATCCTTTATGATGTTGATTTACTACATCAGAAAATTATGGGCTGGGATTTACCTGAAATTCTGATTTTTCTTTAAGATGAGAAAAGTGGTTTAATTTAAAAAAAAATTTTACACCGCTTAATAACCCACAATGGATAAAGTTGTATGTGGAGATATCAAGGAAGACTGAAACCTCACTTAATGCAAATGGGATAATCAATTCCATAGCACCCGAATTCTTAGTGGATGAGGAAAGGGTTGCTGGCAGGGAGTTGGAGGAAATTTTCAGGAAGGGAAGCACCACTTACTTCAACTCAAGCCGGTTCTTTCCATCACATTTCAGAAAGGATGTCTCGAGGCTTTATGCATTTGTGCGTATTGCCGATAATTTTGTGGACTCTATTCCACAGGACAGGGACGGATTCTATAAATTCTCCGGCGAATTTGAGAAATGCATATCTTCAGGCGATAGTGACAACTCAATTGTCAGAAGTTTTGTTTCCCTTATGGGGCGGGCAGGAATAGATGTGGAACATGTCAGAGCATTTCTGAAGTCAATGGAGATGGATCTCTACAGATCTGTTTACAACACAGTAGATGAAGTGCTGGAGTACATTTACGGTTCAGCAGAGGTTATAGGTCTCATGATGCACAGAATACTTGGAATAGAGAAGTCAGCGGAATATTATGCAGCAATGCTGGGTAGAGCCATGCAGTACTTGAATTTCATAAGGGACGTGAAGGAAGACAATTCACTTGGAAGAATATATCTCCCTGCTGATGAAATGAGGGAATATGGCCTCAATGATCTGCAGGAGAGCACTGCAAGGGCCAACCCGGATGGTTTCAAGAATTTCATGCGTTCACAGCTGGATCGTTTTTTTGAATGGGACAGAGAAGCAAGAAAGGGTTTTAGATATATTCCAGCAAGGTCCCTGATACCTGTAAAAACAGCTGAGGACATGTACCTCTGGACCGGCAGGAGAATATACTCAAATCCCATGATAGTGTTCGAGAAAAAGGTCAAACCGGGAAGGAAAAGAATTGTATCCCGAGTTATTTTCAACTCCATTGGAACACCTGTATGGAGATTCTGACCGGGCATTTTGCCTATGCTGAAATACTGCTGGCTATTTTCGTGCCAGTAGCCTTGATATCATTTCTGACACCATTTTCTAAGTTCAGAAGGTATAAACCACTTCTAATTTCCATCGCTGTGGTTGCCCCCATCTATATATTATGGGATCAGCTTGCAGTTGTTTTTGGAACATGGAGTTTTGACAGTGCTCATGTAACAGGGGTTTACTTTTTCCATCTCCCTGTGGAGGAGGTTTCATTCTTTCTTGTCGTCCCATTCAGTACTATGCTGATTTATGAGGCAATCAACCGATATATTCGGGGACGATTCATGCCTGGGAAAGTAACGATCATTGCATCCATCTTCGCCTCTCTTTTGATCATTCTGGGTGTGCTTAACCTGTCCAGAAGTTACACCAGTGTGGCCTCCTTCTTTGCGGCTGGTTCCATAGTCACAGGTCTTGGTATTGACAGACAACTTATGGTGAAAAAGTCCCTCTGGTTTTACATGGCAATATCATATGTTCCGTTCATATTCTTTGACCACCTGATGGTTACACTGCCAGTATTCACATATGGAAAAGGAGCAATAATAGGACTAAGGATTGCAAATATCCCTGTGGAGGAGTTCGAGTATGTTTTCTCTCTCCTCATGTTCTATGTTATTTTTTACGACCTGTCGGCCAGGTGGCTGTCTTCAAGGGGTAATTCAGGAAAATGATTCACTTCGGAAATTAAAGAAGATACTATCTCAGCAGCAATCAGAGTCATAGGAACTCCAATTCCCGGGTGTGTGTACTGGCCCACATAGAATAGATTTTTCAGGTTCCTGTTTCTCATTGAGGGTCTCATGCCAGCTGTCTGCCCAAGAGTCTGTGATAGCCCGAATGCCGAGCCAAGAAATGCGTTATAGTCAGATTCAAAGTCATTTCTGCAGTAGGATTTCATGTATAGTATTCGTTCTTGTAAGTCGGTTCCCGTTATCCTGCCCAGCCTATCAAGAGCACTTGATAGAAACTTATTCCTGTTTTCCTCAGTATCTCTGAAATTTGCAGAGACAGGAATGAGCAGAAACATGTTTTCACAACCCTCTGGTGCCACTGCAGGATCCGATCTGGAGCGCAGGCTTACATAGAATGCAAAGTTTTCGGGTATTGTTTCCGAGCGGTTCCTGATTGAGCTGAAATGAGCGTCCCATCCTCCATCTATGACAATTGTATGATGCTGAAGGTTAAGTTTTCCTGACAAACCAATATAAGCTAGTATTGCTGATGGTGATATATCTCTTGTATTCCAGTATCTGGCACTGTAATTTCTGTATTCAGGCTTCAGGAGGTCCTGCTCCACGTGATGATAATCAGCATTGAACAGGAAAACATCACCTTTATGCCCGCTTGTTCTGCCAGAAACTGATGTTACTCTGTTGTCAGTGACATCCACATTAAAGACCTCTTCTCCAGTAAAGTAGGTAACCCCCAGTTCACTGCCTGCCTTAACAAGAGCATCAACAACTGCTCCGAAGCCCCCTTCAGGATAGAATACCCCATTCCTGAATATTGAATGGTTGACCATGGAATAGACAGCTGGAATGCTTGAAGGGTCTCCACCAAGAAAAACTGCTGAGAATCCCGCTATATATTGCATCTCTGCGCTTTTAAAATATCCACGGTTGAACCTGCCCATATTTGTCAGGATCTTCATACCCAGGGCACTTTTCAGCACTGGTGGCGATACCATGCTCCTGAGACCATCGAAGTTTCTGTAAAGCAATGAGGACATTGTCTTTCCATAGAGTAAGGAGCATTCGTCCAGGTAATTCTCAAAACTGGTGAACCCATTATTTTCAAGAGAGTTCATTGTTTCTCTGTTCTTATGAGGATCCGGGTGGATTGCTGTCCTTTTTCCGTCTGCCACTATCTCAAAGGACGGATCAAGTTTTTTCAGCCTGTAAAAATCCGCCCTGTTGAAACCCAGAATTTGAAACAGACGGTCGAAGACCTCAGGCATGAGATACCATGAAGGTCCCATGTCAAAAGTGAACCCTCCCTTGGAATATGTTCTTGCCCTTCCTCCCAGAGAAGCATTTTTTTCAACCAGTTCCACTTCAAAGCCCTTTTTTGCCAGAAGAGCCGCCGATGCCAGGCC
>JAMCPQ010000033.1:9106-22891 GCA_023379825.1 Thermoplasmatota archaeon | reverse complement strand
ATTGCTCTGGAACAGATTTAATTTGCATTAGTTATACATGGATCGTGTCTAGCAAGACAATAGTCACTGTCAATGTTGCTCTGAGCCTTAATGGGATGATGGCAGGCAGGAATGGCAGAAGGGTCAGAATCTCCGGAAATGAGGATATGGAAAGGGTACACAGATTGCGGGCTCAGTCGGATGCCATTCTGGTAGGGGCGAGAACAATAATTAATGACAACCCGTACCTTGGCATCAATGAGAAGTTCATGAGTAATGGCAAAAGACCCGCCAGGATAATTCTTGATGATTTGCTCAGGATTCCGGAGACCTCCAATGTTCTGAATGATCAGCAGGAAACAATCATTTTCTCTTCTTCCAGTAAAGAAAGACTTGGGCACGCCAGAATCATGAGAAGGGAAAAGGAAGGTCTATCCATGGAGAATATACTTTTCGACCTTGGTGAGATGGGCTTCAGAAAAATTCTTGTGGAAGGCGGAAGAGATGTGATCAATCAGCTGATCCAGAGCAGGAAAATTGACAACTTTTACATCTACCTCGGAAATATAATCATAGAGGGTGATGGAATGCCTCTGTTCAGCTCCAGCCTTGAGATGAAGCTTAGATTCCTTGAGGTCTCAAGGATGGGAGAGGGTGTAATTATAAATCTTGATCCGCATTCACTGTATATATGACGGAAAATCTTGAAAGAGGGGATCTCAGGTTCCAGTGGGCTTATGAAAGAATGGATGCCCTTTCAGCAATCAGAAAGAGGTTCAGGCAGGAGCTTCCATTCAAGGGTGTGCGAATAGCAATGGCTCTCCATGTTGAGGCTAAGACGGGAGTTTTCGCGTATCTTTTGAAAGAGGGTGGAGCACAGGTCAGAATGGCCTCATGCAACCCACTGAGTTCTGATGATAGCGTGGTTGAGTCGCTGAAAGTCACAAAGGGTATGGAAGTTTATGCAAGAAAGGGTGAAACTGAATCAGAATACTACGAATATCTCAACAAGACACTTGATCTGAAGCCAAACATCATAATCGATGACGGCGGTGACCTAACAAAAATAGTGCACCAGGAGAGGAAGGACCTTCTGAAGGACATATTTGGGGGAAATGAGGAGACCACAACAGGAGTAGTCAGGCTCAGAGCAATGGAAAAGCAGAAGATACTGAAATTTCCAATGTTTGATGTAAATGATGCCCAGATGAAGCATTTCTTTGATAACAGGTACGGTACAGGGCAGAGCACACTCGATGGAATTATGAATGCCACAAATACCCTTATAGCAGGAAAGAGTGTTGTGGTAGCAGGATACGGCTGGTGCGGAAAGGGCATTGCCATGAGGATGAAAGGGATGGGGGCCCTCGTAACAGTGACAGAGGTGGACCAGGTGAAGGCAGTGGAAGCTGCAATGGATGGGTTCACAGTAAAGCCAATGAGAGAAGCTCTCAAGACAGCAGATCTTGTGGTCACCGCAACAGGAATGAGAGATATCATATCCTATGAGGATCTGCTCACGGCCAGGCATAATATCATTCTTGCCAACTCAGGTCACTTCAACAACGAGATACCCTTCAGAGATCTTGAGACCAGATCAATTGAGAAGAAGCAGGTCAGAGACTATGTCCGCAAATACAGGCTTGAAAACGGAAACGAGATAAACCTTATAGCAGAGGGTAGGCTTGTTAATCTTGCCGCTGGCCAGGGTCATCCCGTGGAAATCATGGACATGAGCTTCGCTGTTCAGGCTCTTACAGCAGAATACCTGCTGAAGAACCATGAGAATCTCAAACCAGGAGTATTTCCAGTTCCAAGAGAGATCGACTACGAAATTGCAGGGATCAAACTGGAGTCCATGGGTATAAGCATCGACACTCTCAGCGATGCGCAGATCAAATATTCGGACAGCTGGGAAGAGGGCACGTGATAAAATTGGGAATACCAATGCTCCTAATTGTTATGGATGGCCTGGGTGACAGGCCATGTCGTGATCTTGGCGGGCTTACGCCATTGCAGGCTGCATACCGTCCAAATATGAACTCACTGGCAGGAAGGGGACTGAGCGGCCTCATGTATTCTGTAAGTCAGGGGATGACTACCGGTTCTGACACATCCCATCTCTCGCTTCTCGGCTATGATCCGGTCAGGTTTTACTCAGGCAGGGGCCCCTTTGAAGCAATGGGGCTCGGACTTCGTCTGTCAGGAGGAGACCTAGCATTCAGGGCGAATTTTGCTACTGCTGACTCAAATGGCATTGTGAAGGACAGGAGGGCAGGAAGGCTTGATGAGGATGCCTCAGAACTGGCAGAAGACCTCTGCATGGAGATGGATGGCCTGGTATTTCAGGTGAAGGCTGGCGTAGAGCACAGAGCTGCTCTAGTGGTGAAGGGTGAAGGTCTGAGCGATCATATTTCCGATACCGATCCTCATATTTCCGGAGAAAAGGTGAAGGAGGTCAGGGCCCTGGACAGTGAAGCACTGTTCACAGCGGAGGTTCTGAACAAATATCTTTCTGAAGTACGTTCAATTCTAAATGGGCATCCTTTCAATTCGAGACGCAGAGAAAAGGGAAAGCT
This sequence comes from Thermoplasmatota archaeon, assembly GCA_023379825.1. Lineage (GTDB taxonomy): Archaea > Thermoplasmatota > Thermoplasmata > Thermoplasmatales > Thermoplasmataceae > UBA447. The sequence goes on along the minus strand of JAMCPQ010000033.1, from coordinate 20,333 downwards.
TCCAGCGAACGAACTCCTTCTCAGGGGTGCCGGCCTTACTCCGAGATTGCAGCCTTTCAGTGAGAAGTACGGTTTATCCGGTTCCTGTATAGCAGGGATACCGATGGTGAAGGGTATATGTGCCCTGCTTGGCATGAACGTGGTTGAAGTAGAGGGTGCAACTGGAACCGTGAATTCAAACTTCAGGAACAAGATAGATGCTGCGGTGAAAGAGATGAAGAAATCATCCTTTGTGATCGTGAACATAAAGGGCACAGATGCTGCTGGACATGACGGCGATGCTGTCCTGAAGAAGAAAGTAATCGAGAGATTTGACGCTGCCCTGGGGCCTATAATGGATATGGAGGCCACAGTTTGTATCACCGGTGACCACTCAACTCCATGCGACTTCAGGGAGCATTCAGGAGACCCGCTTCCAATACTTATTTCATCCCCTGGAAGCAGAAGAGATACATCCCAGTTCTTTGATGAGATATCCTGCATGAAGGGTTCACTCAGAATTGGAAGCGGTGATGTACTGCAGTACATGAGACAGCTCTCCGGAAACGATGAAAAATATGGTGCCTGAGATAAATTCTGGCACCTTCAAAATACTTAAATACTTTGTACAATATGTCTGTCAGACAAAGAGATGACACCACCCTACAGTTTGTTTGAGAGGTTCAAGAACAAAATATTTGGGCTTGAGCTTGAGAGGATTTCGAGGCAGAATAAAAAAAACTACGATGTCTCAGTGTATTCTCAGGGTAAGGGAATCTTTTATTCACTGATTTTCTCCATAATGCTATGGTGGATCCCAATAGCAGGACCGGCAATCGCAGGGTACCTTGGGGGCAGGAAATCAGGTACCATCGGAAAGGCACTTGTATCTGGATTTGTTTCAACGGCCGTTATAATAATGATTACTTTCGCCCTATCCCCATTCAGGACAGGTGTACTGGGTTCCACCGGAACTTACTTCTCTTCGGGAGTTCTTCAATTTTCTCAGTCAAATCTCATCGCATATTCCGGTATTCTTAACGATCTCTATACAACATATGGAATAATAAAGACAATGGCAATCATAATGCCAGGATCAATACTGCTGCTGAATATCTTCTCGTTCACTGGTGGATTTTATTCAAATCTGAAGATGCAGGAGGACAATCTTTCGCACAGTTTCATGCAGAAAGATGTTGAAAACCGCCTCTCCTCAGTTAAAAAAGTCCCATCCGTGAAGCTGGAGTCCAGAACCATAAAGGAATTCAATGACGGTTCAGACGATGATTCTGAATACGGGGGTTCCTGGTCATATCTCTGAAGTTTCAAGCTGAAGACACCTCAAAGATCAGGGAGGAAAACCCTCCCGGATTTTTTTCTCCACATATTCTTTCAGAACCGATGCGGAATTAAGACTGGTCTCCCTTGAGGAGAAGAGAAATGTCACAATTTCTGCTGAAGAAATCTCACTGATAAGTCTGGAAACCTCATTCCTGTTGGAATCCAGCTCTTTGCAATATCGAATTTTGAAATCCTCCCATCTGCCAGGATCATGGCTGTAAAACTTCCGCAGTTCGTTAGATGGTGCAATATCTTTCAACCAGAGATCAATTTTCAGATCAGCTTTTTTAATTCCTCTTGGCCACAGCCTTTCCACGAGAATGCGTCTGCCATCAGCAGGCTCCACCGGTTCATAGACTCTCTTCAGTTTTATGCTCAAATGTTTCATTCAAACAGGTTTTTCAGGAACATAAATGTGTCTAGTGGATAGATTTCAATCCCATTTTACCTGAACTCCTTGAAATCCTTTTTAATCCTATTGATATAACTCGTAGATGATAGATATCCATCTCCTGAGGGAGAACCCCGAGATGTTCAGGAAAGCCTTCAAGGCAAGGGGTTTTGACGAGTCTGCTCTGGAAGATTTTTTCAGGCTGGACAGCCAGTGGCGGGAAAAGCTTAAGGATCTCAACACCCTGAGGCACGAGAAGAATGACATAACCGCCAGCATATCATCCCTCATAAAGGAAGGGAAGGATGTGGAAGATGCCAAAGGAAAGGTAAAATCAATCAATGAGAGGATCAACTCTCTTGAGACTGAGATGGCAGAAATTGAGAATGCAAGGACAAAGGTTCTCAACATCATGCCCAACCTCCTCCATGAATCAGTTCCTGTATGCAAAGGGGATGAGAATAACCAGTTCCACAGTTTCTGGGGAAATGCCAGGGTTTACAGCGGGGACCTGGAAGAATTCAAAAATTCAACAGCAGGTAAGGGTAAATTCACCCTTATTGAGAGAAAGCCTGTGAGCCATGTGGATCTGCTCTCATCCCTCGATCTGGCAGATCTGGAAAGAGCTTCCAGGGTTTCGGGTGCCAGGTTTTTCTACCTGAAAAACAGGCTTGTAAAGCTTGAGCTGGCTCTTGTAAATTATGCGGTGGATTTTCTCTCAGAAAGAGGTTTCAACGTCGTTGAGCCGCCATACATGCTCAACCTGTCAGCAATGAGCGGAGCCACTGATATGGAGACCTTCAAAGATACCCTCTACAAGATGGAGGGTGAAGACCTGTATCTTATTTCCACTTCAGAGCATCCCATAGCTTCAATGTATATGGGGGAGACTCTTGAATCATCAAGCCTCCCATTGAGAATTGCCGGAGTTTCCCCATGCTTCAGAAGAGAGGCAGGTGCCCATGGAAAGGACACCAAAGGGATTTTCAGGGTACATCAGTTCACAAAGATAGAACAGTTCATCTTCTGTCATCCGGATGAATCATGGGAATTTCTGGAGGAACTGCTTAAGAATTCCGAGGATATATTCAGAAACCTGGAAATTCCATATCGTGTTGTTAATGTCTGTTCAGGTGAACTGGGAAATCTTGCCGCAAAGAAATATGACATCGAGGCATGGTTCCCTGCTCAGGGAAAGTTCCGTGAAGTTGTGTCGGCATCAAACGACACTGATTACCAGGCGAGATCACTTGGAATAAAATTCAGGGGAAAGTCAGGAAACCAGTTCGTGCACACACTGAACTCAACAGCAATTGCTACTACAAGAACAATCGTCGCAATAATGGAGAATTTCCAGTCAGAGGATGGGAAGAAGATAAAAATACCGGAAGTACTGGTTCCATACACCGGGTTTGACACTATAAGCTAGTTATATTATCTGCTCATGAAGGCAATTTTTGCACTTGATGAGGAGTACTTCTTCCAGCGGTCAAGTATGGGGAGATGATCCTCATCAACCATATCCATCACGTTCAGATACTGCAGAATTCCCTGAACTGCACTGTCCGCATCCCTGACAGCGCTTATGAGATCACGGTTCAGGTTCGTTGAATCTCCTCCTGTGAAAAGACCCCTGATTGAGGTCATGTTGAATTCATTAGTTATTGGCTGGCCATGTGGCGTAAGGCGAAGCTGCCTGGCAAATTCCTCACCAAGGAATGAATAGTCAGTTTCCTGCCCTGTTGCTTCTATGACATAATCCACAGGCATTTCAAGAACACGGTCCTTCTTCGGTATTGGTTTTGCGCGTCCACCCTTGTCAGGAACCATCTCGTTCTGCCAGTACCTCAGTGTAACTACGCGATCTCCTTCCTTGACGTATTCGAACGGGGTAACCTCCCACATATAGTCAACATGTTCTTCCACTGCCTCCTCCATCTCCTCCTCAGCATTCATTGAGGGATATCCTGGCCTGTCAATGTCTCTTCTTCTGTACATTATATGGACGTTCTTTGCCCCAAGCCTCAGGGATGTTCTTGAGGAATCATTTGCCGTGAATCCTCCCCCTATGATCGCAACATTTTGACCCACATCAATACGCTCGCCAAAGCTTGCTCTTCTTAGAAACTCAGTGGCATGTATAACATTCTTTGCGTCGCTCCCCGGGGTACCTGTCATCCTTGGCTTCTGGTTTCCAACAGATATGTAAACGGCATCAAAACTCTCCATTATCTCCTTGAATGATATATCCTTACCAACCTCTGTATTCAGCCTTACGTCTACTCCCTGGTCGATGATGAAGCCTATTTCCTTATCCAGAACATCCTGTGGAAGTCTGTATCTGGGAATGCCAGTCTTCATGAATCCTCCAAGTGCTGGAAGCTTCTCGAATATGGTCACCTTTATTCCCTGTACTGAGAGATAAAATGCTGCAGTAAGGCCAGATGGCCCTCCCCCTACAACAGCGACCTTCTTTCCGATAAATCTTTTCCTTGGAATATTGAGGACCTGTGAATAATCGTCAAACTTGTCCGCAGCATATCTCTTCATGTGTCTGATGGCAATGGGGCCACCGGTGTCATACAGAACGCATATGTCTTCACAGAGATGTGTGCATACTCTTCCAATAATTGCGGGAAAAGGAAGGTTTTCGAAAACAATCCTGACAGTCTGCGCCGGGTCCCCCACGGCACTGCTCCTTATGTACCCTCCAATGTCAAGGCTGGCAGGGCAGGATTGCGTGCATATGTTACATCCAAGGCATCTGCTGGCCTCAGCAACCGCTTCAGAATCAGTATAACCTTTAACGGGTTCTAGCTTAAAACTTCCTATTCTTTTTTCAGGGTCTTCATGTTCTATCTTCACTCTTTCGAAGTTAAGCATTTGCGGAACCTAATCTAACATTTCTACATCGGTAATAAACATTTTTTTAGCCTTATAGTGAAATGATGGAAAAAAAGGATCAGGTATGAATCAGTGAAGGTATTGCCAGCATTGCAAAGAAAAGATTGAAAAGCACAATAAGGCTCATTGCTATGTAAAGGCGGTTTCCTGCAGTTATAAATGTAACCATTGATGTGAAAACAACAGTTATAGGTGTGAAGATCAGAACCCAGAGGCCGAGAGTTATAAAGTACAGAGGATCAACAGCTATCAAACCCTGTACTATATGTGTTGGGTTCAGGTAGGAGGAGTTAAATGTGGAATGGAATGATGCTATCTGAGATATACTCACTCCGTCAGCACTTCCCCTTATGAAGAGGAGTATAACTCCTACAATTATGAGTGAAAGGCTGCTCAATACGCCTACTCGCAATATCAGGCTGGTAATACTATCTATATCACGCTGCTTTGACGGCACGTTCACCCCTCCTTGTTTTAAGATACAGGCCAGATATCATAATTATTGCTACAGCTATAGATATCATCTCCTCGATGGTTGTTGCTATGACAAGCACTTTTGCCTTGTCAAGTCCTTCAAGGAGCATCTCTACGCCAAGGAATGAGAGAATAGAGAAGAAAATCCATCTGATATTTTTGTTGGTTATCTTCAGCAGCAGACGGCTTCCAATATATGCTCCTATAACAACACCTATTGCAGTAGCACCGGCTATGAAAAGCTGTATGTATCCCTCATACCAGTAGATTGAGCTTCCAGTTGCCGCTGTTATTCCTATCATGAAGTTGCTTGTTGTGGTGGTAACTTTCATTGGCAGGTTCATTGCCCAGTCCATTCCAAGGACCTTCAGAGCACCACTGCCAATACCAAGGAGGCCGGAGATCACACCAGCAAAGAACATTATTATTTCTGCCAGCCACCATCTGACACCCTCGTAGCTGATTTTCTTTTTCAACTTTGTATCATAATATTCTCCGGCAAGCTGAAAAATTCTTGTTGTCCAGTCAGGCTTTCTCTTCAATGGTTCTTCGCTTGAGCTTCTCTGTATAGTGGGAATCAGTGAACCAAGAAGAACAATTCCGAAGAGAACATAAATGATCCAGCTGGCATGAGCTTCATGCACAGCCACAATTGTTAAAGATCCCACAATAGCACCGGCAGTAGTTGCTATCTCCAGCCCTACTCCTATCTTAATATTGGCAATCTTGTGCTTTGTATAGCCACTTGCAGATCCCGCACTGGTTGCTATTGTTGAGATAAGGCTAGCTCCTGTTGCAAAGTAAATTGGGATTCCATAGAAGAGTGTGAGCAGTGGAACCAGAACTGTTGCCCCACCAAGTCCGGTAAGTGACCCCAGTATGCCTGCCATTGCCCCTCCACCCAGAATGGAAAGGAAACGCAATATCAGAGTAATATCAGATGTCAACGGAAAGGAATGTAAGCATCGTATAAAGTAAATTCCATTATGGTCGCCACAAAGGAAACCAACTATTCATGAATCGAAATTTTTTTACTGGATTCTCCAAGATCATGCTCATAATAAACAATTACACTGTAAGTTCCGGTAACGTTTATCAAATCAGATTCTGCCAGAGGATGAATTTCAAAGGTGCAGGTAATTCCAACTCTGAGAGACACATTTCCTTCTGTGCCCCAAATATAACCGTTCTGGTTTACCATCGGTGCTCCCCCCACAAATCTGAAATATAATGGATTCACCGAATTTTGCTGGCCAAGATAGGTGACATTTGCATCCATATAGGACAGTGTCCCATTGGAATAATATTGTGGAACTATACTGTTTACCCTTAAGGAAGGAGCCCTTTCGAAATGAATTGAAGCGGCTACAGGAACTGCAATAAGAACAACAGCAAAAACGGCAATTTTTCTTAACTTGTTTCTGGAGAATCTGATGGTTTTGGTTTGTGATTCCCGAACCTTTAATTCCCTGGATGCAAGGAAAGGAATCAAAAGGACAGCCATCATGGGCCAGTACATCAGGTATTCGGCAAGAGACCGGTAATTGAAGATGAAGATCAATATGGGAAAAGCCAGAAAACCGTACTGAATTCTATCTGTGTAAATGATGTATATTACAATAAAGAAAATCAGTAAAAATATGACCATGAATGTATAGAAGTCTCTGGTCACATCAATGAAACCTAGAAAGGAATATTGTGAAGGACCAAAACCTATTCCTATGAGATTCTGAATCTCTGGTGCAAGCATATCATGCACATAGGCGTAGGGAGATTTCAGAATGAAATATCCATTGAAAACAGTGAATGCCACTACGGAAGAGAATATGAATTTGATTGACTCCCTCATTCCGTACCTTCTGGCAATCAGAATAAGCATGAATGGATACAGCAGTAGAGGCACCTGTTTAAGCGAAAGTGCTGAACCCATCAATGCCCCAGACAGATAGCTCTTCTGCAGGCAGATCAATGATAGTGCAGTGAGAGTCATCCAGAATATGTCAGAGAAACCAAGTGAATACTGTGTCAGGAGAAGGGGCTGAATAATGAAAGCTGCGGAGATGGCAGTTCCTGAAAGAATATTGACATTCCTTTTTATGAATGCCAGAGGGATTATGTAGAGAGGTATCAGTCCAATAAAAGGGCTGATCCTGAGCAACCTGGCAGGAACCAGTAAAAGAAATGAGAGAGAGGGATAGCTCAGATTTGTGACATAACCGCCTGCCATGTTTGGAGTCATGGCCGTAACCGGAATTGGTAGAGCTTTGAAAACCCCTGCAGTGACAGAATTGATATAAGGGTCCAACCCACTTAAAAACTGAATTGATGAATACCAGTCAATGGTAAATTCATCAGAGGATGGCAAGCTGACCTTATAAAAATAGAGGATCAGGATAAACATAAAAATAGAAAAAGAAAGGGCCTTTATCCACCAGTTGAATCTGAACCCTGCAAAATGTGGCATATGTGTCAGTCTTCCTCTGAAAGTATACAGGAAAACACCTGCAATGGCAAGCGGAACGATAACCCTTATCAGGGAGTCATACCCTGTTGAGGTCATGGTCTGAATCAAAAGCTGGGCTATCAGGTAAAATAGGACAAATATCACAAGTGAGGCTCGGAAATGCGGCAGTTTATAGCCAGAAGGAAGAAGGGCCTGAAGAAGGACTGTGAATGCCAGAACCGCTAATGCAAATTCAGCTGAAATCTGAAATACTCCTCCGTATCCCAGAAGATACTGAATGGCATTCAGAGTCCCTATTATACCAAGTGAAGCCAGTGAAAGTGAAATCCTTGAAAATTCATCTTCCTCGGAATCTCTAGTTTCCAAATTCACCTTCTCCAGACTATGGATATTGAGGTAAGATATGTGAATGCGAATGCAACTATAATGCCGAAGAGATTCGCGATCAGGGGGTTAAAACTGAAATTAATCAGTGTAAGAAAAATAGCGATGTTTATCCCGACGCCTCCCAGATTGAAAACGTTGTATTTCAGCATCCTCAAAAAATATTTTCCGCTTCCGTTTCCAGTGGTTCTGAATGTTATTTTGTCGTTAAGGACAAAGTTCGAAATGACGCTGGCCTCCACTGCTATGACCTCCGAGGCATTTCCAATGAGGCCAAGAAATGCCTTGAGAAGCATCTCATTGACAATCACACCGGATATTCCCACAAGGACGTATCGCATCAGGTATCCTTTTCTTGAAACTAGCGACAGGTACTGGAATATGTCACCAGTTCTGAGTTTGCTGTTCCCTTCCCCTCTTTTCCTGAACCTGATCGGAAACTCTTCAATTTTGAAGTTAGCGCTGAGTGCCCTCCTTAAGATATCCACCTGGCCAGCATAGGAAGGGGACACCGCCTGAATCTTATTATCTGAAACGATAAAGTCAGCAAGCTCCCTTGAATATACTCGATATCCACTGGTTGCATCTCTTATTCTGCTTGAAAAGGCTAGTCTGAATAGAATATTGGCCGACTTGCTCATCAGTTTTCTGGATATTGAATCTTCACTGCTCCCCCCTTTCACATACCTGGAACCTATGAGCAGGTCAAGCTTCCTGGATTCTGCATATCTGATCATTGAATCAATGCTTTCAGGGTCATGGGAAGAATCAGAGTCAATTGTCACAATGTATCTGTCATCTGAAGACAGATTCCTGAAACCTTCCAGGACAGCAGAGACAAGCCCCATCTTCTTACCTCTTTCAATGAACAGAACATTATCTTTTCCCAGACAGAGCTCAGGTGTACCATCAGTGGAGCCATCGTCAATTATAATCAGACGGTATGCATTTAATTTAGGAAGCAGGTTTTCGAGATTCTTCTTCTCATTCAAAACCGGGATTATGATTGAAAATCTCCTTTTTGGTTCTTCTGGCATTGGACTGAATAGGTAAGGATAACTAAACTAAAACACTTTTTGTGTTATAACGACACCAATCTATATGCTTAGTATGAAAAGGAAAATAACTCAATTTCATTTTTTAATCTGGCACTGAAATTTCAATGGCCAAGTCTGATAAAGAATATCTCTCCTGTTAATCCGTCTTATCAGTAAAGCTACGCATTGTTATATTTATGAAAATGGGCCCAGACTGCTCATTGATCATTTTTATAAAGGAAGGAGAAATCATAAACAGATACATTAGGACCTGAAATATTCCTTAGAATTACAATAATCCAGTCATTCTGTAGAATTCAACAGAAACATAAAGATCACCCCAGGTATTGTTTTTATTTCATATTGGGCATGGGGTATTCAAAACTTATATGGGCCATTGATCAGTTTTCAGAGATCTTCTCTATTCTCTTTGCAAGTTCCTTAAGTTTTTCGGATAGTTCAGTTATCTTTTCGGGCTCCGAGGATTTCAAATCCTCCATGTAGGAAAGGTAGCTGTTCATCTCTCCGATCATTTCTTCTGCATCGGCAGGAGAGTGCATGCCGAAAAACCCCCCAAATCTTGCAACCTCTTTCCCTTCCGATGTCAGTTCATATCTTCCGTCATCCCGCTTGACAATGAGTTTTTCGTTTGCAAGGTGCTCCAGCAGAGGGTAAATTGACCCTGGCGACGGCCTCCAGAATCCCATGCTGTTTTTTTCCATTGCGTTAATCAGTTCCATTCCATTCATCGGCTTCCCTCTGAGGAGGTGAATAACAAAATACCTCAGCCCTCCACGCATTCTGTTCATACCCCTCATTCTTCTTCCCATTTCTCCACCAAATCCTCCAAACATAGACATCTCATCTCCGCTGGTTCATTTCATATCGAATAATCGATATCGGTTAATCGATAATTGGTATTTAACCATTTTCATACGAAATCGAAAATTCGAATTGCCGCAATTAAAATTCATAAAAAACAGTGGAAGTTATAATGATAGGAATCCTATAGTTTTTCAATATGGGAAATAAATGTCCATTGATGCTATTCAATTTCTCATTAAGGGATGCCCTTTAAATTTATACATAAGGCAATTCAATTTTTAAGCACAGGCACAGTTCTCACTCATTGGTTCCACCCTAATGATATATTTATGCAAGTTAGTGATTTTACCAGGTGGTTCTGTTCCCGTTTTTCATGAAAAGGTTCAGGAGAGTCGTGAGGATGCCGCTCCTGAAGCCTGGAGCTGTGTCACTTTCAATTATTGTGTATGGGGTATTCTCTGAATATTTACTTCAAAGAGGGGATCCCCAGTCAGGAATCCATTCTTTATTTACCAGTCTTTGGTGGGTGATGCAGACCGTGACAACAGTGGGATATGGGGATACCCCTGTTGTCGGACTCTATGCCAGAATCAACGGAATATTCATAATGGTGGCAGGAATCGGAAGTGTAGGATTTCTGCTTGCCAATCTGGGTTCCAATATGATAGACAACAGGCTTGCAAGAAAGCTTGGAGAAGCAAGGACAAAGATGAAACAGCATATCATAATATGCAATTTCAATGACCAGGCACTGGAAATAGCACATGATATACTTGAGGAGGAGATACCGGTTCTTATTTTATCACAGACAAAGCCAAAGCTTGAGGATCCTAATGTCGACTATGTCAGTGGAACAAGCCTGAACTCACGTGACTTAGAAAGGGCCGGAATTTCAAAATGCAAAACTGTGGTAATCCTTGCAGACAGAAGAAACGAAGGTGAGGAGATCGCTGCTGTGGATGCAAAAACAATAGTCTCAATATCAAATATCAAAAAGGCAAATCCTCAGATTTATGTTATCGCCGAGCTTCTTTCCAGAGACAGTGAGGAAGCTGCCAGAAATTTAGGTGCAGACGAGATCATAGTAAAAGGGAATGTCTCTTCCCTTCTGATATCGAATGCGGTTCTGAACCCTGGAATTTCAAAGGTATACAGTGAACTCCTTAGGCCTGATGGGAAGATGAGGTTTGAGGAGGTACCGGTTGATAACTCATTCAAGGGTAAGGCAGTGAAAGAATTTCATGATTACATGGAAAGAAATGGAAAGGTTGTAGTCGCCTTTCGAAAAGGAGATAATATCTTCCTGAGATCATCTCTGGATAGCATAATGGATTTTGATTTCGCAATCCTCATTTCACAGGGTAAAGAGTAGTTAAAGATTGAATCCTGTATTTTTCCATATATCATAAGACCATGTGATTCCCGATC
>JAMCPQ010000033.1:0-8288 GCA_023379825.1 Thermoplasmatota archaeon | reverse complement strand
TAACCCTATTGGTTATGGGACCGTTGAGATTTGAACTCAAGTTACCAACACCCCAAGCTGGTAGGATACCAAACTACCCCACGGTCCCATTACGAAAACGGCAGTATTTCGTCGATCAGATCGATGTGGGATAATATCATACGCCTGCAGCAGTACCTGTGGATTCCAAGGCTGTCCATCTCTCTAGAGATCTCCTCCGGGGTTGGCTCTCTGCCTGCCTTGCGTATCTCTGCCATCTTTTCCTCGAATTTTACGCTGCTGGAGGAAATTACTTTCCCACAGCTGAAGCATCTAACAGGTATAATCATGGGCTCACCTGTAAGATTTCTGCCTCTTCGCTCTTGCGCCACGGCCCATTGGTTTCTTGGGCATCTTTCTTCTTATATCGTTGACAAGAAGTGTTCTGTCGTACTGCCTGAACAGTTCATCCAGCTGATCATCCTTGAGGAATTTAACAAGTCCCTTGGCAATGGCTGTTCTGGAAGCGTCTGCCTGTCCTGTCTGGCCTCCACCGGAAACCATGACATCAATATTTACCTCCTTTGCCTTCTCCCCTGCCAGCATGAGAGGCTCCAGAAGCTTGTTTCTAAGAATCTCAACGGGATATATTTCAACAGGTGCGCCATTAATTGTAACCTGGCCATTTCCCTTTCTGGTGACTGCCCTGGCCACGGCAGTCTTCCTCTTTCCAGAGGTCATAACAACATTCGGAGCTTTCATCAGTATTTACCTCCAAGATTTTCAGCAACCTCGGAAAGCAGAACAAATCTGCTCATTCTTGTATTCTTTGCATCATCTATAGTCATCTTTTCTGAGTCCTTGTATTCATGCGGAACTCCGGAATAAACCTTGCAGTTCTTGAATTTCTCTATTCCGCTGGATTTCTTCTTGGGAAGCATGTCTCCAATGGCCCGCCTGAGAATCTGGTTTGAAGTTCTGGGATAGTGGGGTCCCTTCCTTATGCTGCCTATATCCATTCTTTCTCTGAATTTTCTGAGAACAAATTCTCTGGAGCCGGTTACGACAACCTTTCCAGCGTTAACAACTACGACCTCCTCACCATTAAGTAGCATCTTTGCAACCTTTGTGGAAAGCCTTCCATAAACATGATCAGCGGCATCAATAACCTTCATGAAATCACCTCAAAATCCTCAGATTTGTGCCTTTCGGGTTTTCCCTCGCAAGGTCAACCAGAGACATGAATTTGCTTCCCCCTTCCGAAATTTTCTTCATTGCCTGGGGTGAAGCCTTCAGTGCTGAAACTGTTACTTTCCTCTTCATATAACCTGAACCAAGGACATATCCAGCGACAACAACGGTTTCACCATCGGTTGTGGACTGCTCTATCTTTCCCACATTTGTTCGGGAGTAGCTGCTTTTCGGCTTCATCAGCCTTTTGGCAATATCTCTCCAGAAATCTGAATTGTTTTCCCTGGAAATTTCCAGTAACTTATAGACGGTATCCTTCAATTCGGGGTTCTCCTTCGTGGATAAATTCTTTGACATGTAATTCGACCAGTAGCCACACCTAATGGAGAATTCTTAATAAAGCTTTTCGGGTGCTTCTCCGTTGGTTCCGTCAGTTCCAAGCTTGAACCGGAGAAACCTGATAATTCCCATTATTTTAAAGTACTCTGACTGTGTCATCTCCGAACGTGCCATCAGTCTTGATAGCATAACCCTGGTATTGGGTATCTTATATTCCGGGTAATCCGTCATGGTAATTATATCCATTACGCTGTCAACAAGCCTTGACATGTTCTCGTCTTCAATGGGGTCAGATGTTTGCGGGAGCTTCTGCTCCAGATCCCTTATCATTTCATAGAGAATGATTGAAACCGCATGTGAGAGGTTGAGGACCGGATACTCGGGGTTAGATGGTATATGTATGAAAGAGTTACACATCTCTATTTCCGTGTTTCTCAGTCCATCATCCTCCCTTCCGAACACCAGAGCTATATTCCCATCTGTTTTAAGTGCCCGCTTCCAGAATTTTGCCGGCGTTTCAGGAAGTCTTCTAAATTTTCTGTCATCAAGTGTAATGGCACTTGAGGTTGCGGCAACAATCCTGAATCCATCAATTGCGTCCTGCATATTTCCATAACGTCTTGCATTAAGCAGGATATCCTTTCCGTTCATTGCTCTGGCCATGGCCTCATCTCCGATTTCAGGTGGGGAAACAAATCTTAAATCAGAGAGTCCATAATTCCGCATGAGTCTTGCAACAGCCCCTATATTGCCGCCATATTTTGGGGCCACAAGAATAACTGATACCCTTTTATCAAGTTCAGAAAGTGTTTCTGAAAAAATTTTCTGGTAGGAAGATCTCTTTTTCTGGAGAGCTTCCTTATTGAGAGTTCTCCTCTTCAACTTTCTTCTCTTCCTGTTCGGGTTTGTTTTCGGCTTCCTTCTCATCAGCAGAAGATGTTTCAGAAGCAGGTTTCTCCTCCGGTTTGTAGACCTCTGATATCTTTATAGTATGATCCTTCAGATACTTCCTTGCGTCATTAACTACCCTGAATTTCGACTCAAGCCACATTGCGTCGAACTTTGTCTCCTCGGGAACAGTTATCTCTATTTCGGAGCCATTCTCAGAAACATCAAACTTTTCAGAGTCAACGGGATAGTTGAAGTCGATCAGCGCCTTCATCTTATCAACATTATTCTCAAGAACTCCTGTGATTGTGTATTTGTAGACAACATCCTTTCCTGCCCACTGGTGATTGTAGTCCACAAGTATTCTTCCGGGGGTCAGGGAAACGACCCTTCCTCTTCTACCGTTAAGTGAGACCTCCTGTCCAAGAGCGGGTTCAACATTCTGCCTCTGGAATTCTCTGTATGTGTGAACTTTAACATTCTTGGAATCCCTGAGCCCGTAGGCGTCCTCGGCCTTTATGTTGACCTCATATTCCTTTCCCACTTCAGCCTGGAGAAAAGACTCGTTTATCTCCTTGAAAAGGTTTTCAGAACCTACCACAAGAACTGTTTCCTTATACTTCAGTTTCTCATCGTAAATATCATTATCCTTAGCAAGCTGCATATTGTTTGTCGAGACAAGTTTTTTGTCCTCTCCAACGTACATTTCGAAATTGACTTTGATGAAGTCTCCGTCTTTCATCTGTTAATCACCAGTTAAAACCGTGTGGTGCGAGAGTCCAAGATCGTATTTATACATTTGTTGAAATTCATAATTGAAATTCAATGTATTATGACTCCGGTCTCTCCATCAACAAATACATCCTCTCCGTCCTTTATGTAGACAGCAAGTCTGGTATTGTGAAGAACGGTTATACCAACATCTCTGAGTGTCTCCCTCATTTTGTTTGAAACGTTTCCAGTAAAGATGATCGCCTGATACTTTCCGATCCGGTCAAAACTTATATCCTCATCAGATTCAACCAGCAGAATTTCCCTCTTTTCATCAGGATTTCTAGTGATCTTTCCCTTAACACTCTTTCCAGATGGGTATCCTCTCCCTATAAACGTTCCAATTGTGGAAACTCTGACTTCGTTTGTTCCTCCGAAAAGGAAATAAGGGGCTCCGGAAGTCAGGACAACCCTGTCTCCTTTCTTCAGAGAGGAGTGGGCCTCAAAGAAGGAGAGAGCGCTCACAAGGTCTATACCCATTGATTCCTCACCGGCAAAGACAACAGGTTCAACTCCTCTGTAAAGGTTGAGCTTGTTCGCCATCCTGCTGGAAATCACTGCCGCATAAATCGGGACATTAGGCCTTACTGCAGATATCATCTTTGCTGTATTACCTGATTTGGTGAATGCAAGGATAGCATCTGCGTCAATTTCGTTTGCTATATTTTTTGCAGAGCGTGCTATGGAGTAAGCAACCCTGTTTCCAAGGAATTCAACCGGTTCAACTAGAGAAATCTGCTTTGATTCCACATATTCAGCAATGTCAGAAAGAAAGTTCACAGCTTCAACGGGATAGTCCCCTATAGAGCTTTCCTCAGAAAGCATAAGGGCGTCGGCATTATCAAGAATGGCATTTGTGACATCGGAAACCTCTGCTCTGGTGGGGTTACTCTCCTTCACCATGGATTCAAGCATCTGTGTTGCCACTATAGTTGGAACACCCTCCTTATGAGACTCCTCAATTATCCTCTTCTGGGCAAGTGAAACCTCCTTAAGAGGAAGCTCAACACCAAGATCGCCCCTGGCAACCATTATGAAATCAGACACTCTTGTTATCTCCCGTATATTCTGAAGACCACTTTTGGTTTCGATCTTGGACACAATGAACTGGTCTCCTCCGTTTTCATGAATGAGCTCTTCCAGTTCAATAACATTATCTTTACCCTGAACAAAGGACAGCGCAAAGAAATCAACCCCCTGCTTTATTGATTCCTTGAGAAAGTCCTTATCCCTGTCAGTAACTGAACCAATCGGCAGAAACTTTCCCGGGATGTTTATCCGGCTCCGGTCTCTCATGTTGCCATCATCAACTGCTTCGACAGTTGCGGTCGAATCCTTAATGGAAACAACCCTCATCCTTATCCTGCCGTCGCTGAAAAGTATCATATCTTTTTCCTTGAGATGGTCAAGGATAGCGGGATGACTGATAGAAATATCCGGAGTTTTATCCTCAGCTGCCAGTGTAAACCTTGTCCCCCTCCTGACATCAAGCTTTCCACCCTTGAATGTTCCTGTTCTCAGTTCCGGGCCTTTAAGGTCAACCATGATACCGACGTGTGAACCCATCTTCTGGTTAAGCCCGTCAACCATCTTCTTAACCTGGCCGATGTAAGGAAGATCTACATGCGCTGTGTTTATTCTGATTGTTGAAAGTCCGGACTTAATCATCTTTGTAAGGACATCTTCATTGAAACTTTTAGGGCCTATTGTGGCCACAATTTTTGTTTTAGGCATTGCTATAATAATGCTTTAACATCTAAAAACTTATTCAGGAGTATTTCCGGTCAGTTTTATCCCTGAATGTATGAAGACACTTCCAAGCATCAGTCTCTTCATCCTCACACCTGAGAATCCAGCTTCTTCAATTTTCCTGCTGATGGCTTCAGGAGTGAAAAAATATCTGACTGAATTTGCAAGATAAGTGTAGGAGCCGGTACCGGAAAGGAAGTTGCCATAAACAGGCATGAATCTGTAAAAATACAGTGAAAAAAACTGGCTGAATACAGGCAGTGTTGGATTGAATATATCCATGTTGACCATCATCCCGCCTGGCTTCAGCACTCTGAAAGCCTCAGAAAAATATCGATCAACATTAATCAGATTTCTTGTCATATATGATGAAACCACAGCATCCACTGAGGAATCATCAAGAGGGATATCCTCGGCACTTCCCTCAATAAATTCCGTGTTTCTGTTCTTTTCAGGTCTGAACATTTCAGAAGTTATGTCCAGTGATATTGTTTTACATCCAGGAAAATGATACTGAACTAGCTCCGTAAGCTTTCCAGTACCTGCCCCGCAATCAAGAACTGTTCCACCTTGAGGAATGGAGAGCATCATAACAAGACTTTTTCTCCACCTGTTATCCTGGCCGAAGCTTATCATGCTGTCCAGACGATCGTATGAGGATTGTATCCCTCTGAATACTCCTCTTACAAGCTCAGGCGTTTTTCTTTCCACAATACCACTACTCTGTCATACGGGCAAACTGTGCATGTGGAACATCCCCAATCATCAGTATGTTCTCCCTGTCAATCAGGCCCTCCTGAACAGCAAGTTCTATAGAATGTCTGCCTACGAGATTGGCTATTGTGCATAAGCCAAGGGAGGAAAGGAAAGTTACATCGTTCACTGATGTTTCTCCGTAGAATTCAGGAAGGACCTTAATTTTTAACTTTCCCGATGAAAACTCTTTGTTTATGAGATCAGAATCAGCAGCAGCAAGAAGTACCTCACCCTGAACATGCGTCAATTTCATGCATATACGGGCACTCATTTTATCACATCCAGTCTCTTGAAATGTGGTTCATAAACCTGACCGGCACTCTTCAGCTTTGAAATGGCCTCCACACATCTTTCCTTGGTCATCCCTCTTGACATGCTCATATTGATCACATCGTCCACATCAGCGCTACCGTGATCCTCCTTGAGCTCCTTAATAATGTCGAATACGGTTTCAAGATCTGATCTCTGCTTTGAGCTTGTTCCGCTGTAAAGTATGTCTATGTCCACCTGTCCGTTTGTCATGGAAACATCTTTGAGATAGAAATCCACAATCTGTTTTGCAAGCATTGCATCCTGGGCACTGACAATTGGGGAAAGTTTTGCTCTGGCTGCAGCTTCAGCAAGTCTTATGGTTGACTCAAGCTGCCTTGCAGTTATTGGTATGGAGTCGCTGGAGGAATTTCTGGTGTTAACATATTCGTCCTGAAGCAATGCTATGGCCTCATCAGACAGTCTTGGAAAAATTCTCGCCCTCGCATATGAAACATACTTTCTGATTATTTCCTTCTCAATTGGGGGACGGAAATTCTTCTCATCCTCAATCTCATAATCAACAATCTCATTGATCTCAAGGCTTCTGTAGATCTCTCCAACTCTGTGTGCCTTCAGAACATGCCCTGCAAGGCGTGTGTCATTTTCTCTGTCAGGCTTGTCTATAAGTTTGAAAATAACATCGAATCTCGATATCAGGGGTGGAGGAAAAACTATCTGGTCGACAATGGTCCTTGTCTGATCGTATCTGCCAAATTTAGGGTTTGCCGCTCCAAGGATAGAGCATCTTGATTTAAGTGTGGCCATAATCCCTGCTTTTGAGATGGTTATGGTCTGCTGCTCCATGGCCTCATGCATGGCTGCAGTATCATGATCATCCATCTTGTCAAGCTCATCTATGGCGCAGAATCCGTTATCTGCAAGAACCAGCGCCCCTGCCTCAAGAGTCCACCTTCCTTCTCCGAAGTCATCCCTGACTGCAGCCGCAGTCAGTCCGGCAGCACTGGATCCCCTTCCAAATGCAAATACCCCTCTTGGAGAGATTTCTGTCATGTATTTCAGAAGTTGTGATTTTGCGGTTCCGGGGTCCCCAACCATGAGAATATGGATATCTCCCCTCATGGCAGTGCCATCCTTCATTACCTTTCTCACTCCGCCGAACATCTGAAGGACAAGCGTAGTTTTGATCATTTCCATTCCATATATTGTTGGGGCTATGGAAGCAGCCATTCTATCAATGATCTTTGGGTCCCTGCTGAGTTCCCTTATCTTTGCTTCGTCTTCAGGGCTGATGTTGAGGTCCTCCAGCTCCTTGGACTTCTTGTAATTGATTGCATAAAAGTAAATGTAATATTCAGTGAGAAGAACATTTCCGCTCTTCTTCTGCTCAGCCATCAGGATGCCCTCAACAGTGACCCTATCTCCAGGAAACAGCCTGCCTGCTATGTCATCCTCCATAATTACAGATATTCTCTGAGGCTGGGATCCTCCCTCCAGAGTTTCAGGGTTCTCCTGAAGTTCAATCTTCTGCATATCAACGAATTCTGAAAGCTCAGTTTTCAGTTTAAATCTGGCCTTGGAATGATCCAGCTCAGACTCCTCCTGTGCAGGGCACCTCGAAGGTTCCTCTAGCTTCCCCCTTTCCTGAGGTATGAGGAACACTGTTCTGCATACCTGGCACTCAAAGGCTGCTCTGTAGAGCCTTGGTAGAACCTCCGTATTCTTCCTTACAATTCCATTGAGGCTGATGAACTTGCCAATATCCGGGCTTCTCAGGTTTCTGATCTCTCTCCGTTGATTTTCATCCTCTGACAGATCTGTAATTCTCAGGTTTATTCTGGATACCTGACCATGCTCAGGGTGGACCAGATCATACAGCACTTCTTCACCAGACTCCAGATAAAGTTCCGGTTTTTCCAGCAGACCCTGTGAGAAACCAGGATCACTTCCAAATCTAGAAATGTCGCTGAATGACACATAAACGGACTTTTCCTCAGGGTAAACCCTGGACAGACGGTTTATTTTTCCAAGGTATCCGTATTCTGAGAAAATCCTCGACCAGCTTTCCTTGATCTTCTGCCGGTCATCCTGAACTGATGATAGCATGTTATGTTAGACTGTATTTCCAGAGTTATTAAATTATTGTTGAAGTTGTAAGTGTGATATAAGATTTAAAAATCATCTGGAATCTTCTCTCACTCTGAAGCAAGCGGATATTGAAGGTTAATTGATGTCAAAGTGAAATACGCCTCAAAAAGATTATAATACGCTGGCACCATTTCCGCACATTGCCGTCGTAGCTCAGCCTGGTAGAGCGCGTGCTTGGTAAGCACGAGGTCGCGGGATCGAACCCCGTCGGCGGCTCT
>JAMCPQ010000032.1:6856-13350 GCA_023379825.1 Thermoplasmatota archaeon | reverse complement strand
CTCAGATTGAAGGACCAGATAACCGGAGGTGCCATAAGTTCAACCCTCATGGATACAATAATTGAACTTGTGGAGACATGCGATGACCTCCTGGACGGATCATACTATATTAGCAGAGAGATCAGAAGGATGCATAAAAACAGGCATAAATTTGATGATCAGACAAACTCAGTGATCGACCATACATACGAGATATCCGAAGAAATACTTCAGAAATTCAGAGAAGCGCTCCTTCATGTGAGAGAGATTTTCAACTCCCATGATTTCCAGCTTATGAAAAAGGAGAGGGAAAAGATACAGGAGATAGAGGAAAGCGGTGATGATCTCAAGGACGGGATAATTGATTTTATCTATGATCATTCCGATACAATCCCTTACATTGTCTTTGTTCATGCCGTAGGACTGGCTCACAGGCTTGATGACCTGCTGGATGACTGCGAAGATATTTCTGATCTTGTTCATACAATAAATGTGGCAGTGACTCGCTGAAATGCTATATTACATACTTGTTCCTCTCCTGGCTTTTGTTCTGACAATGATGGTGGCAGGAAACAATCTATCAGCAGCTGTGGGAACACTCATAGGATCAAGAATACTCTCCCGTGCTGGAGGAGCCTTGATAGGAGCAGCAGGCTTTTCCATCGGTCTTATTGTCCAGGGCAGAAGTCTTCATGGAACAGCCTCATCACTTCTCCCGGACAACAACATGATAGTCAGCCTGGCCTTGCTGGTATCCCTGATCATATTCATCATGGCCACGGTTCTGAGGGTTCCTCTCTCACTTATAATGGCACTTGTGGGCTCTTCCATAGGCCTCTCACTGAGATACCATTTCCAGATCAGCTCCTCTCTAGTCCTTCTGATCATATTTACCTGGGTCCTGGCACCTTTCCTTTCGGTGGCAATGGCCTATATCATCAACAGGAGATTCTCCAGAATGAAGCCGAAGAATGTCTGGAATTTCGCCCTTACTTTGAAGATTGCACTGATCATCATATCATTTCTGACGGCATTCACCCTTGGCGCCAACACTCTGGGATTCATTGCCGAGGTTGGAAGAATAAAGGGATACGAGATACTTCTTCTTGTTATTGCAATATTCCTAGGATCTTTCATTCTCAGCGGAGGAGTGGTGAGAAGAGTGGGCAACGACATGTACACCATGAGGTATTCCAATGCATTCGTTTCCCTCCTTGTATCTTCAGCACTGGTGGAGGGAGCAACGTTGTTTGGCATACCTCTCTCAAATACGCAGACACTCACCTCAAGTGTGTTCGGATCAGGGCTTTCTTACAGACTCAAATTTCTCGAAGCCAGAGCATTCTACATAACTGTGGGCATGTGGATACTTTCACCTGTCCTTGGAATAATTCTGGGGTTCATAGCATAGAGTTATTTCTCAAAGTCAAAGAGTGTGTTCTTCATGAGCCTCTCATGATAGGGTATGAACTTCCGCCTGTATCTGCGGGAATACTCATGGAAATTCCTGGGAATATGGACTCCATACCTGTTCTCTCTGATTGTTCCTGAGGACAGCATCATGGATAGTGTGGACTGACAGGCTCTTCTGATCTGTTCCCTTGATTCGTCCACAGTCATGATGGACATCTCTGCCACAGAGTTATCTATCAATTTAATCCTTGAAACAGGGGAAGCCCCAGAGAGATTGTGGGACATGCATAGAAACCTCATAAACGGTGTCATTGAAGAGTAGGATGGGAAGGGAAAGAGAATGTATCTGGAATGAGTCTCTCTCGACCATAGGTCAGAGATCCTGGAGATCAGGCTGCTTTCAGACCTGAGAGATATGGGAAACTTCATTCCATGGATATTTAACTGAAGTGTGAGAGAGTTAGGGGATGTATCCCTGGTCAGGCCATTTTCCATTGCAGTAGATTCATTTTCCTGATAAGGTATTATATTCAGTGTTGTTTCGTCAGTGTCGCCTGGATCGCCAATAAGGATTGAGATTCCGGACTGGGTTCTCCTTATACCTTTCATACCCCGTATACCAGAACCCTCGATCTGTGTTAAAGTGTAGACAAAGGACAGAACAGGCTGACACCTGAATTCAAGCATTGCCTCCTCCCATTCATCAGTCTTCTGGAGACTTATCACTCTGCATCACCAAGCATCTGAATATATGAGGCGAAGAAATCAAAACTGCATACGGGACCCCTGACAATTGACCTTATGCTGGTATCTCCGGCTGCCCTTATCCAGTTTGATGGGTTTTCCCTTTCCTCTGTATGGATTATTCTCGTTCCTGAATGCTCTGAAACTGAGATTGAAATGTTCCTTCCCGGAACCCATTCAACCGAATCCAGCAATGTTCCAGGCTTAACAGTTTCATTGGAAAGACTGAGATTCCCGGGCCCTTTCTGGACAGCTGTCCTGCTGTACATTACAGATATGGCAGATGCATAGGACTCGTGCATTCTCATGGCCTGGAAAATCAGGCCAGTATCAGGAAATTCTCCGGAAAAAGTTATAGAAAGGCTATTGTCAAACCGCAGTTCACTTCCTTCCCTTGTAAGGTATACCTCGTCCATGTTCTTATTTCCGGACTTTTTTACTTCCTCCAGCGCAACTCTTGAAAATTCAGGAAAACCCGTAACTTTTGCCTCGGAACCACCCCTACCCGATATTCTGAAACCTGAAAGAGAGTAGCCTGCATTTATGAAAATGGAGAGAATGCTCGACATCCTTTTTCCTACGGCTGAAAATTTCCAGTAACCTGGGGGAGAATCTATCCTTCGATGGGAGATAAAAACCTTCTGAAATGGAGAGAGTGGAATGTATCTCACAGAATTGCGGGATATTTCAGAAATGCCATAAAGAGTTGATGAGCTGTACATTGGTGTCAGTACCCGGGATGTATGTGAACCGGAGGAATCATAGCTCTGCCTTAATATTTCTTCAAACTCTCTGGCGTCCACCCTATGATATCTGGCTTTATTTAAAACATTTACTGATTTCCAGATTGCTGGAATTGAACGGCCGAATTTGAAACACTATAACCATTGTGAGTAACTCAGAGGTCACCGTTGTCCAGAAAACTCCTGATCTCATCATCAGTGTAAGGGCCTTCCACCGCCACAGGTATGAGGATTGGTTCATCACTTCTGTCATGATCATCATCCTCATGAACGTCCTCTATGCGTATCTCATATTCACCGAGAGTGTCCTCCTGGCCTGCGTCCTCTGATATTATCTCCTCAAACCATACAACATAGTTGAATCCACCAAATGAGAATATCTTCCGGTCCGGATCATCATACCTCAGGTTGCTGTACTGGCTCTCGCTGAGTATTCCGTAGATGTAGCCAACAAGAACGGCTTCCTGAAAGGTACCCTGCCCACCATAATCCTCATCCCCAAGCATATGGAACTCAGACATTATCTGGTAGAGCTTTTTCTCGTCAAGTTTCATGATGAATCCTCCGCGGGAGTTATTTTCAGGCTATCCCCATAATATGGGACCGTGAACCCCAAACTGCACTCCCTCCATGAGTCAAACATTATATTTAAACCAAATTTAATCCGGACCTAAATAGAATGAGAAAGGGATAATAACCTGTTTCCCGCATGCGCACGATAATTTTCTTTTCGCTTCCATTATTCATTGGATCGTTCCAGAATGTGCAATCCGGAAACCAACCCTTTTATATCCGATGAATCTGTTTGAAATAGATGACCATTTCCGGCAAGCTTCGAATTCCTGCCTCACTGTGCGTGAAGTGCAGAGGAGGAAAGTTGCTTTGCGGGCTTTCCTACTGCCCAATATCGGTGAAGCTCATGGCAAAGAAACTTATGGAGACCCATAGCCCCGGGCGTTCACTGAATGGCTCTTCACCTCCATCCGTATTTGTTGGAAGATACGGATATCCAAAGATCAACATATATCCATCTTCCCCGCCATTTCATGGAGATACCTCACGGCTTGAGAGATCTTCAGAATGGCTGAACATGGGAATGGAGGAATTCCTTTCCATGCGGCTTTCTCTCCTCAGGGGCTCCACTCCTGTTGAAGTTACTCAGGCAGCAGATCCTGGAAGACTCTTCCAGGAAATACAGTTAATGGCAATATCCGGCAGACCCGTGGAGGTGGATATGGAGCTGGAAAAACCCATAGGTGGAGGAGATGTTGTCCTTGATGAGCATTCCAGCCCCATGGGGCCATCTTCGCCTCTGAAGAGGCTTTCCATAGATTACAGATCACCGGATCTGCATGTTGAGAAAGCCTATTCCGACACGGACCTGAAGGCAGCCGATGCCATGAAGTATCTCTATAGCAACGGAATTCAGGTGGACAGAATCTCAAGCATAATCAGCATAGGAGCCCTTGGAGAGAAGAAGAAAAGAAGGGCTGTCCCCACTCGCTGGGCAATCACGGCATCAGACAAAAGCATCTCAGACAGTCTGGTCAGGGAGATAAGGGACTACCAGCAGATAAGCTCTTTTGAGGTCTACGTCCGCCCAACATATGGAAATCTCTTCATGGGAATACTGACACCATCCAACTGGATATACGAATGGGGGGAGTCCTGGTTCCCTGGCAGTACCTGGAACCAGTGGGGAGATCACGCAGAAATAGAACTGGACTATGAGGGCTACAACTTCAGAAAGGACTACCCTGACATAGGAGGTTGTTACTACTCCACAAGGCTTGCGGTTGCTGAAAAGTTCAAATCCATGAAAAGGAGGGGAGGAGCCATAACCTGGAGAGAGATATATCCAGGATTCAATCTGCCTGTTGGAGTATGGCATGTTAGGGAGAACATGAGAGCCCTGTTTTCATCAGAACCTGTGAAATTTGGTACTCTTCAGGAATGCATCAGATATCTTTCTGATTTTACCCAGGTACCAGTTGAAAACTGGGTGAAGAAATCATATGTATATCCGACACTTACAACTAACAACCTGGACAGATTCCTTGAGATGAAATCATGAGGGTATTTGAGATTGAAACTTCAGGCTCCATTTCCAGATCCGGGATGAGGGAGCTTGACTACTGCCTGAACCCCTATCTTGGATGTCATCATGGTTGCACCTACTGCTACGCCATCGATATGACCTCCAGGAGGGATGCGGCGGAGAACTGGGGTGAGGTTGTATATGTCAGGCGGAACATTGTGAAAAACCTCGCTGCCGACATCAAGGGACTGAGGAGAGGCACTGTGGGAATTTCGACAATAACAGATCCTTATCAGGCAGTGGAGGCAAAATACAGGCTCACAGGAAAGTCCCTTAAGATACTTCTTGAAAATGGGTTTCGTGTGACCTTACAGACGAAATCCCCTCTTGCAAGGCTTGATTTCCATCTTCTGGCGAGATACAGAAATCTCGCGGACATAGGTTTCACCATAGCCACCTCAGACAATGCCAGAACAAGGCTGACTGAACCACATACCCCGTCCCCCGGAGCAAGATTCAGGACCATTAAGGAGGCATCTTCCCTTGGTATAAACACCTGGATCTACTTTGGTCCTATTATGAAGGGAATAAATGATTCACAGGAAGAGATCAGTGCAATAATGAGATGGGCATCCTCCAGCAACTCCAGGGTAATATTTGATTTTTACAGAAATTATGAAGGTTCAAGGAAGACCATTGCGGCATCCGGCCTCAATCCTGAAGGACTTTCAGGCAATGATGCCTGGAGAGAGCGTGTATCATCGGCCATCATTAAAACTGCTGCGGAATTTTCTGTGGAGGTTAACAGTGAAGAGGAAGAATGGCTTGTGGAAAGGAGAAAAACATTCCGTACGCTCTTCTGACAGTTAAATTTCATGCACTTCCTGATCATTGGTATAAAATTATTTAACATGGCAGGAATACTCACAGGATTTGGTCAGGATCAGCGCCGGTGACGGAAGCATATACGCCTCAGTGGCATACATTCAGAAGAGAAAAGGTGTTCTGGTCATAGATGAAACCGGTATCAGGTTCAGGGAGGAATCGGGAAATAAGACCATTGACATCCCTTTTTCTAAGATTTCAGACCTTCAGGTAACAGGGCTCATCGGCCACAGGATATCCGTCAGTACCCAGGGAACTAAATACAACATAAAAGTGGGTGAGCTGGACAGATGGTTCAGGATGATCCAGCTTGGAGTCAGAGTAACACGCAAACTGACGCAATCTGACGGGAAATCCAGAAATAATCTGGCGGAAAGAGCGAAATCATCTTCAGGGACAGCTCCCACTGCTCCTGCCAATGTTCAGAATCCTCTTGTTGAACAGATTCAGAGAAGAAAGAGCAATTCAGCACCTCCACCTCCTGCAAAGGAAAATAGGCCCACAAAGATTCAGCCCATAATTGAAAAACCTGACTATAAGGGTGCATGGCCAACAGGTCAGGATTATGAGCAGAGCTTTCAGACGCCCTCCGGTTATATCCACCCCTCTCTTGGCAATATATCCGGATGGAGGGTCATGAGAAACACAAAGAACCCTGCCTGGCTTGTTCAGGCTTCAGGAAATTACGGCTC
>JAMCPQ010000032.1:0-5986 GCA_023379825.1 Thermoplasmatota archaeon | reverse complement strand
TCCAGGAGAGCAGCCGGATGAGCCTCCCTCAACAGGAGAACGGATATGGAATCAGTAGCAAATACCAGCCTGTCGTAGGCAGAAACTGCCCCATCCATCATCCTTACCTCCGGGTCCCTTGATGATGAATCCAGGGGGAAAGGATGCCCCTTGCCGCTCCATACAAGATCAGGTGTTGTGTTGAACTGTGCCGGGTCGGTGAGAGGGAAACTGTAAATGATCTCATCCCCCCTCAGTTTGAAGAGGCAGGAGTCTCCAACAGCAATTGCCCTCATCTGTAGCGTGTCATCATCCTGGTGCCTCAGGTGGCATAGAAGAAGTGTGGAATGTGAGCCATTGACAGCTTTGTTTCTGGTGAACCACGGAAGTTTTCCCCATTCCACTGATCTGTACCACCTTTTCCTTGATTCCACTATGAGGTTGTGCATTATGTCTCCGGCACTTCCGGAGAAAAGATCCATATCACCTGAAACGAATGTTTCGGTCAGAGCTCTGGCCCATACATCTGAGAATATTGAGTTGCTCACACCATCGGCAATGGCAAACTTCATCTTCTCAAGATCGTAGGAGAAGGAGTCCTCATAATCGGACTCCCTGTTACCAAGCTTGCTCATCCTGAAGTAGTCAACTTTCATTTTTCACTGAAGGTTGTCCACTGGAGCCCTTGTGCCGATGTCGAGGAGTTCCAGTAACTCGTCAAGGCCTGCATTGAAAACATAGCCCCTTGATCCGGGAGACACATTAAGGGATCTCTCAGCGGCTATATTCAGGAATGGCTCAGGAAGTGGACTTGACATCTCATAAAGCTGCTTTGCATACCTGTCACCTGCAGGTAGATCACTTTCGGATGCGGGAAAAACAACTGGAGGTGCACCCTTCAGCTCAGAAAGGTGGCAGTTCCATATCAGCACATTTCCGTCTGAACTCTTCATCCCCATTATCTGCTTTGCCTTCTCCAGTGGATCTCCGTCAGTTGCTGCACCATCAGATATATTGATTATTATTGGCGGATAGGAATTTGGATGCTCCGCAAGCCAGTCATCTATCCATGTCCTGGCCATTTCAAATGCACTCACCATGGGTGTGTTTGAGTTCGCCACTGGCTCGAACCATACAGGGAATTCGAATTCAGTCTCAACTTCATTTCCATCGGGGTCAGTGAGTTTCTCTTTCCTCTTGACCATTCTCAGTGGTGTTTCCGCCAGCTTAGAGATCGGGACAATACTGGAATCTCCCAGAAGCGATGTTGCCTCATCAGCTTTTGAGCCATAACCGATTATGCCTATGTCAAAGTATTCCCTGACACCGTCAGTCTTTGTGCATCTGTATATCAGTTCATATATTTGCCTGTTCACGGCCTCGCTGGCTTCCTGTGATTTAGATCTCTCTCCACCGCCAATCTTATGGCTCATTGATCTTGACTGATCTATAAGAAAAATAAACAACCCCGGGTTCCGTCTGCTTATCTCACTAGCGTATGCCATGAGCTGACAACATTATTTCAGAAATAAAGCTTTCATAAAAATAAGAATGAAATAATAAAAAATGATATTATTTCATTGCCAGATAGTTAACCGGTGGTCTTCCGGGAAGGTGCATGGGGAAGTAATCATATCCGGAAGTTATGAGCCCGTCATTGTTGTATGGCATTCTGTTGAAATGACCATGGCCAAAGCCGAAGTTCCCGAAGTTCATGGCAAAGGATCCGTGACCAGGGTAGTTCCACCAGTAGTTTCCTAAGTGACCCAGATCCCAGTGGTCTGTATAGTTCACAGTGTTGTCAGTGTATGTGCTGAAGTTGGGGCTGAATGCTGTTATGTATGTACCAAATGCATTTCCTGCTATTGTGTTGTTATTGCTGTATACAGTAAGTCCCATGGGGTTGCTGGTTCCTGTATATGAGAATGCGTTTGTGGTGACATCAATTGCTGCATACTGTGTTGCATTCATGGTGTTGTCCTGCTGGAAGTAATTGCCGAGAACAAGGTTATTTCCAGACTGCGTGTGGGTGTTGTAGATGAGCATGCCACTGTCCATTGTGTAGAAATAATTACCATATATCACGTTGTCCTGGGAATTCCACAGAAGCAGGTTTGCCACCGGCAGCTCAGTCAGAGATGAATGGAAGAATCCGGTAAAGAGGTTACCTGCAATGATTACATTTGACGAATCGTACAGAACAGTGCCTAGTTCATTTGTCAGTGGGGTTCCATAGTAATCTGCAACAGCGGCATTTCCATACAGATACTGCACCTGCATCAGCGGCATGTTCTGGACAAGCACATTTTGCACTCCGTCCAGAAGTATTCCATAGTATCCCGGGAAGAAGTAGTCGTTCACGGAACCGAAAAGAGGATTAACCATTCCGTTTTGCGAAGGTGTATTGTCAAGCATGTAATACATCTGACCGTTCATCATCACCGGCGTGCTTATGGCCTGCAACTGCTGCATATCCATTGCATACAGTGGGGTGTAATCTCCAGTGGATGGTGAATAACCCATGCTGAAGATCTGGGAAGTGCCGGGCATCAATTCCATGGATCCTGGGGAGTAACCGCTCAGCATATCCTCAGCAGCCAGGTCGGGTATTGGAGTTGTGAATGAGTACATTCCCTGCAGAGACAGAGGTATCTGTGTTGCTATGCTTGCGTTGAAACTGTTTCCGGGTGAGGCGAAGAGGAACGCGTTGGATGGTGTAACCTGGCCTGTGTATGTGTACATTGGTGCATTGTTGTTGATGCCCCACATTCCATAGACATATGCTGCCCCTGCCGTCAGGTGGGCAGTGTCTGTGGTCTGGTTCCATGCCACCGCAACATCAGATGAGGTTTCACCCGTTTCCGAACCAACATCGAATGCAGAAGGCACATTCATGTATGTTCCCGTTGTGGAGTTCATGTATTTCAGCTGCATTGTTGCATTGAGTGCGGTCAGGAATGCTGTGCTGCCATCTCCCGGGCCGCCAAGCATGATTTCAGCATCGTATGGGATATATCCGTCCGGTGTTATTGTTGTTCCACTGACAAGATACTGGGGCGCCGGAGCCACGTATGATGGATCAGAGGCGGGTGTGGAGTTGAACTGTATCTGATCGTAGCTGCCGGAAGTGGTCATCCCCTGGTTAGTTATTGAATAGTTATAGAACACTGTTGATCTGCCATCGATAACAGTGGTATTCAGATACATCGTTACGGAGAATGGTCCGGAAACCGTGAATGCCGGGCCCACATCATAATAATACTCAGGTGCAACCGGAATTCCATTGTATGAATAGAGGGATGTTGTGTTGAAATAGAACGCCGGACTTGAGAAATTCCAGAGGTTGTCCAGGAACTGCACTGTGTGTGTCCTTGCTGAATAGAACAGGACATTCTGAGTCCAGAATGAGTAGTTTGCATGGCCGAATATGGCAACATTGTCCAGAACTGCATTAAGCTGCATGGAAACACTTGTTGGTCCGTCATCGTAAGCATACAGATCCTGCAGAGTGCTCACATTCACAGTAGCTGCAAAGCTTCCTGTGGTCAGATTGAACGGAACCAGATTTCCGTTGACATTCTTGATACCATATGCGCCTACACCGAATGGTGCCGGTGATGTTGTATAGGACGGGCCTATCAGACCGTCTGATGTCCTGTGGATACCGGTGTTAAGGTTTGGCAGGTATATGTCACGCTGAGGTATTCCCTTTGCCAGAAGGGTCGCAGATAACTGTGCCTCCCTCCCTGTAAGGGCGTTTGGCGATGATGCCGCAGTGGCTAGTTCATTCCCTGAGGAGTTATGGCCAGTACTCATAGGGGCCGCCAGCACAGTAAATGCCGACAGCGCCATAAGTGTGGCGATCATAACTGCTGCAATCAACAAGATCGTTTTCTTCATTCTTGATCCAGTAATGAACTGAAAAATCGTATATAATTGTTTAGTTCAGATTATTATTAACCAGCTAAGAGTTATGGCATTGTAACACTATTAAATTCAGTTCGATCCCTTAATAACCTCAGAATTTATCTTTTCAAAACTTGAAATCAGGGAAAGCTTGAGGTCCCAGTCCGGGAAACTTTCTGTGACCTCTGCCATAACCTTCAGAAACTGCCTCTGATATATGCTCGGGATGACAAACTCCATGTCAAACTGCTCACCGTCCACTGACTGTATCCTTGAAACAGTGGGTATGCTGCTCTTAAGCGATATCCGGGAGATGGCATTCATCATTGAGTTCCTTGTTGAAGCTTCGTAAAGATTCTCCCCAAGCTTTCTCCTGTAGAGCTTTTCCGGAATCTCCTTTTCTGTCAGGTATACAGCACTTATCTGTTCATCATCAGAAATGTATCTGACCTCCCGAATCCATCTTTCACCCATGGGATTATTCTCCTGTGTTCTTTCCGCTTCGGGGGCATGGCCGGTGAAACCTATTACTGTGATGGGCTCCACAGCATTGAGGTTTTCAAGAACCCATGCAAGTCCAAGATTCTCCCCCAGATAATTTATCTTGAAATCCATTTCCTCAAACCTTGAGAAGCCCAGAAGTATCTGTGATATCTTTTTCAGATCCATGGAGCTGAATCTGAAGTTCACCTCGAATTCACCATCCTTCAGGAAATAGTAATCCATGACCGCTGACGTGTTCTCAAGGAGTTCCCTGAATATCTTCAGCTCAGGATATACCTTATCATTTGAATATATGATCCATACTCCGTCTATCTTTCTTGCTTTTGAAGTCTCAAGAAGTATCCGCAGGTCCCTGTTGCTCTCATCAGCCACAGGAAGGTAGAATCTGAGCTCCACCATCCCCTTTCTGAGGAATACTGAAGCCGGACATTTCAACCCTATCTTCTTTGAAACTGCAAGAATGGGATAATCCCCTTTCAGGGAAAATCGGCACCTGTAATCAAGTGCCCTGTTTATCCTGTCAGCAAGCACGGGGAGGGAATTTGCTTGGTCGTATTTAATATTGCCATTGAGTGTGAATTCAATAATGGTAAACTGTTTACTTTAATTTGATCTATAGGTTTAATTTTTTTATAATAATTAGAAAAAATACTATATTCGTTAAATAAAATATTTCTACTGGATTAATACAATCATCTTCACCTGCTCTCCTTTCTTCTTAGGATTGAGAGCATTGCAGGGAAATAGAATGTCCTTACAATGAAAGTATCAATCACAAGAGATATGAGGAATGCTATTCCAAGCTGCTGAAGGAAGCCATCCCTGATCAGCCCCAGAGATCCCAGAGATATGGCAAGTATAAGACCGAGCGACGTTACAACTTTGCCTGAACTGGCCATCCCTCTAGGCATCCCCTCTTCAAACCCCATATCTTTAGTGTATTCCCTTACACGACTGGTTATGAATACAGTATAGTCATTTCCAAGAGCCATCAGTATGATGAACAGTATTATGGGTATCAGGTATATGAGACCCTCATGCAGCACATATGTAGAGAGGAAATAGAGGATTACAGTTGTCCATGATATACTGAAGAACACACCGGATATGGAAATAATTGGGTATTTTGGGGACCTGAATGATACCAGAAGAATCATAAATATGACCCCTATTATAAGAAGCTCCAGTTCAGTATAGGTCACGGAGTTCTGGTTCTTCTGATCTATCACCGATGATGTTATACCACCGACAATCAGGGAAGTGTTGGAACGAAGGCCACTGACAAGTTTTTCCGCGGACGATGAGTAGGGGTTGTAGTCAGAGAATGCGAGGAAATAGGCATATTTGCCCCCATCCACCATATACTGCTTTGCTGAGACTGAGGAACTGAAAGCAGTTCCGTTGGAATATGGCCCTATGACCTTTGTTATTCCTGGAGTGGAAAGAAGATACTTTGCAGTATGCTCCAGAGTTGCGTTCTGGGATGCCGTGAGATTGGTGCCATTTGCACCTATTTTCTCCACAACCTCAATTGGATATAATAAGTTAGAACCGAATTCCTTTTCCAGGATATTCAGGCCCTGAACAGCATCAAGGT
>JAMCPQ010000031.1 GCA_023379825.1 Thermoplasmatota archaeon | reverse complement strand
CTTGATATTAATTTAGCGAACAAGTCGGAATATATAACAGACACTTCTATCTTTTTATATGTCTCATGAATCGCTATCAATGATTCCTCAGGGAGGCATACCGGATAAGGGTGAGCTTGTTGGTTTTGAGCTGGAAGAAGAACCAAAGTGGATAACAGTCAAGCTGGAGGATGGTTCAGTTATCCAGATTAAGATGGAAATTGTTGCAATAATGAAAGGCGGAAATGACCCGAACACAGGTCTCCCTCTCTATATGGTACAGGCAACGAACATTATAAGGATGAACAAGGTTCCGAAAGAACTCATAAAAAAAGGACAGCCTTATGATGAAAACAAAGGGCAATCCCTTTATCGGTGATTATTATCTCACTTAAGTTTAATATTGCTCTCACTGAAAGACTATAATTAAGGTCTTCTGGCATTAATAAGTCTGAACACGTCGTTCCATTACAAGACTCTGGAAAAGTAGATTAAACCGGGAGTTATAGGTAATTGTGGACGAGATTGACTGGAAAATCATCCAGAATCTGAGAATGAATTCCAGAATATCGAATTCTGAGCTCGGAAGGCGCCTTAATCTTTCTGAGGGTGCAATACGCAAGAGGATAAAGATTCTTCAGGAAAAAAACATCATAAAGCAGTTCACAATAGTTTCAAAGAATGATGGAATTGAGGCTATTGTATTTGTCAGAATTGATCCGAAGAAGAGCCAGTACCTGAAGGATTACTTTATCAGGAGATTCGAGGAAATCTATGAATTTTCAGGCAGATTTGATATTGCCATCCACTTTCACTGCAAATCCATAGAAGAACTCAATGAGAAGGTTGACGGACTCAGGGAAATTGAAGGCATCCGGAACACAGATACCCTTATCAGAATGAGTTAGAACTGTTCTTCCAATTTGCATTCACCCAACTCATTATTCAAACTGTTGAAGATAGGATAGCCACGGAGCCGAATATATGGGAGAGTAATTGTTAAATAGTAAGGTCTAATTGGAAAATAAGGGATTACAATGGCTGAAGAAAACATCATCTTCGTTGGCAAAAAACCAACCATGAATTACGTACTGGCTGTTGTGACACAGTTCAACAGCAACGTTGACAGGATTGTCATAAAAGCAAGGGGAAAGGCTATCAGCAAAGCAGTAGACATTGCGGAGATCACAAGACACAAATTTATTCATGAAGCCAAGTATGACTCCATTAAAGTGGCGACAGAAACGTTACAGGGAGAAAGAGGAGAGTCAAACGTTTCCTCAATAGAGATAACACTGACCCGCTGATTCTCTCCCGGTTATCCAATATCTGTTATAGAAATAACCTTTTCATTTCAGATTCTGGCACTCTGGGATTTCATTAAGATTTTTTTCAAAAATAATTAAATGCATAGTTAAAATTCTGAATAGAAAGTGAGTCGATGAAGGATTTTTATGAATGGGGTTCAGGACTTGGCCGAAAAGTCTCTGAGGTCAATTCCAGGCTTCTGGAAGCTATTCAGTCTGATCAGGAGGACCTCTTTTCTATGTCCAGATATACAATAGAGGCCGGAGGCAAGAGATTCAGGCCCCTGCTCACGATTCTGGCCTATCAGATAAGTACTGATGCTGATTATCGGAACATCCTTGACTTAGCAGCAGGTTATGAGCTGATCCATACCGCCAGCCTTCTTCACGATGACATTATAGATAAAGCTGCAACAAGAAGAGGGAGGCCCACTCTGAACAGTATTTATGGCATAGATAATGCAATTGTTGTGGGGGACTATCTCTTTGCCAAAGCCTACGAACTTGGATCCAGATATGGTCCTGCAGTATCAAAGATCATGGCGGATGCATCCAGCAGGCTTGCAGAAGGACAGATTTTGGAGGCAGTCAATCTTGGAAATATAGATTTGAAGGAGGAAACCTATCTCCAGATAATAAGCAATAAAACTGCCAAATTCTTTGAAGCTTGTGCACTGGGTGCCACTGTGGCATCTGGGGCTCCTGTCGAAGTAAGGGAAAGCCTGAAGAACTTCTCTTACAACCTGGGAATGGCATTCCAGGTGACAGATGATATCCTTGATGTTATTGGGGATCCAAATAAAATGGGAAAACCTGTGTTCACAGATCTGAAACACAGTGCCATAACTATTCCTTTCATCCATGCCCTGGCAAATGTGAAACCACGGGAAAGAGAGGAATTTATCAGGCTTATGGAAGACCCGGCAGATCAGGATAATGACAAAAGAATAAAGGAGATAATTGTTACTTCAGGTTCCCTTGATTATTCATTTTCCATTGCCAAATCATTCACTGAAACGGCGCTAAATTCAATCAAAGGGACTAGGAGGACTCCTGATCTGGATCTGCTTATCGAGCTTGCAATGATGGTCGTCCAGAGAATACAGGAAATCTGATCTATTTTCTTCCGGAAAAATTCTAAACCGATCCGGTAATAACCGAAGCATGTCAGTAGAGGATTTCAGCTCCTTCAGGGAGCAGACATTGCAGAAGAATGGCATAAAACATCTGGAAAGCGGAATATTTTATGGAAAATTCGTAGAACCCTCAGGCAAGGAAAAATATACTTCTGTAAGCCCGGTTGACGGTCACAGCAACGCTGATTTTTCATTGGCAGATAGGAACGAATACGATAACGCCGTGAGATACCTCGACAGCGCTTTTGAAAAGTGGAATGAGATCACTCCCCCAAAAAGAGGAGACATAATCAGGGCTATCGGGGATTCCCTGAAGAGAAACAAGACAAATCTGGGGGCGCTCGTCTCACTTGAAGCTGGAAAAACCATAGCAGAGGGTGAGGGAGAGATCCAGGAGATGATCGATATTGCTTATTTTGCCTCTGGTCTTTCCAGGCAGCTTTATGGTCTCACCATGACAAGTGAAAGAAAAGATCACAGACTGATGGAAATATGGAACCCCATAGGAACTATTGGGGTGATTTCAGCATTCAATTTCCCCTCTGCAGTATGGTCATGGAACGCCTTCATTGCTGCTGTATGCGGTGACACGGTTCTCTGGAAGCCATCAACAAAGGGGGGTCTGGTATCAATTGGAGTGATGAAAATTATTTCCGAAACCCTCAGGGAGATGGATGCTCCGCAGATATTTGCCCTTGTTAATGGAAAAGGTAGTGAAGTCGGAGACTGGATGGCGGAGGACAGCAGACTTAAACTCATATCGTTCACTGGTTCCACGGCAACTGGAAAGTGTGTGAATCAGAAAGTTTCAGAGAGACTTGGTCGAACTATCCTGGAACTTGGAGGTAACAACTGTGCCATAGTTTCAAGGCATGCAAACATGGAGATAGCCCTGAAAGGAGTGGCATTCGGTGCACTGGCAACAACCGGCCAGAGGTGTACCAGCACAAGGAGAGTGGTGGTTGACCAAGCAATCTATGATGAATTCCTCAAGAGACTGAAAGACATTTATGAGAATGTCCCGGTGGGAAACCCCAGACAGGAAGGAATTCTGGTTGGGCCGCTTATAGATGCCAATGCTGTGAGGAAACACACTGAGGCACTTAAAACGGCAAAGGAACAGGGTGGAAAAATAATAGTTCCAGGAGAGCCGATTAAAGTCAAAGGTCTGGAAAATGGTTTCTATGTAAGACCTGCACTTGTCGAGGCAAAGCCAGATATGGAGATTACCAGAATTGAGACATTTGCCCCAATACTTTATGTGTTCAAGTACAGTACCCTGGAAGAGGCAATAAATATACACAACTCTGTACCGCAGGGGCTCTCATCATCCATATTTACTGAGAATCTGAGGGAGGAGGAGCAGTTCCTTTCCTATGCAGGCTCAGACTGCGGAATAGTAAATGTGAATACGAGCACTGCCGGTGCTGAAATCGGAGGTGCTTTCGGAGGGGAGAAGGACACCGGATCAGGAAGGGAAAGCGGGAGTGACGCCTGGAAACTGTACATGAGAAGGCAGACTGTCACAGTGAATTACGGAAAGGACATTCCACTTTCACAGGGAGTAAGGTTCGATATCTGATCCCTAAATTACTATCAGTAATATTTTCATTAACAATTATTATTACCTATGCCAATATGTGCAAAAAGTGAGAAATGATCTTGTAACTGCGTTTTCCGGCCCTCTGAAGTCGGTGGAGGTTGTTCCCAGAAAGTCTCTTAATATGGACGAACTCATAACCGCAATCTCCAGACTGGAAGGAAAGGCCAGGATGATTACATCTCCCGACAATCCCATGGGTGGACCCGGCATAGATCCGGTCATAGCAACCTATCTGATCGCGTCACAAAGTGATATGATCGCTGTGCCCCACATCACACCAAGAGACAGGAACAGGATTCAGATACAGACACAGGTGCTCACGGCACTGAAACTAGGCATCAGAAATTTCTTCACAATATCTGGAGACCCAATAAATCCAAAAAATAATTCCAGGGAGGTAAGGGAGGTTGATACCCTGGGTCTCATCGAATGTGTCAGGTCATCGGTAAACCTTCTCCCCGAGGAGAACAGGTCGCAGGAGATCGCAATTGGAGCTGCAATGAACCCATTCAGGGATCAGGAGGAGGCAATTTTAAGTTCAAAGATTTCAAAGGGTTCAGGATTCTTCATATCACAGATTATATTTGATTCCTCCGCGCTGAAGAAAGAATGGCTGCTCAGGAGAAATTACCGACTGCTTGCTGGTTTCATGCCGCTGAGCAGAAAAGGTCAGATACAGTTTCTGGAAAAGATGGGTTCCAGAATATCTGAGGATAACCGGAAAAGACTGGAAAACGCTGAAAACATTGAGGAGGCTTCCTCAAGGATCATAAAGGAAACATATGATGATCTGAAGGGCTACGTGGACGGGATTCATCTGATGCCAATGGGAAAAATAGAACTTGCAGCAGAAATACTGGAGTGCATTTGAATGAGGAGAATTGAAACTTTAGTTTTTGGAATTTACCCGAAGAGCGAGAAACTCAGGATAAGAATAGGGAGATGGGAAAGGCATCTCATCAGTACATCCGATCTTGAGAATGAAATACGCCAGGAAACAGAGCAGGTTGAGTCGCAGTGGGCAGAATCAGGTCTCACTCACTGGGCCGCACCGCTCTTTAACTGGTATGACATATTCAGGCCATTTTCCACCATGGTCAGTGGAATCAGGCTTGGGCCCCTTACAAGATACCTGGAGACAAATACCTTCTACCGTATTCCGGTTCTGGATGGCCCCATTGCATTGAAAACAGATCCGGGAATGTTTGCAGAGGGGGAGGAGGGTTTACCCCTGCCGCTCTATCAAAGCAGGAGCGAATGGGCATTTCTTCCCGGATTGATGACATTCCAGAGTATGTCTGAAATTTCAGGTGCAGTCAATGAGGAATTTATAGAGAGGATGTTAACAGTGTACAGGCAGATCATTGAAAAAACAGGGAAGAAAAAGCTCTTCCTGTTTGAGGTCTCAGACCCGGGAAAATTTGATTATTCGCTTTACAGACAGATAATGAAACCTTCTGATACAGTATTATTCTTCAGCAAGTCTCCTGGCAAAGACAATCTGTCATCAATATCAGAAAGATTCTATTCACTGATTGATGCTTCCGGAAGTTCATCAGATCTGGTTGCAGATCACTCAATGCTCAAGGGAATAGCACTGCTGGATGCTCATTCCACAAGAGTTGAGAGCAGGGACCTGATCCTGGAGAAGGTTGAAAACACAGGTGAGGACACATTGCTGACTTCAAATGACTATCTTGACTTTCTACCAAGAGTTATTGCAGACAGGAAAGTCAGTGTTCTGGGGGGATGCTCCAATGTCAGATAAGAATATACTCATAACGCAGGAGATTGGCAGTTTCAGAAAGCCCGAATATCTGAGCAGGATTTTTCACTCAATTGAAGGAAAACCAGAATTTTCAGAGCTGGCCGGAAAAGCCGCTCTGGAAACCCTTAAGATCTTTCATGAAAGTGGTCTGATGAACTCAGGAATAGCAGGTGAGATGTTCAGATGGGAAATGTATGAATATCTTGCCAGGAGAATCAGAAATATAGAGTTTCATGGAAAGGTCAGATCGTTCGACAACAGATATTACAATAAGGGGAGTGTTGCAGGAGAGATATCACTTACATCATCGCCTCACTCAGAGGAACTGGAATTCATTCTTAAACAGACTAAAGTTCCGCTGAAGATTCCAGTAACCGGTCCATACACAATGGCAGACTGGTCCTTCAATGACCATTATGGTTCAAGGCTGCAGCTTGCTGATGCCTTTGCTGATCTCATAAGGGGGGAAATAGAAACAATTCAAAGGATCTGGAAAAAATACAGGGGTGATGAAGTTATGCAGATTCAGATAGACGAGCCTGCAGCCACAACACATCCATCAGAAATGGATATTGTCATAGAATCTGTGAACAGGTCGGTGCGTGGTATAAAGGGACTGGAAACCTCCATACATGTATGTTACAGCAAAGATTACAGAATGCTTTACGACAGGCTTCCTGAACTGGAGCTCAACGGTCTTAACCTTGAATACTCAAACCGTGATTTCCTTACTCCTGGAACGGGGCCATCGGCGAGACCAGGCTTTAATGACATTGGATATTTCAGCGAGATTAATTCCACACTATCAAAACCAAAATTCCTGGGTATCGGGGTTACAGATGTTCACATAGACACAATAGAAAGTGTAGATCTCATAGCAGACAGGATAAGAGAATCACTGAGGTACGTGGAAGATCCTGGACTGATAAGGCTCAATCCGGACTGTGGACTAAGGACAAGATCAAGAGAGATCGGATATGAAAAACTGAGAAATATGTCCCTGGCACGTGATAAGATAATTTCAGAATTGTGAAATATTATCATTACACAATCCTGTTCCTCTTTCTTCTGAAATAGAGGTAGTCAATCATCAGCCAGAGATAAAAGACCAGTCCTCCTGTGATGGCAACGTTTGCGGCAGTAAAGAAAGGGTTGGAGTATGATATCTTGACGCTCTCCGTAGTGTATTGCTGGGAGTTGTTCAGATAGAGCTCAAGAATTACATAATTGTCATGGAACGGCGTTATGCCTGTAAGGAATGCATAGCTGCTTGTTTCTTTGTTCAGGATAATACTGCTGCTCCCAGAAAACTGGGGATTGCTGGATACATAGATCACATAATGGGAAAAATCCGGGCCCGTGTACCGTGTCCATGAGATATATGAAAAATAGAAGAGAAATGGGAAGTATCTCCCAATGGACAGAATGACTCTGGACGAAATACTCACATCAAGCGGATTGAGGTATATCTTCAAGGGAGAGACCGTTCCGCTTATATCTGTCACTCCATTGTAAACCTCATAATAAGGCGATTTCACTGTTATATTTGTATTGCCGGGAGATGCATAGAACTGGAAATATCCTGTTGAGTTGGCAAAGGCTACCTTATGCCCGTCCGAATAAATAATGCCGCCCGAGACAAGAAAACCAAAAACATTATCGAACAGATACCCGGAAACCTTGATCAGAGATGTGTTCAGGGGATTTAGGGATACAGTGGCATTATATTCAGATCCAGGGTATGGCCTGACTGTGGCACTGTAGTTATGGTAACCAGGAGAAGAGACTGTGATATTCATGGCATTCCTGACATATGCAGGATAGGGCCCAAAAGTTCCGTTCATACCTGATATTTCAGTTTTCCCGACAGTCACTGATGAGTCAGGCTGAAAGGTAAAGATTCTGAATTCAGTTATCCTGGGTTCCAGAGAGAGATTGATGTAACTCCTGGCAGGAAGGTGATATTCTGAACTGTTAAACCCCGCTGATGATAGCGATATGGTGTCTGTACCGTTCACAAGAACTATATTCTGCCTGCTGCCAGTTTTTCCGGCATAACTGATTCCATTATCCACTGTAACCAAATAAGGTGCACTGGTAACATAACTGACAGATGAATTCACATTCAGGGCGGTTTCCATGACTGCAGGGACGTTCACTTCCCTGTAGGCTATGGCAGTTCCGTTTCCGGGGTAGGTTGCCTCAACAGAATAGGAGCCGCCAGTGGAATAGAAATAATTAACGCCGGAATTCAAGGCTGTCCCATTAATAAGCCATTTAACGTCAGTGATGTTCCCGGACAGGGAAAGCGATATCCTCGAGGGATAGGCAAATGTTTCATTGAACATAATCAGACGACGAGCCAGAGAAGTGCCGTATGAATTCTGGTCCATCAGTCCTCTGGAAAAAGTGAAATTCCCTTTCATAGCGCTGACTGAAATATCGCTGTAATTGTTTTCTACACTGGAATATTTATGTAAAGACCCAGTGGTGAGGTTTAAAGATCCATTTCTGTATATCCCATTGGTGTTACTGAAAGTTGCATTGTATACGAAAGAATAGTTATCTTTTGAGCCCATGATGCTCTCACCCACATAGGGAAGAGCCATACCGGAGAAATTAAGAAATGCATTCATGCTAAGGGGTATGCCACCAGACCATGATCTGATATCTGTCCCATCAGCAGTGAGGTTCAGGGTGAAATTCTTAGAGACAGGTATGTTCATTACAGGACCAGTAATTGTTCGGTTCAGTTCATAATTTCTAAGATACATCATTGCCCTGTAGGTACCGTTATGAAGAACAATGCCTGATTCCACATACTGGTTTTGATCTGCGTATAGAGAAACGTAAAAGAAATCGGAGGAGTTTGAATAAGATGAATCTGTCATTATGGAATCCGATAATTTTCCCCTGAGTGAAAGATTGCTCATCAGACCGCTGAAATTCCCTTTGTCTGGAATGAATCCCAGCCTTGCTCCATAGGGGGAGAGGAACATTGCTGAGGTTTCAATAAGCTGCCACACGTCTGGGGTCCCAAGTCCGGTCACAGGATTCCATCCAGCCGAATTGGAATAATATCCATTTGAGCCATAATAAATAGGAGAAAATGATCTATTATAGTAAGATGAATGATAGATCTGATAGAATAGGGGATCCGGGTTACCAATGGTTGAATTTTCAGCACTGTCAATCAGGGCAATTACTGCGCTCCAGATTGGAGCACCTATGCTCGTGCCTCCTATTTGGTACTGCCCTCCACCTGTAATGACCTGAATGCCTGTATAATTGTCCGCATCCATGGCCACATCAGGAACACCCCTCATATCAGTTATGTTCTTTACTCCGTTCTGATAAGCGGGTCTGGAAAAGTACTTGCTGTATCCACCACCGCTCCCATAGGTTTTACCGCTTATATTACCCCCCCCACCCCTCCTGAACAATTGCATTGTTGTTCAGGAAAGAAAGGGAAGTCCCTCCTACCGAGAGGACATAAGGGTCAGAGGCTGGAAAATTTACTGTGGGCACGGAGGCCCCGTCCAGGGCACCCTGGTCACCGCTGGCTGCAACAACCGAAATCCCTCTGAACTGTGCTTCCTGAATCATCTCTGAATATGTGCCGATCTCGGCACCTGAAATGGTGCTTTCAGGGATTCCCCAGCTCAATGATATGATATTTGCAAGTCCCTGTGTGATGACCATGGAGGTCACATTCATCAGGGTGGTCAGGCCGTCATTTGGTGCTATGAAGAGTCTTATACTTGCATCCGGAGCCATTGCATGGGCCCATTCCACATCAGTGGATGTTTCAATAGCCCATTGCCTGCTCACACTAAGCGGAATACCTGAAGGATAGCTTATGGTCAGGTTAATGGTTGGCAGGTCATTTAAGTGATCAAATGCGTTCAGATCATACTGGATATTGGGATCTCCGTATGCATCCACTATTCCTATGGTGATGCCCTGCCCATAGTCATTATGGGAATAAGCCTGGGTGAAATTGTATGCTCTGGCTATAAGAGAGGGGGGATAGGCAAAGGGTGCCACCTGGTAAGGTGTCACATTGCTGTATAGAAGATCAGTGGAAACAGGCTGTGTTTGATTGACAGAAAAAAAATTCTCCACAGCTCCTCCTTTCATAAGGGAAAGGGTTCTGTTCAGGGAATTGAAATCTCCATCCGGAACCATGAATGTTACCAGCCCACCAGAGGGATGCAAATTTACAGCATATCTCTCAAGATTAGAGTTCAAGATGGAAAGGCTTCCCGGTTGTGGATTGAGAAGTACAGTAAACTGGGTTCTGTTCTTCAGGCTTACAGGCGAGGAAGAATCAGTTATGTCCGCCACATCAATTTTGCTAGTGGACATTAGAGTGGAGAATGATGTGAAAAGGAGAAGGAAAACCATGATAAAAGTAATGAGCAACAGCAGAATCCTCTTTATCTGCATATTCCGTGCACAATAAGAAATCCTATTAATATATTCTCCTATTGAGTTTCATTGATAAGAGAGCAGAATCCAGAGATATTCATCAGAAATGCCTTCAGGGATTATTACCGGTCATGGTCCCCTGATCCTGTTGACCTCATACATCAGAGAGAGATAGGATTCATACCATTTATGGGGTCAATGATCAGGCACAGATCCGTGAAGGGCATGAATGATCTCCGGAGTTTCGGGGCACGAACAGTTCCCAGGCATCTCTATTATTCCACAGCATATTACAGAAAGCCTGAGGAGCGTGTTATGGCAGATAAAGAATGGATGGGGGCTGAACTCATTTTTGACCTTGATGCTGATCATATAAAGGTACAAGGAAACCCAAGATACGATCAGATACTCGATGTGGTGAGGGAACACACTGTGCGATTGCTGGAGAGATTTCTTCTTGGTGATATTGGCCTTGACCAGGAATCCATTCTTGTGACATTTTCCGGAGGAAGAGGATACCATATTCATGTGAAAAATGAATCCATATACTCTCTCAATTCAGATTCACGGAGAGAGATCACAAACTACATAAGAGGAGAAGGCCTGGATTCCCTTTCACTACCAAGGATGATCAACGACGGAACAGGAGTAACAGGAATTTGGCGTGACGAAATTGACAGGGAATTCTGCAACGTGTATTCTGACATCGAGGCATCAGAGAACGGAATCTTCAGGGAAGCTCTGGGGGATGGCAGAAAAGTTCATCCGTATGTATCCAGATTGAGAAAAACTGCAGTTGGTTCAACGGCCGAAAATAAATTATCAGTTTTCTCCAGACCTGGCCCTGAGAAGTATCTGCATCTTGATGAACAGGATAAACTTGTTCTGAACAGGGTCATCAATGGAGTGAAAGAGAAAATCATGTGTGAGATAGATGAGCCAGTAACAACAGACATACACAGATTAATCAGGCTTCCCGGAAGCCTGCATGGAAAAACCGGCCTTGCAGTTACAGCAGTGGGTATTGAGGAACTGAGAAATTATGATCCTCTAAAGGAGTGCCGCGTCAGAATATGGAGAGATTCAACTGTTAATATATCTCTGGAAGATGATTATAACATAAAATATGGCGGAGAAATGCTCAGTATAAAGAAAGGTGAATCAGAGGTCCCTCTTGATCTTGGCGTATTTTTGCTTGCACAGAGGAGGGCTAAATTAGTATAAATATCAACAAATAAGTGGTCCTATAAATTTTTTATACTAACTGGTAATCTAGTGGCGGTGAAGAAATGGAACTAAGCAAAAGCAAGACTCTGGAAAATCTCAAGGCAGGATTTGCAGGTGAGGCCCAGGCTAACAGAAGATATCTATATTTTGCGCAGAAGGCAGACGAGGAGGGCCTTCAGGAGGTAGCATCAATTTTCAGGTCAACAGCAGACGGTGAAACAGCCCATGCATTTGGCCATCTGAAATATCTCGCAGCTGTGGGCGACCCAGTCACAGGCGAACCAATAGGAACTACAGAGCAGAACCTCAAGTCTGCCATAGCAGGTGAGACTTACGAATACAGTCAGATGTACCCTGGTTTTGCAAAGGTTGCAAGAGAGGAGCAGTTTGATGATATAGCTCACTGGTTTGAAATCCTATCAAAGGCTGAGAAGTCACACGCAAAGAAGTATGAGGACACCCTTAAGGCTCTTCCGAAATAA
This sequence comes from Thermoplasmatota archaeon, assembly GCA_023379825.1. GTDB lineage: Archaea > Thermoplasmatota > Thermoplasmata > Thermoplasmatales > Thermoplasmataceae > UBA447. The sequence continues at coordinate 31,336 of JAMCPQ010000031.1, read as the reverse complement.
GATGGCGGTAGCCTATGAACTCAACAATAGGGAGAGACGAAGTTCTCCTCCCTGAAATTTATGAAAAACGCAGACAGGAGGAAACCAGAAGAATTATCGGCCTGAAGAAGAAAAGAAGGCTCAGCACAAAGACATTCAGTTTTCTATTCGAGTCAAGGGAGACGGTTCTGAATCAGATCAATGAGATGATCCTGATTGAGAATATACACGATGAGGAAGAGATTCAGCGTCTGATCAGGGTATACAGCGACCTCCTTCCCGCGGAGGGGGAGCTCAGTGTTTCAATGTTCATAGAAATATCAGATGAGAAAACTCTCTTGAGAGAGCTTCCCAGACTTGCTGGTATTGAAAAGACAGTCTATATAACATTCGACGGCTCTGAGATTAGGGCAATCCCTGAGGAAGGAAGATCAACTGAAGTCCTCGAATCGACGCTACAGTATCTCAGATTCCGGTTCAACAGTTCTCAGAAGGAAAAATTCAGGGATTCTCATTATGTATACATCGAAACAAGAAAGGAAGGATACCGTGAATCTGCCAGAATTGACGGAGACCTTCTTGAGTCTCTCAAAAAAGAGCTCTGATTCCACTACCAATTTTTTTATCCCTGAAGCAAATTACAAAGAATGGCGGGAATTCATCTCACAGAGGACGAGGAGACAGTCCTCAAATACGTTGCAAGTTTTGCCAATAACGAACTGAAACCACTGGCAGGTCAGATTGACCGGGAGAAGAAGGTTCCTGAAAAGATAATACAGAGAATGAGGGACCTTGGCCTTTTTGCGGCCTGCATTCCTAAGGAATATGGCGGTGCCGGGCTTTCGTTCAGCTTCCTGACAAGACTCATTGAGGAACTTTCCAGTGCCTGTCCCAGTACAGCTCTGGTTCTTGACGGTGCACTCACACTCTTTGCAGATCCGGTTATAATGTTTGGCAGTGAGGATCTGAAGAAGCGATACCTTCCAAGGGTAGCATCGGGAGAGATAGGGGGCCTTGCACTGACAGAGGCAGGAGCAGGCAGCGATGCTGCCTCTATCCGCACAAGTGCAGAAAAGAAGGGAGATCACTACGTCCTCAACGGGAGCAAGATATTCATATCCAACGGGAGACTGGCCAGATTCTTTGTGGTGGATGCTGTAACAGATCCGTCAATGGGGCACAGGGGAATAAGCACTTTTGTGGTGGATTCAGATTCTGAAGGGTTCAAAATTAGCAGGGATATAGACAAGATGGGAATACGCGGAAGCAGCACCGTTGAACTTGTATTTGAAAATGTAAAGGTCCCTCTAAATAACCTGCTGGGTGAGGAAAACAAAGGCTTCAGGGTAGTAATGGAGACACTGGATTCCGGCAGAATTGGTATCGCAGCTCAGGCTCTGGGCATAGCACAGTGTGCTCTTGACGAGGCAATTGATTATGTAAAGCAGAGGAAGCAGTTCAACACGAGGATAGCGGATTTCCAGGGAATCCAGTTCATGATAGCAGATATGGCTACAAAACTTGAGGCAGCCAGGTTACTGACATACAGGGCAGCTGAGATGTGGGATCGTCACGAGGACTCGGTAAGGATATCATCCATGGCTAAACTCTATGCCTCGGATGTTGCAATGCAGATTACCACCGATGCCCTCCAGCTATTCGGCGGATACGGTTACACCACTGACATGAATGCTGAGAGGCACATGAGGGACGCAAAGATAACCCAGATTTACGAGGGCACGAATCAGATTCAGAGGGTCATAATTGCCAGGGATATTTTGAGGGACCATTGATACACATAGGATGCTCAGGATGGTCCTACCCGGAGTGGGTGGGGCCTTTCTATCCTAGAGGTACAAAAGATAAGCTTGAGTACTACTCTACTGTTTTCAATACAGTGGAGCTGAATTCATCCTTTTATGGAGACATTTCACCGAAACTCCTGAATTCATGGATAAGGAGATTCTCCGGAACAGGTTTCAGGTTTTCTGTCAAAGCTCCCAGAACCATGACACATGAGGCTATTTCTCAGGGATCAGAACAGGCACTTTTCCTTATGGATAAATTTCTTGAGGATACTGTATGGCCAATGAGGGACTCCGGCATACTCGGTATGACTCTTTTCCAGATACCTCCTTTCTATGGGGAGAAGGAGATAAATAACCTCAGTTCGGTGTTTGATGATTCTGATATCAATGGCATAAACCCCCGAGTTGAGATCAGGAACACAGATATTTTAAATTCAATTACGTCAGTAAAATCTATTCTGAACCGCAACTCTGGACTTGTCATTCCAGACAGCCCTGATTTCTTGATAGATTCAGGTAATGTTCTGCAGGAAAACTGGGATTATGTGCGCCTGCATGGCAGGAATATATCCTCATGGGACAGTAAAGGTCAGGGCATGGCAAGATATGACTATCTATATACGGAGGACGAGCTCAGATCTATCTGGACAGCGATCAGCAAACATTCAGCGGATGATATTTTTGTGTATTTCAACAACCACCCCGGGGGTAAGGCAACCAGAAACGCAATTCTGATGATGGATCTGGCAGGAGTAAAGGGAGATAGAACAAAATTATTCTGAGTGCTGTGATAGGGTTATCAGAGAAGGGCTGAATGTAATGTCGTCAAGCGCAACTGCAAAATCGGGAGAAAGGATTAAATTCATCTATCAGAAGATGGAAATGTCAGGGATTCTGGTGAGCCATGATTCAAGACAGTACAATATAAAACTGAGCAGCGGTTACAACATATCTGTCCCTGTTGATTCAATTGAAATTATTCACAGGGAGGAGATTACAGTTTCTCATCATTCTTCCCCTCCGTCAGAGAACAAGGAAGCAGAAGTTGAGATAATTGCAACAGGCGGAACTATTGCAAGCAGGGTGGATTACCTAACCGGGGCTGTCACCCCTGTCTTTGATCCGGGAATTCTTGGTGAAAATATCCCGAACATAACTTCCTTCAGGTATGAGGTTAAGCTGATGGAGCCAATTCTCAGCGAAAACATGACCCCTGAGATCTGGCAGAGGATAGGAAAAATAGTACATGAAGCTCAGGAAAAAGGGAGAAGCTGCATAATACTACATGGAACTGACACCATGTCTTACACGGCATCTGCTCTTGCATTCATGTTCAGTTCACTGAAGAGACCTGTCATTCTTGTGGGTTCACAGAGGAGTTCTGACAGGCCAAGTACCGATGCATACCTGAATCTTGAGGCAGCACTGGAATTCAGCAGACAGAACATAGGCGAGGTTGGGATATGCATGCACAATTCCATTTCCGATACCTCTGTTTCGCTGCTGAGAGGCGTGCGGACAAGAAAAATGCATTCCTCGAGAAGGGATGCATTCCGATCACCCGGGGTACCCCCTATGGCACTGTACAGCAACCGTTCAAGCACAGTTGAACCGGGAACCATTCCATGTTCTATGGAAAAGGTCAGTTTCTCCTCTTCCCTGGAGAAAAGGGCAGCACTGGTCTATTTCCATCCTCTGATGGGTCCGGACGATTTTCACGCTATGTGCAGCGGGAAAAATATTGTGGTGATTGCCGGCACGGGAATGGGGCACATCTCTTCAAGGCTGTTTGATTCCCTTAAATCTCTTACCAGAGATGGTACGAAATTCATGATGACGACACAGTGCCTTGGCGGACGCGTTGACATGGACGTTTACTCCACTGGAAGGCAGCTGACTGAACTGGGGGTGATACCTCTGGGTGACATGTTCCCGGAGACAGCCCTTGTGAAGGCCATGCATGTTGCTGCGAACTATCCTGCTGATAAGTTCAAAGAGATGATGATCACAGATATGCGTGGAGAACTGCTATCAAGGGAGGTGGAATTCTGAACCAGAATCCAATAAAGATAGGTCTCGAAGTCCATCTTCAACTATCTGGAAAGAAGCTCTTCTGCCACTGTCCCACCGAAACAGCAAAGGAGGATATTGGAAAATTCTTCAGGGTGCTGGGCACAACAAGCGGCGAAACAGGTGATACAGACCCTGCTGTAATTTATGAACGAAAGAGGGACAGGTCCTTTCAGTATACCATAACAGACAATTCCTGTCTTGTTGATGCGGATGAGGAGCCACCTCAGGATATTAACCACGAAGCAATGAAAAAGGCAATTTCCACTTCAATGTACCTGAATTGCATCACAATGTCCCATGTGCAGTATATGAGAAAGATTGTTGTGGACGGTTCAAACACATCCGGCTTTCAGAGAACGGCCATAATTGGCATTGGAGGCAGGATTGAAACAGGAATGGGGCCGGTGAGAATTTCATCAATCTGTCTCGAGGAGGATTCCTGCAGGAAGATAGAACAGGAAGGGAGTACTGTTGAATACAGCCTTGGAAGGCTTGGAATACCACTGATGGAAATATCCACCGAACCGGATATAAAATCCCCTGAACACGCCAGGGAAGTGGCAGAGATCATAGGTGCCCCGCTCATCGCCGCAGGCTGGCTGAGGAAAGGGGCAGATTCCATAAGGCAGGACGTAAATTTCTCAATGGGGTTTGGAAGAGTTGAGATAAAAGGTGTCCAGAAGCTATCTGACATAGAATCATGCATAAGGTATGAGATGGAAAGGCAGAATGGCCTAAGGAAAGTTTCAGAATTTCTGAAGGGTGCGGGAATACCACACATTTCTCTCACGGAATCCGGTGATTTATTCGAAAAGACGACCTCGAACATCCTCAGGAAATCAATGAAATCAGGACTTTCCATATATGTTTCAAGGCTGACAGGATGCGCAGGTATAATGAAAAAAGGAGATTTGAGGCTTGGAAAGGAGCTTTCTGATATTGTGAAAGCTTTCGGAGGTGGTGGCCTAATGCATTCGGATGAACTTCCGGCCTTCGGTATAGATCATGAGATAGGACCGATCAGAGAGAAACTCGGATGCTGTGATGGAGATGCATTCATCATAGTTACGATGAGACCCCAATTGAAAGAATTAATGGAAACCGAACTCAATTCAAGGTTAAAAACAATATGTGATATGACTCTCTCCGAGACACGTTATCTGAACCAGGATGGCACAACCTCCTTTCTAAGGCCACTTCCGGGCGGGGCAAGAATGTATCCTGAAACTGATGTGCCAGTCATCAATATACTCCCCTTTATGGAAGAAGCTGAAAAAATCAAACCAGTGCCAGTGGAATCTGTCATTTCAGACATTTCGGAAAAATATGGAATATCCATTCAGGATTCGGAAACAATTGTCAGGAAGGGTATGCTGCATGAATTTCTCCTTTTCCTCGAGATCATCAGAGACGGTTCACTTTCTTCCAGGCTTTTGCTTCACATCATTCCTGAAATCTCAAAGACCGCAGGTAGGGAGATCAGGGGAGAAGAGGTTGCTGAACTTATGAAAAAGGCACCGGCTTTTGATCTGGACAGAGAGACCATAGAATATGCAATGAAAATACATTTCGAAGATAATACTCCTCAAGAAAAAGCATGGGAAGAGGTCAGAAAATCTTTCCTCTCATCCGGTGACCTTTCGTTGCTTGTTGAGAAAGCCGCTTCAATACCAGATATTTCAGAGAAAAATCTTATCCCTCGTTTGAGGGGTTTAACTGATAAAAAATTCAACCCTGCAGTAGCCATGGAGATGTACAAGAAAGTGAGAAAATCCAGTTAAAGCATGGGCACGTGTCAAAATTTCAACATTCTTCTAAAATTCTTAAATAGATTCGTGCGATTACGATTCAATGTTGGATGGCTACATCCCTTTGCTGATTGTCCTTGTGTTAATAATCGGGGGGTTAATTACAATCTATATGGTGCTGCCAACCATTGGGGCTAACAGATTCAAACGAAGCCAGAAGATCTCTCTCAAGCCCGACGTTATTATAGAAAACGCATCAAGGGAGATTGGCCCTCCTGTAAAGAATGGAGAATATCTTGAGCCCTATGAGAGCGGTGAGGTTTCCAGGGGGGATTTCCGCTCTTCAATAAATGTGCAGTATTTCGTCATAATATTGCTTTTCATACTTTTCGATGTTGATATGGTTCTGCTTTTTCCATGGGCCTTTGACTTTATGAAACTTGGCCTGATTCCTTTTCTTGAAACACTTGCATTCCTTGCAATGCCTCTGTTTGTTGTAAGTTATGCCTTTAAAGAGGGCTATATGAGGTGGCTTAAATGAAAACAGGCGATGGAGGTGTGGTGACAACAACCCTGGAGCAGGCTATGGAATGGGGCAGAAGCAATTCTCTATGGCCATTAACATTTGGTCTGGCCTGCTGTGCCATTGAGATGATGGCTATCCAGGCAGCTGATATGGATATAGCACGCTTTGGCAGTGAGGTTTTCAGAAATTCTCCAAGGCAGTCTGACCTGATGATTGTGGCAGGAACTGTCACAAAGAAAATGGCGCCCAGAGTCAGGAGGCTTTACGAAGAGATGCCCTACCCGAAATATGTCATTGCCATGGGAGTATGCGTTATACAGGGCGGACCTTACAATCAGGGTTATTCTGTGGTTCTTGGTGTAGATAAAGTTGTGCCAGTAGATGTTTATGTGCCTGGATGTCCCCCTACACCGGAGGCACTTACCCATGGTATAATGCTTCTTCAGAAGAAGATCAGAAACGAGACGGACAGGTGATTATATGGTAGAGGTTCTGGAGGAAACAACAGGTAAAGACGGAAGGAAGGTACTGAAAGTGGCTAAGGAAAACCTGCTTGCTCTTCTTTCTGATCTTAAGGATAATGGATTCACTCATCTCTCCCTTATCACCGGTATTGACAGGAAATCCAAGCTGGAAGTGGTATACCATCTTCACAACTTGACCAAAAATGAATATGTGGTCGTGAAAACGGAAACCCTTGACGAAAGAGTCCCAAGCGCTACCGGACTCTTCAAGAGTGCTGACTGGGATGAGAGAGAGCAGTATGATCTCATGGGAATAGTTTTCGAAGGCCATCCAAACCTGAAGAGGTTGTTTCTTCCAGATTCATGGGTCGGGCATCCTCTGAGGAAGAATTACGATCTTTCCAAAGTACAGTACATAAATATGGACGAGAATGGTGACGATTATGCCACCTTTGATCCCGGAGACGGCTGGTAAAAATGATTCAGGAAGAGCAGAAAAATGAACACAGGGAATGGACGGAACTGAACATGGGTCCGCAGCATCCTTCGACACACGGTGTTCTGCGTCTCAAGGTTAAGCTGGACGGGGAGACAGTCAAGGAGGTTGAGCCAATAATCGGTTATCTCCACAGGAACGCAGAGAAAATATGCGAACTGGATTACTACTGTGATTCCCTGATATATTTTGACAGGATGGATTACGTAGCCGCAATGAATATGGAGGTTGGCTACCTGGAAGCTGCTGAAAAGCTTCTCAATATACCTCCACCCGAACGGGCTCAGTGGATCAGAGTAATCATGGCGGAACTTGGAAGAATTGCAGCACATCTTGTATGGGCCGGGGCGTTCGGACTTGATCTCGGAATGCTGTCTCCATTCTTCTACTGTTTTGTTCAGAGGGAAAAAATTCTCCGTATATTCACTGAAATATGCGGGTCAAGGCAGGAGACCAATTACATGAGTATTGGTGGTGTATATCAGGACATAAACGAGAATATAATCTACATGATCGAAGAGTTCACCAAAGAATTCCCCGACAAACTGGAAGAGATATTCAATGCTTTCGTGAAGAATGATATATTCATGTCAAGAAACAAGGGTATCGGAATACTGGAGCCGGATGTGGCCATTCAGTATGCCGTTACAGGACCCATGCTTCGTGCCTCAGGTATAGAGTATGACGTAAGAAAGGCAGAACCTTATCTTGTATATGACAAGCTGAACTTCGATATCCCGGTTTCTTACAAGAAAGACAATCTTGCAAGATTTCTTGTAAGGTTTGAGGAGATGAGGCAGTCTGTCAGGATAGTAAAGCAGGCCATTAAAAAAATACCGGACGGACCATATTTCAACCCAAAAGCCAAGAAATCGCTGATGATAAGGCTGAGGGGAGAAGGTGAAGTTTACGCAAGAACAGAATCTCCCAAGGGAGAGTTCGGAGTATATCTTGTTGGAGATGGTGGCGTTAAACCCTACAGAGTAAGGGTCAGGAGCCCTTCTCTGAGGAATCTTTCTGTTATAAGGCATCTTGGTAAGGATGTTCTCATTGCAGATCTGATTGCCATCTCCGGGACAATTGACCTTGTTTTTGGAGAGGTGGACAGATAATGGATGTACTAACCCGCCTTGCCCACTTCTTTGCCCCCCTTACACATTATGTTGCCTACATACTGGCTTACCTATTTGAATCCATATTTCTTGTTATTTTTGTAACCATAGTCCTTGTCTTCATGATCTATCTTTTCAGAAAGTACATGGCAAGGGTCCAGTTAAGAATCGGGCCAAACAGGGTTGGGAAATTCGGTCTTCTGCAGCTTATGGCTGACGGACTGAAGCTTGCAGGGAAGGAGAGTATTCTGCCCAAGGGAAGAGACGATCTTCCATTCAGGATAGCGCCTCTCATCGTCTTCATAGGTCTGGTGATGTCATTTGCTATTCTTCCTTATGGGGATTTCTACTGGATAGGTTCCCTCACAATTACACACTCCAACGTAAGTGTGATACTGCTGTTTGCAGCAATTGCCATCATGCCCATAGGCGAGATACTTGCCGGTGTCAGTTCAAGAAACAAATATGCCATTCTTGGTGCGCTGAGGGGCGTTGCTAAGGATGTATCGTTTGAGGTTCCAATGATGATCTCTGTAATTGCCCTTGTTATGATGGCATCTGCAAGGACATCTGAGCCGCTCAACCTTTCAGATCTGGTCTCAAGCCAGATAATACCTTTTGGAATTCCAGAGGTAATAGGCCTTCTAGTGTTCTTCATATCAATGATTGCAAGGGCCTCATATTCACCATTTGATATGGGTGAAAGTGACAGTGAGCTGGTTTCTGGGCATTCCACAGAATACAGTGGCATGAGATTCGGAATGTTCTATATGGGACTTTTTGGAAGCATTTTCCTCAGTTCAATGATGGTATCTCTGCTCTATCTTGGAGGTTATAACGGGCCGTTCTCATCAGATGCCGGATTTGTTTATCTGCTCATCAAGACAGTGGTGCTGGTGCTCATTGCATTCACAGTGTGGCTTTCGGTACCGAGAATAAGGATCGACAGATTTGTCAACATGGGCTGGAAGTATCTTCTTCCAATCTCAATCATCAATCTCATAATAGCAGGAATTATAACTCTGGGGGTGGGTCTGTGATAGAAGTAAAGGAACCTAAGAAAGAGCTTCCCCTTGTAGGGACACTGAAGGCCATGTGGATCGTTGGAAAACACATATTCCAGAAACCCGTCACAACTCAGTATCCTGAAGAGAGGAAACCGATGCCAGATCGTTTCAGGTTCAGAATCTTTCTGAGCCTCGATGACTGTGTGGGTTGTACCTTGTGTGAGCAGGTGTGTCCTAATCTGAGCATACACATGAACAAGGTGGAAAGGGAGAATCCAAGAAACAAGAGAAAGATCTACCCTGATGTGAATTTTGGCACCTGCACTGTATGCAGGAACTGCGAGGAGATTTGCCCCACAGATGCCATCTACCTGACCCATGTTTTTGAAACATCAAGGACGAGAAACAGTTTCACCTATTCCCCAGACGAGCTGAGCCTGTCCGAGGATGAGGTGATAAAGTGATATATACAATAATATTCATCATATTCGCCATAATCCTGGTTCCACTGGCAATGAAAACGGTGTCGGAGAAGAACCTGACACACAGTGCAATCTATCTGATGGCGTTCCTTTTCGTCCTATCTGCACTTTTCATATATCTTGGTGGGAGCATTGTAGGGGCAATTGAACTTCTGGTTTTCATAGGCGCAATTGTTACATTGATTGTGTTCAGTCTTATGCTTACAGGAGGTAAGGAAGTTGAATAAGAAACTTGCAGCGGTAGCATCCGGACTGTTTCTGATAGTTTTCGGCATTGAGACAGTGAAGATAGGTGGGTCCTTTACACCTCAATCACAGAATATTTCCCTTATCGGCAGGGAGCTTTTCGGGAACTATGTTGTTCCATTTGAGCTTCTTTCCCTGATCCTCGTGGCAGGAATAATTGGTATGTTCTATATCTCATGGAGGGATAACTGATGGATATTTTCCTTGTCAGTTTTCTTTCCCTTCTCCTGTTTGTTATAGGGCTTTACGGTGTAATGACCTCAAACATAGGAATAAAGATGCTGATTTCTATTGAAATCATAATCAATGCAGCAATCCTCAATCTTGTTGCTGTTGCAATATATTACTCTACAATTTCACCAATCATAATGGCACTTTTCGGAATTGCCATTGGTGCAGTTGAATCTGTGATCGGACTCAGCCTTTTAACGGCTACATACAGAAGAGTGGGCAAGGTTGTTCTCTCTCTGCTGAAGGAGATAAAGTGGTAACTATGTACATATATGGCTGGTTAATCTTCATCACACCAATCGTGGGGGCATTCCTCAGTTTTGCTCTCGGCCGGCATGACAGGAGGCTCGCTGGCCCCATTGCCTCATTGGCTATCGGGCTTTCACTCGTTTTCTCCATTCTGGCATTTTTCAGGGTTCAGTCTTCCGGTCCCATAGATAATTCATATAACTGGTTCTTCAACATAAATGCCGGAATCTACATAGATCATCTTGCCCTCGTAATGGTTCTTATGGTGTCATTCGTCTCTCTTATGATTCACATTTTTGCAATGTACTACATGGGAGAGGACCCGAACAGACACATCTATTTTGCGGAAACGGCCCTTTTCACTTCAGGAATGCTGGGACTTGTGGTATCTTCAAATCTTGTCCTTTTCTTCCTGTTCTGGGAACTGGTGGGTCTCTGTTCCTATCTACTTGTTGGATTCTGGTTCTTCAAGCCTAATGCCACATCAGCGGCAAAGAAGGCATTCATTGTAACGAGAGTAGGAGACCTTCTCTTCCTCATAGGTATGGCTATTCTTTATTTCTCACTCATGGGTTACCCGGGTCTTACTTCCGGAGTCAGTCCTCTGGACATTCCGTTCCTGATAAACCATGCCCAGTCCATAGCCTCATATGTGGGACCCAATACACTGGGTGCAGTTGCTGTTCTGTTTCTCGGTGCAGCAGCTGGAAAATCGGCTCAATTTCCTCTCCATGTCTGGATTCCAGATGCAATGGAGGGACCCACAACTGTATCGGCACTTATACATGCTGCTACAATGGTCACTGCAGGAGTATATCTGGTAGCCCGCGTCTTTCCTATATTCTATTACTCAGCACCATTCGCCCTTTACTCCGTGGTTGCAGTGGGTGCGTTCACAGCATTCTTTGCCGGAATAATTGGTATAGTGGTAAATGACATCAAGAGAATCCTGGCTTACTCAACAATCAGCCAGATCGGATACATGATGGCGGCAATCGGTCTCGGTTCCGTGATAGGTTATTCTGGAGTATCCTATGGAATGTTTCACCTGGTAGTTCATGCTGACTTCAAAGCTCTTCTTTTCATGTGTGCAGGAGCAATACTCATTGCCCTCATGGATCTCAGGGATACCCGGGAAATGGGCGGTCTGTGGAGACGCATGCCAATAACCGTTACTCTTCTGCTCATAGGTTCACTGGCACTTGTGGCTTTTCCAGGAACAGCAGGATACTTTTCCAAGGATTCCATCATTGCAGCATCATGGATTTATTTTGAGAAATCCGGCTCCCCTTATGCAATCATTCCATGGATTCTACTGGCAGGAGGCTCACTCCTTACCGCTCTATACACATTCCGAATGTTCTTCAGGGTTGCACTGGGAAAACCGAGGTCCTATCTGGCTGAGAAAGCTCACGATCCCAAGCCGGTGGTACTTATCCCTCTCATGATCCTTGGCGCAGGTGCACTGTTTCTTGGGCTCATCCAGCCATATTTCTATAGGTATGTCTATTCGCAGGCGGTTGTTCCCTCAATACCGCTGTATATAGAGGCAATTCCAATAACACTGATGGCAATTGGAATTATAGTTACATATTTCATATACGGCACAGAAAGATACAAAAAAATCGATATTTCAAAGAATCTGGGATACCGCATTGTCAAGAACAAATTCTACCTGGACAGGCTCTTCACAAACGTTATTGCAGAAAGGTTTATTGCTGCTTTTTCAGGCGCAACCGCCAGCTTTGAAGCATCATACAACCGTGGAGTTGAGGGAGTTGGCGACGGTACACTGAATCTGGGTGCATTCTTCAGAAAGCTGCAGAATGGTGTTATTGAGAATTATTTCATATTTCTCATAATAGGAATATCTGTAATTTTCATAATAATAGAGATTTTGGGGGTGCTTTAATCTGTTTATATTTCTAATCTTTCTGGCAACTATAGTCGTCGCAATACTGTCATTCTTCATCAGGGAGAACAGGGATCGTTTTGCTACAGCTTTTGCAGGGATTTTTGTGGCCCTTGTTCTGATATACAGCTTTGTAAGGTTCAGTTCAGGCTACACAGGCGGGTTTATTTCCCGGGTTTCATATTCGCTGGCTCCATCAATAGGAATAAACTTCTCCACCGGGGTCAGCGGCTTCACGGATGCACTTCTCATACTGTCAGTGATAGTGATATTCATCTCAACCCTTATAGCAGAGAAAAAGGAACTTGACAGGGTGATGTTCAGCTATATTCTGACCACTGAGTCCGGTCTGATTGGGGTACTTATCTCCAGGGACTTCCTGTTCTTCTACATATTCTGGGAGGTTGTCCTCATACCTGTATATTTCATGATAGCACAGTTCGGGAGTTTCAGAAAGGAGAGTGTAGGTCTCAAATTCTTCGTATATACCCATATCGGCTCAGTGTTTCTCCTCCTGTCAATATTCGCTGTGTACACCTATCACTTTGACCAGACGGGAGTGCTGACATTCCAGATAGGCTCACTCATGACAAACAGCACTTTCTCATACATGCCAGTATTCTGGAGGGACTTCACCATATTCGGTTTCCTTTTTGCGTTTCTGGTCAAGATGCCAGTATTTCCACTTCACTCCTGGCTACCTGATTCTTATGAATCGGCCCCCTATCCTGCAACAGTTATACTTTCAGGTGGACTTTCTCTGATGGGGGGACTTGGATTGTTTGGAATTCTTCTTCCAGTCACTCAGTCTCTTGGGACATTTGTCCTGTCATTCCTCATTGCACTTGGCATAATCAGCCTTGTCTATTTTGCGCTGGCGGCAATGATGCAGTCCAGCCTCAAGAGAATGATGGCTCTTGCAAGCGCTGCCTCAATGGGATTTGTGGTTCTTGCTTTCGGAGCAGGAGGACTCGAAACCGGTTATGAGAAAACACTGGAACTTTCCGGCGGAATGTTTCAGATAGTGGCACATGGCCTGATCATGGCTTTTGTTTTCTCAGCACTCTATTTCATAAAGAGATCAACAGGAAAGGAGAATATTCATGAAATGGGTGGAATATTCAGGGAGACCCCGTTCCTTGCCTCCTTCCTGCTGGCAGGACTGCTTGCCTCTCTGGGCCTTCCGGGAATGGCAGGGTTTATAGGGGAGTTCTCAGTCCTGGTGGGGTCCTTCCAGGCTATAGGATGGGTTATTCTTCTTGTTATCTTCGGGATGATACTCACTGCATCATATCACATATGGGCTGCGCAGAGATCCCTTTATGGTCCATACAACGAGAATCTTGGCCGCATAAGAGACTCAGGGACCTACCAGACTGTTGTCCTTGGTGCAAGCCTTGTTGTTATCCTTATTCTGGGCATATTCCCAAATCTGCTCTTCGGTTTACTCACAGCATATACAGGAGGTCTTTAGATGTCTTCGATTGATTTAGGTATAGGTTCCACAGCCACATTCATTCATCTCATTCCGGAAATATTTCTGGGTCTTCTGGGGTTCGCAATACTCTGGACTGGTGTAAGAAATATAGGGGAGAGGGCAATATCCTGGATTACATTTTCAGGTCTTGGCATAGCAGCTCTTCTAGTATTTTTCCTGGATCCATCATCAGGAAGTGCGTATTCTGGAGTAATGGTGTTCAATAACTTTGGCAAATATTTCGCCATAATAATGCTCATTTCCTCAATGTTCATCTGCTACCCGTTCTCAACAAAAAATTACAGCAAATCAGAGATATTTTACTCCACTCTGCTTTTCCTCAATGTGGGAATGGTTGTGGCAGCCTTCAGCTACAATCTCATCGCGCTCTTTATTGCATTTGAATCGGTAAGTATTGGAACATATGTTCTGTCAAGTTTTGGAAAAACCAGGAGAAACCTGGAAGCTTCCATAAAATACTTCTTTACAGGAACAATAGCAACTGCATTCATTCTTTTCGGCGCCAGCTTCTATTACCTTGGCACTGGAACTTTCAGCATAAGCTCATCAGCCCTGTCCCATGTTATAAATTCCCCTGAGATAACAATTGCTCTGGCATTCCTCATAATAGGTTTCGGCTTCAAACTGGCATTATTTCCATTTCACCAGTGGGCTCTTGATACATATGATGGAACAGAGAATTCGGTATCAGCCTTTCTGGCTGCAGGAAGCAAGATCCTTGCATTTATGGTAATACTCAAAGTGTTCCTCTCCGGCTTTGCATTTGATCACACCGCCGTCTTTTATCTGTTTGTGATACTATCAATTATAACAATGACCTATGGTAATATCTCTGCTCTGTCACAGAGCAACCTGAAGAGGATACTGTCTTACTCAAGCATAGCTCAGGCAGGCTATCTTGTTCTGGTTCTGGCAGTTGTTGCGGGAAGTGGAAGCCCCACTTCTACGGTATCAGAATTTGCCATAGCGGCTGGAATGTTCTATTCTCTTGTTTACATCTTCATGAAAGGAGGTGCCTTCATAACAATGAATGCCGTTCCCAAGGATAATGTGGAACTTGAGGATGTGTCCGGACTCGGAAAGCGTTCTCCGGCCACTGCAGTCAGCCTTTCTGTTATAATGCTGGCACTTGCAGGTATTCCACTCACTGGAGGGTTCCTTGCCAAATATTACCTGTTCCTTGCCCTAATTGAAGGGAGCCTTTGGTGGCTTGCAGTGATTGCAATCCTCAATAGCGCAATATCTGTCTTCTATTATTTCAGAGTGATCACATACATGTTTGCGAGAGATCCGAAGGAAGGGGATGGGGCGGTCCCATTCAGTGCCAAAGCTCCGGTCGTTGCTGCCGCGATCATTACGATAGCTCTGTTCTTTATAGGGATAATAGCATCATTCATGCCCACTCTCATAAGTGCGGCTGGAGGAATTTTCGGGTGATTTCCAGTGACAATGTTGTCTGATCTTGAAATAATAAGAAGTTCCCTGATATACGGGGAACCCAGTATTGCAATGGACCTCATTGAACGAAAGACAAAGAAGCTGAAATACATCATGAGGGTGAGCAGAAAACCGCGGGATGATATCAGGGATCATATGGCAATGCTGGAATGTTTCCGCCAGGTCATCAATGGGGCAATCACTGTGGATGAGTTCAAAGAGCAGATATCCCGGATCCCATCATTTATGAAGGTACTTTCTCCCGATCAGGATATTTCTGCCCTGGAGAACCTTTCTTACACTGTCCAGCTCTCTCTGGACAGATATAATATCCGGTATCCTGAATATGATTCAAAGAGGTGTGATGACAGATGACAAAACCCCATTTTACGGATTGCTTCAAACATTTTCATGGAGAGGAAGAGGAAGCAGCTGAGGTCATCCACTGCCTGAAAAAATTCGGCGAGCAGATATATTTTGATGACAAAGCCGGAAGGCTTGTTATGGGCAGGGAGAAGTACGATCCCGATCAGGGGGAGATGATGGGAAAGCTCAGCTCAGCACTTGGGATCAGGGACCGTCAAACATATGAGCTGGCAGATAGAAAATTCAATCTGACCATGTACTGACCTGCAAACTTCATACATGAAGACATACACATAATTTTTTTAACCATTCAGCCCCTTTTTATGCATTATGATCCAGAAAGCTGCACAGATAAAACTTCAGAACATATCAGAATATGTGTCAGTACTGGAGATAGACAATGGTGTCAACAACACCCTGAACATTGAGGGGCTTGACGATCTCTACTCAGTTCTTTCGGCTCTACCGGATGATGATCCCCGGGTCGTTCTCCTTACTGGAAAGGGAGACAGGTCATTCTGCATGGGATACTCTTCCAACTGCAATGAGGAAAGCAACAACTCAACAGTAAGGGAAGCCAGGGACCTGGCTCTCTCGGCAGTGAGAATGATCAGGGCATCACGTCACTACTTCCTTGCGGGCATCAACGGTTATGCCCTGGATCTTGGTCTGGAACTGACACTTGCCTGCGATCTGACCATCGTTTCATCAAGGGCAAAGCTTGGTATGCCCGGGCTAAAGTATGGAATGCCACCATTCACCGGCATACTAACAGACACAACCCTGAACATGACAGGCGAAGCCTATTCCCGCCTGAAGTCAGGTGACCTGATGCATTCTGATGAGGCCAAAGCGCTTGGGCTTGTTGACAATGTTGTTGATTACAGCAATTTCAGGCGTGAGATACTGAACTACTGCAGGTCACTGAACCCGGACTATCTTTCAAACTATAAGGTGGTGAAGAGGCCTGAGGTCCCAAGAATTGATTCGGACAGACTTTTCTTTCAGGTATACAGGGTATCCTGCAAAAGCATCATGGATCTAGAGCGCTTCCGAAACTCTCTTTGATGCCTCTTCCGATTTCCTTACCCATCTCTCCGCGAAATATACTCCGACGAAGTAGAGCGATATCATCGGGATTGCTATGACTATCATTGTGAATCCTGTGACTCCTGGTGAAAAGATCATGCCAATGACAAGTGATATCACAATAGCATATCTCCAGTGCGCTCTCCAGTATTCTGCAGGAACAAGTCCCGAACGGGTCAGGCCGTACATGAAGACAGGCACCTCAAAGGAGAGTCCAAACAGAAGAATGTAAAGGATCAGGAAGGACTCAAAACTCATCAGACCCACACTTTCTATGGCCCCTAGGCCAATGTCAAAGTCATTGAATATCCTGAAAAGTTCGGGTGCTACAAAATATATCCCGAAGAATGCTCCCGCAAAGAAAAGGGCAGATGCAGGGAACAGTATACTGTGGACCAGTTCCCTTTCATGCTTTTTCAGTGCCGGTTCTATATACTGCAATATCTGGTATAACAGGTAAGGCATCGTGACAACAAGCGCGAGGAAAAGAATTATGAGGAAATCCGTTGCCACACCATCTGCGGGTTTCAGAATTAGTAACTTTGTGCCGCTGGGAAGGATATGCAGTTCCAGAATATGCAGAAACTGTGCCCCGATGTTGTCTGTGACATCGAGTTTCAGCAGCGGAATTCGATAACCGAAGATGTTGTAATCGGAGACTCTGAAAAGAAGAAATACAACAAAAAAAATACCATAAACTTTCAAAAAACTGATAAACCTGACTCTTAACTCTGAGACATTTCTCAGGATAATTGGCAGGAAATCATCGTCGGACATCAGTTTTCAGAGTTGATCTTCTGTCTAATCTCATTGAGCAGTTCTTCTTTGCTCTTGTTTTCTGAGTCTATGCCTAGATCTCTGGCTATCTGACTGTAATCTGCCTCCTTCTTTACAGGGGAATCCACAGGACCATTGACTGCCTTTGACAATTCATTCTTGATCTCCATCTGTCCCCGCTTGAATTCACCGGTAGCCCGGCCAATATTTCTTGCGAATTCAGGTATCTTCTTTGTACTTCCAAAGAGCAGCAGGACGACCGCGATAATTATTATCCAGTCGATTGGGCTGTCAAACATTATTTTGAAATCAAAAATGTTTATTTAAACATTCCTGAAAGCATTTTCAGAGGTCAATTTCAACGTTAAAACCAGAATTTCTGTACATACGGGATTTGGTGGTAATCAGATTCTTCTGTTCGTCATTCAGGTTTGCGAAAGAAAATGAAATAGCCTTCTTTTCACTGTTTGCAACGACAAATCCCAGTGTTTTGTCTGTTGGCATAACCTCATCAGTTCTGGCAAAACTCTCAATGAACTCCTGCATGCTCTCCTCAGGATAATCGGAAGTCAGAACCTCCTGAAGGGCATCCACAGCATTTCCCACTCTGTCCATTTCAACACAGATCACTGAAGGGTGGATTCCCTTCAGGCTGATGTTGAACATTGCACAATCGACCATACCTCATGCCTTGACTTTCTTGAGGTACCATCTCTCTGCGCCCGGTTCCTTCTCCCTTTCAAGTGCTCCTTTCAGGGTATTGGGGGCAGATGCAATTCCCTCCTGGCCCGGTTCCCAGTTCACTCCTGTTGCCAGTTTCTTGTCCCAGTTGAACTGGAATGCCTTGACAACCCTGAGTATTTCGCGCATGTTCCTTCCAACTTCGGCAGGATAGTAAACCATCCATCTCACTATCTGGTTTGGATCAATGAGGAAAACTCCCCTGACAGTTGTTCCAACCTTGGGGTCCATGAGATTAAACTCCTGGGCAACTTCCTTGTCAATATCTGCAATTACAGGGAAAGGAACCTCAACGCCATATTTATCCTTGATATCCTTCAGCCATGCAATGTGGCTGTATATGCTGTCTACGCTGAGCCCTATAAGAGTTACTCCAAGTTTCTTGAACTCTTCGTAATTCTCTGTGAAACCGAGGAATTCTGTCGTGCACACAGGCGTGAAATCAGCTGGGTGTGAAAACAGCAGAACCCACTTTCCCTTAAGGTCCGAAAAAGTTATGGGCCCCTGGGTAGTATTCACGGTAAAGTCTGGCACTTTCTGTCCTAGATGTACTGGCATTTTTTTATCACCAAATCATGATTATAAAACGATATAAATACGATTTAGTTAGGTGCAAAGCTTCAATGATCCCTGGCATAGCTCTCAGCAAAATATGTGATAAGAATGTCGGCACCGGCCCTGAATGGAGCAGTCAGCGATTCGTTTATGAAGTCTTTTGAAAGTGTTCCGGATTCAACTGCATTATATATCATGGAATATTCCCCGCTGACACTGTATGCCGCTATGGGCAGATTTGTGTTCTGTCTGGATCTGTATATGACATCGAGATAGAAAATTGCAGGCTTCACCATCAGGATATCTGCTCCCTCAGATTCATCTGCACTGTTTTCTCTGATGGCTTCTCTGGAATTTCTGTAATCCATCTGGTATGATCTTCTGTCCCCAAAAGAAGGGGAGGAGCCTGCTGCCTCTCTGAAGGGGCCGTAGAGTGAGGACGCATATTTGGAACTGTAACTCATTATGGGAATCCTGGAAAATCCAGACTTGTCCAGTGCATTCCTGATAGCCGAGACCTGGCCATCCATCATGCCGCTCGGCGCAATTATGTCCACTCCTGCTCTTGCATAGGAAAGAGCAATCTTTGAATAGGAGTCAAGAGTAAGATCATTGTCCACATAATTTCCATTCAATATGCCACAATGTCCATGGCTTGTGTATTCGCACATGCAGAGGTCGGCAATCACAGGTATTCCCGATGAGACCTTAATTTTCCTGATGGCCTCCTGAACAACACCTTTATCGTTATAGGATTCGGATCCGATCTCATCCTTCCTGGATGGAACACCAAATAGCAGAATGCCCCCCAGTCCGTAATTATCAAGCTTGCTGCAATACTCTCCGACCATATCGACGGGATATCTGAAAATGCCCTTCATTCCACTTACTGGCTCCGGCTGGGTTGCATCCTCGCTCACAAAGACAGGCATGATCATTTTTGACTTGTCGGGGCTGCTTTCTGCAAGAAGATTCCTGATCCTTTCATCCGTTCTGTTTCTTCTGAGTCTCTGAACAGGGAACATGAAACGTTAATTTCATACAGGAATTTAATCTATGGCAAGTAATGAATGCAATCAGGATCAGGGCCAGTGGAACACTTGTACTTCCTGAACCATTGATGGATGAGGTCATCTCATCAGAGGGCAATGGTGGATCCAGGATACTTGAAAAATGCAGGTCAACAATCATTTCATCGATGGCTGTTCAGACAGGTGTGAAGGTATCATTCGATATCAGCGGAAACCGACTGAAAACTCTGGTTGAATTATCCGGAGCAGATTTCAGCAGCATGGTTGTTTCTGTGTTTAGAATCATATGCGACATTTCAATCGAGATAATGTCGGAACTGAAAATTGAAAGGGACGACTTTGCCAGAATTATGTCATTATCAGATATCCATGTTCTGGAGGTGAAATGACTTTAAACTACCTGATGAAGTTCCAGGTCTGGCCATCCTTCAGAATCATACACAACCGAGGAAAGATAGGATTCCTTTTCGTTTGAATTTACGAATATATATCCACCAATGTCGCGAAAATGAATTGTGAAAGAGGCATAATGGCTTATTTTAGAGTAGCTGTCATCATCCACAATAAGGAAAATAGCTCCTGTTGTTCTTATGGAGTTTGCAAGATTTATGAGATCTCCGAAGAAATTCTCTCCGTAGGTAAATCTCATGAAATCATATGAGAAGAAGTAGAGATGGGGCCTGGAGGATGAGGATAAAAAGAAGTCTATTACTTCGTTTGGAAAGTCTTCTAGAATTCCCTTCCCCTCAAGGTTAATTACAAAGGAGTTCGAACGCTTGGATTTCTCTGCTGTTATGTAATGTTTAAGTGAATCAGGGTCCAGGCAGTTTGACATGACCCTGGACGTTTCATAGCTGCTTGAAGTAACATCCATGACACCTCTCTCCTGAAGTATGGCATTTTTAATCAGGTTGTTTTTCATAAGGTTAAGGATATCGTCCACTGCAGGGGATGAACCCACCCTGTGAAGCATGATGAGTGTACCAAGGGATACCTTTGGGGTCTTGTCCGGTGTAATTTTTTCAAATTCAGATGTTGTTAGTGGCACCTCAAAGAGGGCTTTGCTAAGTGAGAGTGACCTGGTAAACCTGCCCTCTGGATATATTATGGTATCTTTTGAGAAAGCACGGCATTTTCCATCCTCCAGAGAGTAAAAGAACACAGGGGATGTGCCAATTGAAACACCTCTCAGTTTTTCCATGGTAGCTTTCCTTATTAGAATTCCCTCTTCAAGCATGTAATCCATTGAGAGAACTCCATCAGCGAAGTATTCCAGCTTCACGTTTTCCCTTGCCTCAAGAATGCAGATAAGATTCGCACCGGAACGTTCAACAAGATCAGAATAGAGCATCGAGAAGAGGGTCTGTTCGTTAACGTCATATTTTTCTGAAAGAGATTCTATTGAGTCTATAACGATAAGCGGCGAATTTCCCTGATTGACCTCCACAAAGGAATAGATTGCCCTGATCTCCGGAAGAAGATCGGAAATATTCAGAATCAGGCCATAAGAGTCACTGCCCATTTTTCCTTCTTCAATCAACTTTTCCAGTTTCTTCAGGGACTCTGTAGACACATTGGTCAGGGAATCAGGAAGTTTGTCAGCGAGATTTTTAAGTGAAACTGATTCAAGCCATGGATAAGTTCCATACAGTGAAGCATCGGAAAATCTGGAAGAGAGATAGCATACAGGAACTCTGTCCATTACCCTTTCAAGGAAACCTAAAGCGAATGTGGTTTTTCCAGCACCGGGCCGCCCTTTTATTATCAGGGATTTCCCATATGGCTGTACGAAGAAAGTCTCGACGGTTCCAAAGAGATCTGTCTTTTGCATAATATCGATCTTCAACGACTCAGTCATTTTCAGGGGGTTTCCAGTTCAACCCATACCTTGTTATCTGACCATACTGAATACTTTCCATGGTATTCATACTTAGCACTATCATCAGATAGCAGTTTTTTTCCATGGCAGCACTCTTGATCTGCTCAAAGGCTTTGCCGATCTCCTGGAAAGAGTGATAAACAAGAAGGAAATCAAAAAGATCGATCATAACAATGGTTGCCTTGCCCTCAAGAATCTTTCTTGTAATATTCTCAACAATAAATGTAAGATTTACAGGCCTGTTCCTCTGTGTCCCTATAGAATCAGTCACCCAGATGAAGTTATTCTCATTGAGGGCTTCAGGGAGCTCCAGGGCCAGATTGAATCTGGAAACTACAAGGATCTTATCCTTATCTACTTCCTTTGCAAGGAGTATCTCAAGGAATTTATCGGCATATTCAGGTTCAGTAAAATATACATTTCCGGGATAAAGGCCATTTTTAGAAAGATAAATGGACATTTCATTCAGGTCTTTCAATCTTCTTACCCTGTGATTTGTAAGAGCCTGTCGAAGGCGTTTTCTGACCTCACTTACAGGATCTGAATTTGTAATGATATGTTCGGAACTATAACGTATGGTATCCGGCAGCTCTAAGGGTTCCTTTGAGAGAACAATAAGTAGAAAT
This sequence comes from Thermoplasmatota archaeon, assembly GCA_023379825.1. Classification (GTDB taxonomy): domain Archaea; phylum Thermoplasmatota; class Thermoplasmata; order Thermoplasmatales; family Thermoplasmataceae; genus UBA447. Next base: position 9,004 of record JAMCPQ010000031.1, on the reverse strand, counting down.
TCCCTGCTTGGCGCTGAAAAAAACTCCTGCTCCTCCTTTGAAATCTCATCATCATTGATCCATACAATACTTGTGGGGTGAAGTTTCTTGACCAGGGTTGCGGAAATCGATGTTGTAATGTCATAAGGAATGCCGGTCGGGTCAAGAAGATCCTTCAGATATTCCTTCTTTGTCCCCGATCTGTCATAAGCAATGATCATTAACATTAAAATGTCATGTCATATTTAATTCTTGCCTATAATAATCATACCACATGAACAAATTCCCGCTTTAGGAGCTATCCCTAAATTAAGAGATATTAATTATTTCTGGATAAATTTCAAATTTTTCCTCTTATATGAAAATTGAATAAGTCAATCATTAAATTTCGCATCCAGACATGATTTTAATGCATTATCTATTTAAATGCTAGGATGATAAATGTGGGAGAGATTTGGAAAGCGAAGACTATGGAGACCTAAGGAATAAGATAAATTCCACAAACAGGTATAAGCGGCTTATCGAGCTCAGGGAGGAGATCTCAAAGCTTAAAGGTAAACTGCCTTTCTCCGTGATCAGCGAGCTCACCGGCAGAATCGAGGAGCGCATCCAGACTTTCGAATGCCCGGTTTGCAGTGATGCAAGTATAAAGATCATATTCATAAACGGTTCCATTAAGGATCTGGAAGAGTGGGAATGCAAATACGCTCTTGAAAGGGAGATGAAACTTTCCGATTACATCTTTTCAAAATATTATACTGCAAGAGATTTTCTCATCGACATGTCAAAGCCACTTGGAATATATGCCAAGGATGGTCAGCCTGTCCCATCAAGCCCTCAGAAGGAGAAGGCAAGTGTAGAGGTCCTTCAGACCCGTGTGGAGCATCTGATCAAAGTTGTGGACCATATGAATAAGGTATATGCAGAGAAAATCCCGAAAATTGCAAATGACATAAGCGAAATAAACGGTAAGCTTGAACTTCTTTACAAGAAAATAATGGAAAGTGAGTCCAGAGCCCAGCCAAAACCCTCGTGAACCATAAACCACGACATGTTTATTTTTGTAGAAGACATATACGGCTATGCCTCGAACAAAGATTTCTGTAATAGGGGCAGGAAATGTGGGTGCAACACTCGCTCAGTTTCTTGCATTGAAAGAGCTAGGGGATGTATATCTTTTTGATGTGGTAGAAGGAGTGCCTGAAGGAAAGGCACTTGATATGCTGGAAGGTCAGCCCCACTGGAAGTCAGACTCTAAAGTTTACGGTTTCACAACAGTGGACAGGTCAAAATATGAGAATCTGAAAGGCAGTGATGTTGTCGTAGTAACGGCAGGACTTGCCAGAAAGCCTGGAATGAGCAGGGATGACCTCCTTAACAAAAATCTGGAAATTATGTCTGATGTCGCGAAAAACGTCAAACAGTATGCTCCGGAAGCCAGAGTCATAGTTGTATCCAATCCCGCAGACATCATGGCGTATGCTTTCTACAAGGTATCCGGGTTCAAGCCTGAGAGGATCATGGGGCTAGGTGGCTCACTCGACAGTGCAAGGTTCCGGACTTTTCTTGCACAGGAACTGAATGTTTCCGTTGAGGATGTCCTTGCTTTTGTAATAGGTGGACACGGAGATGACATGGTTCCATTCATCAGATATTCAAGTGTTGGTGGAATACCAATATCTAACCTCCTCTCAAAGGAAAAAATTGACGAAATAATAAAGAGAACAAGATTCGGTGGAGGGGAGATCGTGAATTATCTGAAGACAGGAAGCGCTTACTATGCTCCCGGAATATCAATTACAGCCATGGCAGAGTCCATTGTGCGTGACAAGATGCGCGTGATCCCATGCGCCGCTTACCTTTCCGGGTCTCATGCAAAGCATTACGGTGCTGAGGGAATTTTCATCGGGGTTCCTATAAAAATAGGGTCCAACGGAGTGGAACAGATAATGGACATTGACTTCAATGAAGATGAGCTGGCCCTGTGGAAGAAGACAGTTGACTCTGTAAGAGAAAACTGCAGGAAAGTTGACGAATTTCTCTCTAAATAAATTCAATTTCCCACTATTTTTTGTAGAATTCCGGATATTTTGAATATTTTATGGGATCAGGAACTCCCGCCTCCATGAATCCTCTGAGCCTCAACTGGCATGAATCGCACATTCCACAGGCTTCCTCATTGCCTTCGTAGCATGACCATGTCAGTTCATAAGGGACTCCCATCTTCATACCCATTTTAATTATTTCGGATTTTCTGAGATATTGAAGAGGTACTGAAATTCTGATCTGGTTACTGCCCACTGATCCTGTCCCTGTGTTAATTGCCTTCTCCATCGCGTTGAAAAACTCGGGCCTGCAGTCTGGATATCCAGAATAGTCAAGTGCGTTTGCCCCTATGAAGATTGTATTCCCTCCTATGGTCTGAAGGAGTCCAGCCGCAATGGAAATCATGATAATGTTTCTGGCAGGGACATAGGTATTAGGTAAACTTTCCTCAATGCTCTCTATGTCTCTGTGCTCAACGCTGCCATAACCGGTCAGGGAACTTTTTATAAATTCAGAAAGGTTAATTCTTGCATCTTTCAATTCAATGCCATATCTGGAGGAAATGGCCCTTGCTGAGTTATTCTCCCTGGCATGGCGCTGTCCATAATTAAAGGTGAGTCCAGTGCATTCAAAACCCCTTTCAATGGCATAGGCTAGCACTGTAGAGGAATCAAGCCCACCGGATAGCAGAACCACAGCTTTTTCCTTCATTTCAGGTCAATACGAACCGAAGAACCCTGTGATGGGCCCTCATAAACAGTAAGTGTCAGATTGCTGAGGTTTTTGTAAACGCCAAGTTCCTTCTTTATTTGCGAGCCGATAATGGAGGCCAGGTTCTCGCTTGAGGAGATATCGGCTTCAATGAAGCAAACATCCTCCCTGAAGAAACTCATAGTCTTTCCGCTGTATTCCACCTTTACCTGTTCCTGTTGAACATTTACGGTTGACCTGACTCCAAGTGTCGGAACAAGTACCCTGTGATCATAAGTTTCCAGAACCTTTCTAATCACCTTTTTGACATCTCCGTAATCCACAAGTATACCATTTTCCATTTCACCTTCCAGTTCAATGGAAACCGCATAGTCATGACCATGCAGTCTTGAGCATTTTCCAAGATCAGGAATAAAGTGGGCGGAGGAAAATCTCAGATTATTGCCCCACCCGTCAATAGTCATCTTCATACTGGCACTTTATGGTAAGATTCAATTTAATTCTTCTTTTTTAAGTATGGAATTACTAATTTAACCTGGACAAAACAAATTAGGGATGGCTCAACTACAAAATTCAGCGAAAAAACTTAAAGAATGATACAATCCCCTCAGGATGGGCGGGTGGCCTAGTCAGGATATGGCAGCAGCCTCCTAAGCTGCAGGTCGGGGGTCCGAATCCCTCCCCGCCCGTTTCCAAATGGTTAACCAACTTTTAAAAATGTTACGCAGGAATCACATTGCTTCTAAATCTCTGAACTTGCATTAGAAACTTATGAATAAAATATGATCGCTGTTTCAAAATAAGCTGGTGAAGGATTCTTCAAAACAAACAGGATTGGAAGTTTGTTTATTGCTCCATTCTTGGAGCAAGGAGGAAGTTCCCGGAAATTGATTCAGAATCCTTTGACTGGCCAAATTTGAATTCAATGGTCAGTGGATAATCGTCCTTGAAGCTTAACTTGATGTCCTCAGCGCTAGACAGGGATTTAACAAGCTTCAGAAGGTATTCCAGGGGGTATGAGCTTTTAATTGTCTGTGTGCATTTAATCTCCTTGAGCATATCCCTGGGAAGGATCATTTCAGATTCCTCGGAATCAGAAACAGATCTTGCCCTAAGCTCCTCTCCGTTAAGAGTCAGTCTTATGGAATCAGACACATCTTCCGCTGCTTTGAGACCACGTTCAAGGTTGCCCTTGGAAACTACAACATAACTTTCTGAATTTATCTGTGGAACCCTTGGAGTTGTGACGGAATTGTTATCCAGCAGAGATATACTCTTGACAATTGTACTGATTTCAAACCTCAACTTTCCTCCGTCTCTGCTCATTGTGACAAGATCGCTTGGTGAGGCCAGCTTTATAACAGATTTGACTCTTTCAACATCAATCGCCAGCTCCTCTTCACCGTCAGTGGTGTATTCAACAAAAGCTCCCTTTGGAATATCCATGGAAACCATGGCAACATGTGCTGGATCTACTGCCTTAACGGACAGCCCTTCAGGTGTCACTTTAAATTTAGCTTCAGTTACCACTGTGTTAAGGAGATCCGCTATTTCCTTGAGGTTTTTCAATGAAATTGTCATTTTCAGCATTGTCATTCACATCTATGAAGTCTTATGGAAGCGAATCATCTAAATTGTAATTAATCCTTTTCTTTCCTTCAGAGAGATCAATATAAGGGGAAAACTGAGATTGATTATATGGCGGGTATCCGGTCAGAATCTTTAATTGAAGACCACAAGCACCTTTAGAAACCAAGCTCCGAGAAGTTTCTTATCACTCTGTATTTGGCATCTCCAGAATGGTTCATCCCGGGTCTCACTGAAAGAAAAGTCATGTAACCGGATATCTCTGCAGCCTGAAGCTCATTGAGGCTATCTGAAACAAAGGCAATCCTTGCAGGTTCCACACCAATAAGGCCGGAGATCCTTTCATAGCTTTCAGGCCGGGACTTCGGGCCTATATTTGTGTCAAAGTATGAAAAGATGTATCTCGTCAGGTCACCGTAGGAGGTTGTGGAAAAAATGGCCTTCTGCGCCGGAACGCTGCCTGATGAGTATATACATACAACTATTCCTGAATCATGCCACCTTCTGATTGCCGACGGGACATCAGGGTACACCTCGCCCTTGAGTTCACCGGTTGCATAGCCTGAATTCCATATCATTGCTTCAAGATCCTTGAGCGCAGTTGCCTTGCTGTCAGAATCTATAAGTGAAATGATAAAGTTTCTAAGTTCAGTGCTGTCTATTCTGCCATCTTTTACCGAATCCGCCCCGTAAGTGCGACCATAAATCTGCTGCAATTCATTGAGACACTTCCTGACCTCTGGATCTTCAGAATGTGCATCGAGAAACTCATTCAGATGTTCCTTTGCATATGGAAAGAGCTTTCTGTATACGAAGTCAATAGGGGTTGTCGTCCCCTCTATATCAAGAAGTACCGCCTTTGGCTGTATCACGAATTGTTCCACCCTCTTTTATTCTGGAGGAATGTAAGCAGGGCCCATGCATACAGGTTGGTATCTTGAGTCTATTCTGCTTCCGGAATAGTATGGCGTCCACCCTGACATATTCTGAAAGAGCCTTATTGCCCTTATCCTCTTTTCTCCGCACAGATTGAACCAGTGCAGGGTATTTCTGGGTATCCTGATCAGGTCACCCTTGCTGACCTCGATTACAGTGACATCTCCGTTCTCCGGGTGAACATGAAACAGTCCTCTGCCCTCAAGAGTGAATCTTACCTCATCCTCATCATGCCAGTGTTCACTGCTGAACTTTGACAGCATTCCATCCAGCTTCGGAGTGTCCGGCTTCATGTCAATCACGTCAGCGGTGTTGTAGCCTCCTCTTTTCTTGAGTTCCTCTATATCTTTGCTGTAAGCCTTTAGAACCTCTTCCTGGGTTGGAGATTCACCAAGATCAGTCGTTGATTCCCAGTGATCGTATTCAATGCCAATGCTAGCGAGATACTCAGCAGCTTCAGCCCTGTCGGTTATTGTGCGGCCCTTATCTGGAATGCTCACTACTACCATACAAAACACTCAATGCCATCATGCTTTTTAGTTATTTATCTTTGAAGCTAAGAAGTCTTCCTTCAGTTTCCAGCAAGTATTCAAGTGCCTCCAGATGTCTGAGGCCCTCATTCAGGTCCTTTCCCCATGTATAAAGGCCATGTTTCCGGAGTATGAAACCATGCAACCCCTCTTTCTGTTTCATCATCTCATGAATCTTATTTGACACTTCCTTCATATTCTGGCTATTTTCCAAAAGCGGGATAAATTCTTCATGCTTGTGGGTGTTTACGCCCTGAAGAGCTTTCAGCATCTCATATCCGCTCAGGTATATTCCATCAGAATCAGAAAAATGGGCTGAAATTGCATTTGACCATACGGAGTGTGTATGAATCACAGCTCCTGCACCGGCAGAACTTACAAGTTCAATATGAAGAAGTGTTTCACTGCTCGGTTTTCCTGTGCCCTTAAGAACATTCATATCCCGGTCTATTGCTATTATATTCTCGGGGGTCAGACTGCCTTTAGGTGTGCCGCTTTCAGTTATAGCAATTACCCCATCTCTGGAGGAAACCACCGAGCTAATGTTCCCGCTGGTGGCATATAGCCAGCCCCTGTCATAAAGATATTTTCCAGTCTGTATTATTTTGGGAATCTGCGCGGAAAGAGCCGTTTGAAGTTCGTTATTCCAGTTTATGGGCATTTTATGGTGTATGTTAACTTATAATAAAAACAAAGGTCATAATTTGATATGTTGGGAAAAGGAATATGGGGGATAGAATCTTCAGGTCAGGTGGTTCTGTTTATGGAAGGGTAAATGATCCTTGAAAGTGATACCTCCACTGACCATATTATAAGAGCAATGGCCTCCACAAATTCATAAAATCCAAGGGCAAGTGGGGTACTGACCAATTTGAATACCTCCAGTATCCCGACAATTATGAATGCAAGACCGATGATTGAAAGAGCTATTCCCATGGGGGCTTCATATTTTCTCTTCTCAATTCCCGAAAGCGAAAATAATACTATCCCTGTGGGAAACAGAATGAAATAAATCAGGGCCAGCACAAGGTGGATTGCCCCGAAGTGTTCATTGAAGACTCCAACAAATGCTAGGCTTACGCCTGCGATAATAAGAATCGCGCTTATGTAGGATTTCAGCTTAAAGTATCTGCGAAGGCCATAAACAAATACTATATTCAGTAACCCCTCAATAATGAGGCCGGAATTGAAAAGGTAGCCGTATGTGTGGACTCCAAGGTCAGAAAGTGCACTTTTGTACCAGCTGAACCATGGTGAAATAAGTATGTCAGTTACAAGAAAGATAAGAGCAATCAGTGGACCGGCAGTTCCAGCGGCCATGGACATCCTGGAGGAGCCGATTCCGGACTTTTCATTTGTGACATTTTTTGTTTCATTCATTTAAATAGAATTGTCACAGGCTCTTATAATTGTTCGCTGCTAAAAAATATCCATGTCAGAACATATCATATAAAGTTAATCTAATCCCTAGTAATACCTTCCTGTCCCACCGGGACAGAAGGTAGAGAAATATGTCAGAAAACTTGGATCCTTTTGAAATCGCTTTAAAGCAGCTGAACAAGGCCGCTGAAGTGATGAAACTGGACAGACAGGCTCTGGAATTGCTGAGCAGTCCGATGAACATTTTTCAGTTCAGCATTCCGGTAAAGATGGATGATGGCAAAACAAAGGTATTTCAAGGCTTCAGAGTAAGATACAATAATGCCAGGGGACCGGCAAAAGGCGGAATAAGGTTCCACCCGGATGAAACACTCTCCACGGTCAAGGCACTTTCAGCGTGGATGACATGGAAGACGGCAATAACAAACCTTCCTCTTGGAGGAGGCAAGGGTGGAGTAATATGCGATCCAAAGAAGATGAGTCAGGGAGAGCTTGAAAGACTCAGCAGAGGATATGTAAGGGCTGCCTATGAATTCATAGGGCCGGAGATTGACGTTCCCGCCCCTGATGTTTACACAACTCCTCAGATAATGGCATGGATGATGGATGAATATGAGAAGATTGCACGCCATTCTGCTCCTGGAGTTATCACAGGAAAACCCCTGGAGATTGGAGGTTCCCTTGGAAGAGGAGATGCAACAGCAAGAGGCGGAATGTATGTTCTGGAGGAGGCTGCAAAGAGTATCGCTCTGGACCTCTCAAAGGTAAAGGTGGCAATACAGGGCTTTGGAAATGCTGGCCAGTTTGCCATGAAGCTTGTTTCTGAGATGTTCAAATCAAAGGTAGTTGCAATATCTGATACAAAGGGGGGCATATATCTTGAATCCGGACTTGATTACAATAAGGTGATGGATCACAAGAAAAAGACAGGCTCAGTCTCGAACTTCCCAGGTGCCAAAAACATATCAAACGAGGAGCTTCTCGAACTTCCAGTGGAGGTTTTGATCCCTGCAGCTATAGAGAATCAGATTAGAGGCGACAACGCATCAAAGATCAAGGCAAAGATTGTTCTTGAGCTCGCAAACGGTCCGACCACTCCAGAAGCTGATGAGATACTCTTCAAGAACAAGGTAATGGTTCTGCCAGACTTCCTTGCTAACTCCGGAGGAGTAACTGTATCATACTTTGAATGGGTGCAGAACCAGGGAGGATATTACTGGACAGAGCAGGAAGTTTATGACAGACTGAGGCTTAAAATGAACCAGGCCACACACGATGTATTATTCACTGCAAAGTCCCATAACGTGGACAACAGAACTGGTGCATACATAGTCTCGGTCAAAAGAGTAGCTGACGCAATGAAACTGAGAGGTTGGTATTAACCAACCAAAACATTTTACCCATCTTTTTTATGCAAGTAAACGAGCGGGTGTAGTGTAGGGGTTATCACATGGGCTTCCCAAGCCTATGACCCGGGTTCAAATCCCGGCACCCGCAATCCTTTCAGTGACTTTCTATAAGAATGGATCTTAAGAGTTCCATCTGAGCTGAGAGATTCGCTGATATTATATAGAATGAAGATAATTTTAGACTGTGTGGAGGAAAAGAGATCTTATCATTGCCACTGTAGTAACAGTTGCATTAATTTCTGCATCAGTAGGATTTTATGAGCTTGGCCTCATCCATGGTAAGGATATTGGATATCAAGATGGGTTTTCCCGGGGATCAAGCTCTGTTCTTGTCCAAGCGGGTACTATGATTGATTTAAAGCAGAACAGTACAGTAATAATTAACGTTCTTCCATTCTTCCTACCCTATAACGTAACACTGGTGTA
>JAMCPQ010000030.1 GCA_023379825.1 Thermoplasmatota archaeon | reverse complement strand
TTAAGCAAATTGCCTGCCAGAGAATATATCATAGTCAGGAGGTTTTCTGCAGCGGGGACAACAGGGAAGAAGCTGGCAAATCCATGTATCATTCCTTTGGCCCTTATGCCGGTTGCCCTGACACCTGACTTCTGCATCCTGGATAGATATGTCTCTCCCTCATCCCTAAGAGGATCATATTCTGCGGTTACGACAATAGCTTCAGGCAATCCTGAAAGATCTGGATGGGAAATTATTGAGAAATAAGGGTTCAGCAGATCCGTCTGGTCATTGAGATATGCCTGTCCGAAATAGCTCATCTGTTTTTCTGTCAGAAAGAAATTCTCTCCGTATTCGGTCATTGAATGAGATGCGCCACTCCTTCCAGCTGAAGGGTATATGAGAATCTGAAGTTTTGGGAGCCTGATCTTCATGTCCCTGGCTTTCAGGCAGACTCCAGCCGAAAGATTTCCACCGGCACTGTCACCAGACACAGCAATTCTTGTGGGATCGATGCCCAGTTTTTCTGAGTTGTTCTGTACCCATTTGAGTGCCTCAAGCGAATCATCCAGTGCAGCTGGGAATTTATTCTCCGGTGCAAGTCTGTAGTCTACAGACAGCACCTTTGTTCTGGACCGGTTCGCCGCAAGCCTGCATATTCCGTCGTGAGAATCAATATTTCCAAAAACAAACCCTCCTCCATGGAAATATATTATTATGCCGTTTCCAGCATTTTCAGGAGTATAAAGTCGCAGAGGGATATGGATTCCATGGTGTTCAAATTTCAAATTTTCCACAGATTTCACAACTTCCTGCTTCTTAGGCAGTGGTGACTGCTCCATCATTTTTCTGAACTCCCTAATGTCTATCTGCGTGATATCCGGTATAGTGGTGCCTTCCATAATCTTCAGCAGTTTTGCAATATCAGGATCAAGTGGCATAGAGATCAACTGTTTAAAAGAAACTTACAAAATAAATGTTTGTGAAAAAATGGTACTGAGATGGTTGGAAAAAACAAGATTGAAACCGCTGCCTGGTCAAGTGATATGGGGCACAAATACTTTTTAGTCAGGATTCATATGTTCAGAGGTGAAAGAAAAGGCGCCTCAGGATGAGCCAGTTTTCGACTCCATTGCAGAATTCTATGATGAAACAAGAGATCCATTGAGGGAAGAGGTTCTAAACTTTCTTATAGGGAATCTTTCAGGTTCCGAAGATCTGCTTGAAATAGGGGCAGGTACAGGTAGGATATCAATACCCCTTCAGAATGCAGGGTTCAATGTAACTGGGGCGGACATCTCCACCAAGATGCTGGAAAGGGCAAGGTCTAAGGGATTGAGAAATACCGTTATAGCAGATGGTTCGAATTTACCTTTCGCAAGCAACAGTTTTGACGTCACCCTAGTAGTTCACGTGTTCCATCTCCTGAATGACAGGGCTAAGGTAATGAAGGAAGCAATGCGGGTCTCAAGGAAGTGTGTAATGTCTCTTATAAGGATCAGTGATCATGCTGCAGTAGATAGTGGGCCAGGAAAAGAATTGAGAGATATCCTGAGAGATCTATCTAATGAGGTTGGATTATCATGGGAACATGGGAAAAGGAACAGCCTCTCAAGAGGCTCTGAATCCTCCATAATAGAAGAGTTTCCCCCTGACAGAATGCTGGAAATTGGATCGTTCACTTCCGTGCTTTCAAAGGATCAGATGGCCAGGAAAGTATTATCCTCCTCCGGCTATGTAAGGCATATAACGTCAATTTCCCCAGAAAAAAGGGAAAGACTTGAGAGTGAGTTCATGGAAAGAGTTTCCAGGATGCCTGATTTTGAAGTCATAAGAAGGAACAGAGAATTCCTTGTGATCTGGGATAAAAAGAATACATCCTGATTTTCTGGGGGATGTGGTCATCCCAGGATAATTATGGATAAGGATATGCTCTCAGCTAAAATACACAAATAGAGCTGTTAATAACAAAACTGCAACCACAACATAATCCACTGTGGTGGGTTTCAGCTTTTCAAGTTTTCTGAAAATGCTGCCTCTGGCTACATAAACCACTAAGAGAAGTGCAAAACCACTGGTCAGAATGAATATCAGACTCAGTATTCCAAGAAAGAAATCCCCGTATACAATTGCTAAGAGTGCAATTGGAAGAAAGGCAGGGTCAGGAACTATGCTCACGAGAATTGATGTATTTTCAATATTCTCATTTCCGCTCTCTTCCCTGACTGCATTGATAACCATGTAAATGCTAACTGCCACAAGGAGCAAAACAGCTCCTATCCTTATCTCCTCCGGGCTTAGAAAAGCCAGTCCGGTAAAGGCAACCAGGACAGAAACAAGAACAGAAAGAGCTCCATGACCAAAACCGATTCCTGAAGATATAGAAAGGCTTTTTCTAAGTGAATACCCCCTCTTAGATGAAAGCACCGAGAACGGGATCCAGTGATCCGGTGCTATCATATGTAGAGAAGCCAGAGTCAGGGCCAGTACTATTACATATAACTCAGAAATCAATGATCTGTATTGTATGTATAATAAATCATTTTTGAGAGTTCTGAATTCTTCATTACTGATTTCAAGAAATCACATGACAGATTCTTAATTCTATATTTCGATGGCCTTGTCTGTTAGATAAATTCAGTGTTATCCGGCCTTGATCCTCATCAAATAATGGTTCGGGCACTATTTACAGAATTGTCAGATTCATAAGACATTCCAAAAGGATATCCTGTTATAACATAATTTGAAAAAATTTCATGAATGGGCTTGGCCGGATTTGAACCGGCGGCCTTCGCTGTGTGAGAGCGATGTCATAACCGCTAGACCACAAGCCCTCCTCTCAGGTAAGGCTCTATATGTAATATTTCTTTCTCCTCTCTATTGTGGAATCAGCTCCATCTATCTATCCAGTCTTGCATTTCCCTGATGATAGCAATCAGCTCCCATCCTTTTGAGGTGAGGGTATAGAATACTCCAGGTGGGCTGGAAGAGGTGACTGTTCTCTGCAGAATCCCTTCCTTTTCAAGCCTTTTAAGCTCTTCAGACAAGCTGAAAGGGCTCACTCCCTCAAGTGATCTTCTTATATCATTATATCTCCTTGGGCTTGATTCTGAGAGGAGCCTGAGTATTCTGACAGTCCACTTTCTGAAGAAATACTCCGGTCCCTTCTCTTCAGCGAAAACTTCGACCTGATCATTTTTTTCATACTTGGTCAAATTTTTCTCACCAGGTTCGCTTAAAATAACTTTCTGGTATATTAATTTAATACCTATACACTGGCATGGACTCATAATTCAAAAGATGAGTTCAGGGGTGAAAAAGATGACAGAACTTGAGAATCTTCAGAAAAATATAGAAGATGCAGTAAGAGGGTTAAGAAATTCAGTAGTGAGGATCAATTCCACAGGTTTCAGGGGCACTTACGGATACGGCCTGCAACCCGTGAAGGGAAGCGGTTCCGGAATAATCTACACCAGTGACGGGTATATAGTGACAAACAACCATGTCCTGGAGGGTGCAGAGGAAGTTGAGGTAATACTCCCTGATGGCACTTCAGTTGAGGGGCAGGTAATAGGTGGTGACCCTCAGACGGATATTGCCCTTCTGAAAGTTCAAAAAAATAATTTACAACCTGCGGTACTCTGCAATTCAGATGAGGTAAGGCCAGGACAGCTTGCTCTGGCAATGGGGAACTCATTCGGTCTTCCAGGTGAACCCACAGTCTCCATGGGGTTGATCGGAGCTGTGGGAAGGCCAATGCCCTGGGCAGATTTCATTTTTGAGGGACTCATACAGACAGATGCAGCAATCAATCCCGGAAACAGTGGTGGGCCTCTCTCAGACATTCATGGGCGTGTTATAGGAATAAATACAGCAATCATACCATTTGCTCAGGGAATGGGGTTTGCCATACCCTCAAATACCATTAAGAGAGTGGTGGATGAGCTTCTCAGAGATGGCCGTGTGGTCAGACCCCAGATTGGAATATCCGGCATATCACTTGATCCTGAAATTGCATCAAGGTACGGAATAAAAGCATCGGAAGGTGTCCTTGTTGTAAGGGTAAATGAAGACAGCCCTGCTGATCGTGCAGGTTTGCAGGAAGGAGATATCATTAAGGAGTTTAACGGAACAAAAATAAGGGGTATGAAGGACCTTCTGTCTTCTATTTCTGAAGGGAAACTTGGCGAAAGAAAGAATATGGTAATTCAGAGAAGAGGAAGAGAATACAGCACAAGCGTAAGACTGATGGAAAACCAGGCCACACTGAGACCTCGGATTAGGTTCGGACGCTGAGCCATGAATTTATGGGAGAACTTTTCATATTTTCCTGTTCCCCCATTGGAATATTTTTTATTACAGATTTCAATTAGTGTGTTGTCCTGGTGAAAAGTATGTGTGATCCATGAGCGCATATGACGACACGGGACTAAAACTCGTTTAGTCATGGGCTCCGGGTGTAGCATCTGGTGTGTCATCAGGCAGTGAGCTCCCGATCAGCGACAAACGAAAAATTCCCCAGAGGGTCAGTGGAATCATGAAACGTGATTGAATCCCGTTAGCCTGGGGAAAAGATAAATTTAGAGGATAAAATGGAAGCTCAGAATAACACAGTAAGGGTCCAGAGTGAAGATCTGGAGTATCTGGTGAATACTGTAAAATCTAAGATCCAGACATATGAAATACAGGTTTCACCCACCGATGTTAAGTTTTTCTATTTCAACAGTGATAATCCGGCAATATCTGAAAGCTTCGACGAAATAAGGCAGGAGCTTATCCCCAAAGGTTACATTCCCTTTCTCTATGAAGGGGGAGAGCATTATTTACAGGTAAACAGAAGGCCACCCACCAAGTTCAGGGGAATATATGTGAATATTATCATGCTTATTCTCACCCTTGCATCAACCATATATGTGGGCTCACTTTACGCTGAAAATTATGTTTCAGGCAACAACCCCGAGCTTATGAGGCTTCTATATGGCTTTGTGTTCTTCTCTGTGCCTCTGATGTCCATACTTGGAATACATGAATTAGGCCACTATATAGTAGCAAAAAGGTTCAAGGTTAGGGCGTCTCTGCCATTCTTCATACCGTTTCCCTTTTCAATTGGCACATTCGGTGCATTCATTTCCCTCAGAGATCCAGTTCCAAACAGAAAAGCAATGACAGAAATTGGAATAGCAGGCCCACTTTTCGGATTCCTTCTTGCTTTTCCGCTGCTGTTTGTTGCGGATTACCTTCAGAAGATAATCCCTTATGTTCACAATTACAGTCTTGGATTTGGCATAAATTTCCCCCTGGTCTATCACCTTCTGAATATTCATCCTGTCACAACGCCACTATTCCCTATGGTATTTGCAGTCTGGGTCGGAATGTTCGCCACAGCGATGAATCTCCTACCTGTCGGACAGCTGGATGGCGGACATGTGGTCCGGGGACTTCTGGGCCGCCACGCAAATATTGTCGACTACATTTTTGTTGCACTTCTTTTCGGGCTTGGATTCCTATATGAGGGGTGGTGGCTTCTTGCCATATTTGTCCTCATTCTTGGACTCACCCATCCTCCTGCTCTTGATGACTATTCAAGGATACCTTCAAGGGACATAGTTCTGGGTATTATCGCGCTGGTAATGTTCGTGATAACATTCACGCCCATACCTCTGGTTGTGAAATAGGAATGAATTCCTTTATACCTGTTTGCTGATTTTCAGGTTAGAAATGAATGATACATTTATTGAATTTTCAAGATTTCTGAGAGAAAACTCGAAGGAAATCAGAGATGGCCTCATCATGGAAAGTGGCTCTCCACTTAAGGATATATATAATCAGGTATTTGAAGAACATTTCTTACCCTATAGCAGGGCGCCGAAACCCGTGAATTCAGTCTCATCAACAGACAGCTCGGAGTTTGTCAGGGAGCTCTACAACGGAAAAAAACTCATACTTATCAGAGGATATACTCTATTCGGAAGAAATATTCACACATCCTTTATTCCACAGGTAAAGGAAGTGTCCAGGGATCATGTACAGGCCTATCTGACAATGCTGATGGAACACTCAGAACATCTGAGTATCCTGAAAATGCTCAGGGATGAATCCCCCTCCTACATTCTCGTTGATGGCTCCTTCAGCGGAAGAGTTGCAAGAAAAAGTAAAATGCTGAATGCGGAAGGGTTCAGGGAATTTCACGATTCATACTTTCAGTCCCTCAGAGACCTCCTTTCTCTATGTGATGATGCTGGTATACCTCTTATATATATCTCAAAAAGTTCGGAAAGCAGAAAATTCAGCAGGTTTCTGCTGTCAGAACTTAAGAAATCAGGTTATTCAATCGATAATCTGTCAATACCTGACTCTACTGACCATTTTCTGGTTCGCTCTCTTGCAAAGGAGAAAGGCTACACTGAGCCTCTTATGGGCACATATGATCTGGGCACGAATGGAGAGAGTGTGAATGTTGCAACAACTCATGTGGTTCCTGACATACAGGATCTACCAATGAAGGTGGAAGTCATCGATCCCCGTCTTTCAGATGGGGATGGCATACGTGATGACATTATAGATCTGGTTTTCTGGGGATACGGGAGCATAAAGAATCATAACATATGGCTGGCGCAGGTGGATAAGATGGTGAAGTTCAGGTCTGCTGAAATGGAGAATGTTTACATGAAAGCGTTTGAATCAGAAATAGGGGTGGAATTTTATGAAACAAGAGGTGAGAGGCGTGCGAGACTCAGAGTCTGAAATCGGCTATGTGGTTGGTGACAATTCATCTGATTTTTTCAGGTTCGTGATGCCGGAGGATCTGGAACTGCGAAAGTGGGATTATGTCTATGTGATGGCCGGGGACAGAAAGATCGTGGGAAGGATAGAGAAAGTTCTGGCTTCCAGTGAACTTCTCAGTGACGATCTGGACTTCAGGAGCATCGGAAAATATGTGGAAAGCAGCATCAATTACTTCGTCAGCATATGCGTTGCACGAGTGATAGGTGAATATTCTGATAAACACATAAAAACATCCAGAATTCTCATCAAACCCGGAAACAGGGTATACATAGCCCCTGTTGATATGATGGAGAATATGTTCAGTTTTCCAGAGGAGGAATCTCTCAGCATTGGTGAACTGACAGACAGAGAGAATGTTAGTGTTTCAGTAAGCGTGAAGGGAATGATGAGGCATGTTGCCATACTGGCGCAGACTGGGGCAGGAAAAAGCCATACTGCGGGAGTTCTGATGGAGGAACTCCTCAAAAAGGGGGCATCAATCATAGTCATAGATCCCCATGCAGACTATGTGCTGATGAGGCAGGCCCAGGAAGGTGGTTTCTATTCAAGCTCCATAAGAACATTCCGAACACCACTCAGCACAGGACGTTACGCTCAGGGAAATGGCATTGTCCGCTCATTCACTCTTCGTTTCTCCGATCTTGATTCAGAAGACATATCAGAGATAATGGGAATCAAGGAGAGCTGGACAAACCTGAGGAAATCTGTTGAGGAGACACTCTCAAAGATGCATGGAAGCAGGGATTTTGATGATTTCATGAAGACGGCTTCCGAACTACCTGCAGAGGATTATCACAGAATTACCGGCAGGCTTCGCCTACTTGGGAAGGTCAGAAGTATTTTCTCTGAAAACACAACTGGAATCGGAGACTATCTATCACCGGGTAAGATGTCAATTCTTGACCTTTCAGGTATGGACCAGTTCCTTGCCAACTACTTTTCGTACCGCGTCCTCAAGGAAACCTACGAGGCAAAGGTAAATGGCACCTACCGTTTTCCAGTATTTGTTTTCATTGAGGAAGCCCACAACTTTGTCCCGCCTCTGTCTGGTACGCTCATTTCCCAGATGATAAAGAAAATAGCCTCTGAGGGGAGAAAATTTGGCATATTTCTGGTGGTCATAACTCAGAGACCGTGCAAGATCGATCAGGACGTTCTGAGTCAGTGCAATTCCCAGATAATTCTGCGAATAACCAATCCACTGGATCAGAAGGCTGTGGTTGAGAGTGGCGAAAGCGTGAGCCAGAGCATAATAGATGATCTTCCCTCCCTGAACGTTGGAGAGGCGATACTGGTCGGGCAGTTCGTAAGAATGCCGGTCAGTGTAAGGATAAGAGAGAGGGAGAGCCGTGAAGGTGGAGGGGATATTGATATCCTGGGCCTGCTGAAGGAAGCCAGGGAGGAATCAGAATCGTCCTCTAACCCTTCAAAGATAAAGGCAAATATAGGGAAATTCCTGGAGGGTTAATATGGCCCGGTTTCTTCACGTTTCGGATACACATCTTGGATCAAGACAGTACATGAGCGATATGAGAGAGCAGGACTTCTTTGATGCCTTCACTGAGTCTGTTGATATTGCAATCAGGGAGAAAGTGGATTTCATAGTACATTCTGGAGATCTTTTTGACAACTGGAGCCCAAGCAACCGCTCACTGATGGTTTTCAGAGATCAGGCAATGAGGCTTCGTGATGCTGGTATACCAACATTTCTGATCATGGGAGACCATGACCGTCCAAAGAGAACTGATTATCCTGCTGCCCAGATATTTGATTTCATGGGCATCAAACTCCTGGGGAAGGAGGAGGCAGAGTTTGCAACTTTCAGGTCGGAGGGGGAGGAAATTCTAATTGCAGGAATTTCAAATATGAAGGGACTCAGAAGGGAACGCCTTCCCCTGGAATATTCCAGAGCAGATGAGAAGGCATCCGGATATGAGTCGTCAATACTACTGTCCCATCAGGCAGTAAAAGGATTTCTGCATGATGATGCCATAGAGGTCCAGAAGGATGAACTTCCTAAGAACTTCACATATCTTGCATTCGGCCATGTTCATGACAGTGCTCTACAGATTAACCGCAGGCCTATCTTTTCATATGCAGGCTCAACCGAAATGAAATCCGACAGGGAGATCAACGCATACCTGAAAAACGGAAAAGGCGTGAATCTAGTGGACATTTCCCATGGTTCGGCCAAGGTTGAGCGCCTACGCCTTAACAGTGTCAGGCCACAGTTTCTAATAGAGACTGATTATGAAAACTATCTCACTGACATTGAGGAAACCCTCAGGAAGTATTCTGTTCTGATCGGGCAGAAGAAACCGCTTGTTTCAATAAAGATATTTGGAGATGCAGACAGGGAATCAGTGAAGAGTAAACTCTCCACCTTCGACAACCTTGTATTCCGCCCACCTTTCTTCATACCTAGAGTCACAGAAGTTGAGATGAAAACAGGCATCAATAATGCTAGTGATTTCATAAGGGAATTTTTCTCAGACGATCCGGACATTTCGAAATTAGCATCTGATTACTTCAGGGAGTTCAGAAACAGCAGGGAGGATGCCAGGGCGGTTCTTGAGAAGGAACTGGAACAATATGGGGCGAAAGAGCAATGATCATTCAGAAGCTGATTCTGGAGAACTTCATCAGCCATTCCCACACTGAAATCGATTTCACACAGGGGGTCAACATAATTGTTGGGCACAATGGTGCTGGAAAAAGCAGCATAATAGATGGCATAAAACTGGCACTTTTCGGTGAAGCCCGCGGAAAGTATATTCAGGACATGGTGAAGAAGGGGCAAAGAGAGAGTTCCGTCTATCTGGAGTTCTCATTCGGAGGGAACAGTTACAGTGTCTACAGAACAATTACACTGGGCAAATCAAGCCAGAAAGGGGACGCTGTACTGAAGCGTGACGGAGTGATGCTTGCACAGACCATAAAGGGCGTCTCCACTGCTCTTTCGGAGATACTTGGTATTCGAAAGGAAATTGCACTCAATTCTGTGTTCGTTGAGCAGGGTCAGATGGACAGTCTCATATCAAGTGAAAGGGCAGTCAGGGAGAGGACATTCAGCAGTATTCTGGATCTAGACACACTTTCAGAATGTGCGGCCTCACTCAGAGATATGGCAAGAGACTACGACGCCAGGTTGCAGGGATTATCCTTTACCCAAGAGGATCTTGTAAAAGCAGAAGAAAAGTTAAGTGGTATTGATGAAGAAATTCTTCACTTAGAGAAGGAGAGAAAGGCAGTAGAAGCCGACCTCCGGAATTTATCAGAGAAACAGAAGTTTGAGGAGGAAAATCTTTCACTGCTGCGCGAAAGGGAATCCAGGATGCGGTCACTAAATCAGTCAATCGAAACCGCCTTAATGCAGTCAGTATCACTGGAACGAGAGATAGAAGCCACCAGGAACAGTATCAGATCGATTGAGATGAATATTGAGAAGATAGAAAACTCAGGATTTCTGAAGATAATTGGAATTCAGGCACAGATAGAGGATTTTCTCAGAAAGGCCCAGAGAGAAACACTCATAAGGCGAAGCCTGTCAGAGACTGAGAGAGCACTTGAAACATTGCAGGATAACAGAATATTAATGGACCAGCTCAGGGAAAATGCAATGAAATACCGATCTGTTTCCGAGGAGAATTCAAGATGGGAATCTGAACTGGCATCCCTGAGGGATAGGTATTACAGAAACTCCTCCTCAAAAGATAGAGCATCAAAATTGAAGGTTGAACTGGAGTCAAAAACCAGAAGGATCATAGAACTGGAAACTGCAATCAGAAAGTCGCTTGAAATGAGAGACAATCAAAGCATGGATATAACTGCAATTTCAAAGGTTATAGATAGTGAATTAGAGAATATCCGGCAGAGAATTGCGGAGTGCAAAGCATCCAGGGAAAGAGCGTCAACTATTGATGAAAGCCTGGAGAATCAGATAATGCAGCTCAGAGGAAAGAGCAAATGCCCTCTGTGTGAACAACCCCTGACAGAGGATCATGTCTCCAGGCTATCAGAGGAAACACGAAAGAAGAGGGCAGAACTGCAGCAGTCAAAGAAGGAAGTTGAAGAGGAGCTGGAGAGTCTTTTGAAAAGCGAATCCAGATGTGTTTCAAAATCAAGATATCTGCGCTCAGTTGAGGTGCAGGAATATCAGGCACTGATCCGGGAGAAGGATAACCATGAGAAGGAAATCATGGACCTGCAACTCATAATTGACGAAACCAACACAGATAGTGAAAAATATTTAGAAATTAATGAAAAACTCACAATTGCAAAAGGTTCTGTTGAACAGTTACAGAAAGATTTCATAGAATACGAAAGGGCAAGAAGAATCCTGGATGAGACAGACGAGAAAGACATACAGCATAAGGCTGAATCATTAAGGGCAGAAATGATGGAAATAGAGGAGGAAAAAAACAATCTCAAGTCCATTGTCTCATTCAGGGATCTCGATGATCTGAGTTCCATCCTTTCAAATGCCCGCAGTTCATCGCAAACCCTTGAACTGGAAAAGGAAAGGCTGAAATCGGCGCAGAGGGATCTTCAATACAGAATAAAGTTGAAGTCAGAGGCCGACTCTTCAGTGGAAAGAATGAGATCAGAACTTGAGCCATTCAGACAAATCCCGGATCTGATTCTCAAGCAGAAAAAAATCTGTGATGGTCTGAGAAATGAGATAACACAGAAAACATCAGCAGTGGCAAATTTTGATGCAAATTTGAGGTCAAGAATGGAGCGGAGGATGGAGATTGAAGCAGAGACAAAAAACATTCAGGATTCCCTTCTAAAGAAGGAAAAAATCAGGAAAAGCTTAACAGTTTTGAAGAGGATGAGAGAATGCTTTGACAGAGATGGAATCCAGAAGCTCATAAGGCAATCAGCAACTGAATTTATTTCTGACAGAATGAGAGAATACATTTCTATGTTCGGGTTGAGATTCGATGATCTCACGGTTCATGATGACATGGATGTGGAGGTCCAGCAGGATGGTGTTGTCCAGTCTCTGTCAATGCTCAGTGGTGGTGAAAGGACAGCAGTATCTATAGGATTGAGACTGGCTCTGGCAAGATACCTCAGTGAGAATATAAACACAATAATCATGGACGAACCCACTAATTATCTGGACGAGGAGAGAAGGAGCAGCCTTAAGGACATAATACAGAATGCTTTCATGAACGAAAGAATAGTTCCGCAGATGATAATTGTCACACACCATTCAGAACTCACAGCCGCATCCGACTCTACATTCACAGTGTCGAAGGTTGGTGGCTCATCACAGGTAAGCGCTGTCTTCTGACGTACAATATAAATTATCTTGCAACCATTTAATATATACATATTATCAGGAGTCTGGAACAGGGGGCTGTTTAGTCTGAAAGTGAGCGTAGTAATACCTACCATAAATGAGGAAAAAACCATCGGCGATGTTATCACAGGGCTGCAGAAGCTTGATGACGTCGAGATATTCGTGGTTGATACCAACTCCACTGACAGAACTAGAGAGATTGCAGAATCACTGGGCTGTACAGTCATATCTGAGCCCAGAAGAGGTTATGGAAGAGGATACAAGACTGGGCTCGAGCATGTGACGGGAGAAATCATTGTTTGCATGGATGGAGACGGCACATATCCTACAGAGATAGTAAAGCCCTTCATAGAAATACTTCAGATGGATGAGGTTGACTTTATTTCAGGGGACAGAATAACTCTCAGAACGGCCAAAAACTACACAACGCTTCACTATATTGGAAACAGCGTCCTCAACAGGGCAATAAGCATATTCTTCAAAATCAGCATGAAAGATTCTCAGAGTGGAATGTGGGTATTCCGTTCAGAACTGTACAGGAAAATGAGGAATCTCAGTGATGGTATGTCCTTTTCACAGGATATAAAGATCGAGGCAATACGACTGGGGAAGTTCATAGAGATCCCTATAAAGTACGGCGTCCGAATAACAAAACCGAAGCTTAAAACGTGGAGGGATGGCTTTCATAATCTGTTCTATATATTCATTAAGAGGGTATCAGGTTCATCCTGACTTCTCCGGAACATGAAAGTTTGTTTCATCTGACTGAATGAACTGGACCTCATAATTCCCATTTTTAAATGACGCTCACAAAAATTTATGTTCAACCATAAGTTAGATGTTCTGTATGGCGCTATTCACCAAGAAGGGCCAGAAATCATCTGATGCAGGAAAGGAAGGACTCCGTAAGTTCATAGATCTTAACGATTACAAGTTCCCGGCTGAACAGGCCGAGGCAAGAAATGTGGTCAGGGTTGCTGAGATAGGGGAACTGGACGATCTAAGGAAAGTGAACGATCTCATATACAACAACAATATACTTATTCTGGACTGTTCCGCGATTGTAAATGATGAATTCTCCATGTCAAGGATAAAGGAGGAACTTAAGAGGGCGGTCAGCGACGTAAATGGAGATATTGCCGCGATAAACAGATCATATCTTCTCGTCACCCCTCCGGGAATACCCATAGACAGGAGAAAGGTCAAGTAGTCTTCAGTTGGGTGATCCTGCTATTTTTACATCTCCGGATTCTATGTAACTTTTCATTGCAGTCTGGAATCTCAGTATTACGACTGCCCCTGAAATTACGGCCATAAGGGCCAGAAGGAAGTCCCAGGAGTATCCGAAATGAAGAGCCACTATACCTGAGAGAAGAGACCCGGCTATCTGCCCAACTCCGAGAAGTGAATTGTAGAACCCTATGGCTTTTCCTCTGTTTTCAGGTATTGCAAGATGAGAAATGGATGTTACCCAGCTGACACTGATGAAGCTCCAGAAAAATCCCATGACTCCATAAACGGCAATTGAAAACCAGAGCATCCAGCCATCACCCATGAAGACGAATGCTGTCCCCACCATTGCTGTAAGTATTGCAATCCTGCTTCCCAGGGCAATGGATAATGTCCTGGGGATTCCAAGGCTTCCAACAGACTTGCCGGAGAGCCTGAAAGCAAAAGCTGAAGCAATATTGTTGAGAAGGTACATTACGAATATCTGCGTCTCTGTCCCCCCAAGCTTGTCTATGACAAACACAGGGAATGGGACAAAGAAGAGCTGGAAAGCAAACATGAGATAACAGGTCAGCACTATGTATTTGAAGGTTCTCGGGGAGAGCTTTTTGCTCTTTTTTCCTTTAAGACCGGGAGTATGAACAACCGATGAAGGAAAGTACCTGTTTCTCTCCACCATCCTGAATGAGAAAACCCTGTTCAGTGATTTCGAGTTCCTTGCAAGCTGACGCTTCGGTTCAGGAAGCAGAAACAGAGCAGAAATTCCGGCCAGCAGGTAAATCACTGCAGAAATAAGGTAAACAGAAGGCAGGATGGCCGCACCTGCAGCCGTATATACAATGAGAATAACCGTACCCGTTGCCAGGCCAACAACAAGGCCGGCATAGGACACTATGTTGAAACTTGACATAACATCTGGCCATCTTTTCTCTGCAGTGTTTTCTAAAATCAGAAGGGTGGCCACTGGAGTTGATGCCATGGCAAGCACCTGGTATATTATCAGAGTGACAAGGTACATTCCAAGTGTATGTACCATAAGTATGAGAAGAAGTGATGCAAATGAACCGATAAAACCAATGAGCATGAAGATTTTTCTCTTTCCTATCCTGTCTGAAAGGTTCCCCCAGAAAATGAGCGCAGGTACAGTGGCCGCAGAAGAAATGGACGAAGTTATCCCAACCAGTTCAACATTTGAATGAAGATAGAGAACAACAAACAGAGGAATCAGAGGTGAGGTCAGGCCACCAGAAACATTGGAAAAGAGATAGCTTACAAACCACGAATAATTAGGTTTCCGTGTCAGGCTCGCTGTGGCCTCTGCGGACTCCTTGGGGACCTCTGAGAATACCATCTGGGAAGACTTCTTTTCCCGTTAGTTTCAGCTTGTTAATTAATATTCTTGAGAACAGCCCTCATGAAAAATTTCCTGACTGTTTCAGGAATAGAATCTTCTCAGCTGATCAAATTCTGCCGAATCTTTCCCAATCAGGCTCTCCAGAATTGATAATGTTTTGGTGCTGTTGTACCGGAACCTTTTGAAACTTATCTGGAACGGGTCACTTTCCATTATTGCATACCATGGGTATGGTTTGCCATCCCTTGGCTGACCTGCACTTCCCGGGTTTATTATCCTGCTCTTATAGATCATGGGAAAGTGTGTGTGCCCAACCATGATGAGATCGTATTTCTTCAGATTCTCATCTTTCGAAACCATTTCCGCCTCAGTTGAGAAAAGGTATCCAAATAGATCATTGTAGGGAGAAGCATGCATTGCAAGGACATTCATTCCGTCAATTTTGAATTCATCCCTTTTCCTGAAAGTCTTCAGAAATTCAATATCCTGAGGACTTAAAAGTTTCTTTGAAATGTTCTCCCTGGTGAACTCGCTCAGATGGTGCATTGCCAGAGCGCAGTGGCAATCCTCATCAAATGCAACAGCATAGTCATGGTTTCCCATCATGTTGTGATTACTGTTTTCCCTGAGAAAATCCAGGACTTCGGCAGGCTGAGGCCCATAATCAACTGCATCTCCAAGAAATATTATGTCGTCGTATTTCTCTTTTGAAATGATCTCCTTCAGTGCCTCATAGTTTCCATGCAGGTCAGAAATTAAGAGTATTCGCATATACTTATGTATGGTCACCACATAGAAATAATTTGGTAAAAAGATAGATGGAAGAATGATTATACCTTTGAGACCTCAATGATAGATCTAACCAGGAATTCCATCTCAACCGGCATATTTCCTATGTCTGCATGCTCATTCCTGGAATGAGCTCCTCCACCACTCATGCCCATTCCATCAATTACAGGAATTCCTGTTGGAGCAATAAGATTACCATCACTTCCTCCTCCAACTGAAACTGCTTCAATGTTCATTCCGAGATCTGCGGCAATCCTCAGAATACGCTTGAAAATTCTTTCTCCCTCCTCCGAAGGCTGCATAGGTGGCCTGTTCAGACCTCCAGAGACAGACAGGGTTACTCTGCTGTCCTTTGCCTCAATGGCATTCAGGCCTTTCCTGATCCTATCAAATTCATCCATTGTCCAAACCCTGACATCAATCTGAGCTTCTGCGAATTCAGGTACAACATTTGTTGCAGTTCCTCCTCTGATCAGGCCAACATTCAGAGTTGTACCTGCTTTAAGATCCTGAAGCCGGGAAGCTTCACGAACAGCCTCAGCCAGTTCAAGAATCGCACTTGCCCCTTTCTCAGGCTCAACACCGGCATGTGCGGCTATTCCTCTGGCCTGAATTCTGAAGTCAGCCACGCCCTTTCTTGCCTTTTTTATATTTCCATCCAGGTTGGGCTCCATTACCATTGCTACTCTGGATTTCTTTGCTTCGCTCATTATAACAGGAAGGGATTTGACACTGCCCACCTCTTCATCAGGTGTTATGAGTATTGTAAAAGGAATTCCCGGGTCAGAGGTGGACATTATGTATTTGAGGGCCCATATGGTCTTGACGATCCCCCCTTTCATGTCGTAAATTCCAGGGCCCCTGATTATTCCATCTGAAACTGAAAATGGCATTTCACTGATTGTTCCAGCAGGATGCACTGTGTCATAATGGCAGAGAAACATGATGCCTCCTCTGCCGTTCCTGGCAGCAATTGCAGGGGCAGAACCCTCTATTTCAATAACTTCCGCCTTAATACCAAGTCGCTCCTCTATCAATTCAGCAATAACAGATGAAAGGCTTCTCAGAAGGTCAGGTCGATCGGATGGTGACTCCATCTCAACAAGTTTCCTCATATCTTCTATCATATTGTGGATGTTTTGTGTCGTGAAGTTCTCTGCGTTATTCTGGGTCATGTTACTTCAGGTTTTACTATGATAAAATTCTATCCGGACTGACCCAACG
>JAMCPQ010000029.1:29202-43109 GCA_023379825.1 Thermoplasmatota archaeon | reverse complement strand
GCCAGCACTCATACAGTTCTCCAGTTTGCCATTCTATTCTGGTTCTGGGGCCATCCCATAGTGTACATTGCCATAATGCCATATTTTGGAATTATGTACGAAATCATCTCAAGATTCTCAGGCAAAAAAGTTTACAGCTATTCCTCGGCAGTATTTTCACTGGGATTGCTTATGATCCTCAGCGAACTTGTATGGGGACATCATTTACTTAACTCAGGACTGGGAACTGACTGGGTGCTTTTCTTCACTACTGCTTCATTCATAGTGGTGATACCATCTGCCTTAACCGTATTCAATATGATAGCGACCCTTTGGACCTCAGAAAAAATTAGGCTAACAGTACCAATGCTATTCGTAATAAATGCAATCTTTGATTTCATAATTGGGGGTGCAATGGGTGTTATGCTTGGAGATGACGCAATAAATCTTACCGCACATGGCACTTACTTCGTGACAGGACATTTTCACTTTGTATTCGTAGGATTAACACTTGGGGTTTCAATGGCAGCTTTCTATCTTCTATTTCCAACCTTCTCTAACGGTAGAGTATACAATGAAAGGCTTGCAAAATGGCATATGTATATCACAGCTCTGGGATCCTTCATCATGTCATTTTCATGGGGGGTTGGTGGTTTCCTTGGAATGCCTCGTGCAGTTGCAGGTTATTTCCCATTCTTCCAGCCATACCAGGATAGTGCAATAGTAGGAGGTGTAATCATCGGTATAGGCCAGTTAATTTTCCTGTATAACATCGCTAGGAGCTGGATGACTGATCCGGTCACTGATCCATCAAATATATTCGAAATAAGCGCAAATGAACCATTTGAAGGTCCCGGAATTGTAGGAGGTGGCAAGTAAAATGGCAGTTAAAGGAAAATCGGGAATTGCATTTGCTCTACTGGTAATAATTGTTGTTGGCGTCTCTTTCACATATATAATTACGAGTCCTTCCAGTAGCGGTTTGACGCCGACCACATCTGACTATTCTGCGGCAACAAATGTAGCTTATGTACACATCTATGCTGACGCTGCAGGCTGGGATGAGCACTACCACAATATTAATTCCAGTGACCCCCTCAATCCAACAATATTCATCAAGGTCGATACTACTCTGTATTTCAATGTTACAGAAGAGGATGGGGCGCCTCATACCTTGACTATTGGATATCTTGGGGCAACAAATGCCAGTGCAAATTTGCCAATTGTGAATGGCCAAATATCCAATTCCCAAATGCTAGCCAGTTATAAGTCCTATGAGCCCTCGGTATCCTATACGATACTGTCTACTGCACAGATAACAACGACAATTGGTCACAACTCTCAGGGGAAGTTTCCTTTCACAAAGGCAGGGGTTTACACTTACTGGTGCCAGATACATCCATTCTCAATGCTTGGGGTCATAATTGTGGGGAGCTATCAGAACACAACCGCGGACATAGGGCACTCTTCATCTCTATCCAACGTTCCAAGTTCCTCACTTATACAGAATATTGGAAATAACTATATTTCAGATATCCATACAGGAGTTACTACCAAAACGGCTAACTTCGGTGTTGGATATTGAATCTTAAAAATTTCTCAAAAATTTTTAAAATAGAAATTACTTTTCTTGTTGATTTAGTCGCGGTAGCAGCTTTTTTTTCTGACCCTTACTTCTCTTCAAAGATATTATACCTTGCCCCACTTCTTATATCTGGAACAATGGCCTCAATGTCTGCAGCGCTGTTTAATAATATATATGACATGGACATAGATTCAGGAATGAGAAGGACAAGTTCCAGGAAGGAGATACTGAATAGTGGTAATTACCGTGCGTACTTTCTCTCCGGCATCTTAATGCTCGGAGGGGCAGGAGCAATTTCCTTCTTTTTGATTAACCCTCTTACTTCGTTGTTCATTATTCTTGGTTTTGCAAGTTATGTTTTTCTTTATACAATGTTCCTCAAGAGAAGAACTGTATGGAATATAGTTATTGGTGGCGTGGCTGGCAGTTTCCCTGCACTGGCAGGCTGGGCAGCCATTTCAAATAATGTATCTTTAACCTCTCTGTTTATCGCTGGGCTTGTATTTCTCTGGACTCCTACGCATTTCTGGAGTCTTGCTGTAAATAATGTGGAAGACTACAGGATGGCTTCTTTGCCCATGTTGCCAGCTAAAATTGGAATCAGGGAGAGCTTTAGCTGGATTTTTACAAATACAATAGCCCTTATTGTTTACAGTCTCATCCCACTTTTTACAAGTGCTATTCACGTAGGCATATATTACATAATACTTGCTGTGTTGATGGACGGTATCCTACTTTACCTGGTTCTGATACCCAAACTGAGTAATTTTTCCATAAAGGAATTCAGAAAAGTATTCCATTATTCTAACTTCTACCTGATGTTTCTGCTTATATCAATTTCATTTGTCAGTATCAGATGAACTGCAGATTTTTGCTTAGAATTATATCATTTGACCTGATTATGGGTTATCTGGGCAAATGATGCAATGAAATCGAGGGGGATATCTTAACGAATCAGGTAACAGGAAGGAAATCATGGAATTTGAGAATATTTTCTGCTCTATTGGGTGAGGCACTGATTTTTGGATGTTTCTTCTTTTTCTTTGATTATCATATACTCTTTTTCGTTTATCTTTACGCAGCACCGTTTGTCTTTGCAATGATTCTGTACCTGTTCAGGACCCGCCTCCCAGTTAAGAAAAACTTTCTGTCTAAGGATTTACTCCTCCTAATCGCTGTCATTGTGGCATGGCTATACGTTTATGCCTTAGTCAAACAATCCACCGTCTATGTTTTGTCAATAACCTACTATCCTGCAATTCTTGAGGAGTTGAATTTCAGGTTCATTATCCCTGAGATGCTTTCCCGGAAAACAGGCATGGGAAAGGCTTTGATAATTCAGGCCCTACTATATACCATATTCTATATGGGTCTCCCCGTGCTCAAGCCAGGTTCCTACCCGGGGGTTTACCTCTATTTCTTCATCTTTGATAACTTTGCCACATCTCTTTTCTACGGCGCCATATATTATTTACGGAAGAGTATATATCTGGACATTGCCCTTCACATGTCCTTTTACCTGATCGAGATATTTCTCACCACTTCAACGGCATGGATAGGGGCCGCTCTTGCTCCTGTCTAGGATAGAATTTTTCTTCTCCAGGAGTCAGGAACAGAGATAGTTTTTCCATCATCAGATACACATACCGCTATTGTTTTTCCAGTGGCGATTTCTTGCCCTCTTAAGTCAACGAGTCTATGGACAAATGTTATGCTCTTTTCTCCAATAGCAGATATTTCAGTTTCCAACAAGGGTCTGGTACCGAATAGGAGCGGTACCTTATAGTCCACTTCGGCGTGGGCAATAACTATCCCTGCCTTGTCTGCAGAAAAACCATCGTTAATCTTGTTGAGTATGTCTACTCTTCCCAGCTCAAAGTATGTAAGGAAAATTGCGTTGTTAACGTGGCCAAGTGCATCAATGTCTCCATATCTGATCTGAATTTCTATTCTGGACTTCATTTTATCATCAGATCCGAAATAAACTCCCTGACAATCCGGGCAACAGAGTTTTCTTTACTGCCAAGTTCTGATGGGTTGCATTTGTGTAAAATCTTCATTTTAGATCCGGAAATAAGATCATGAAAGGAAGTGGAGTTAGAATCAAATTCTTTTTTTTCCAGACAGGATATAATGAGAGTTGGGGTTTTTACTGAATAGAGTTTTTCTTTTAATTTTTCATTGATCTTTGGGTTGAAGAGTATGAGTGCATAAGGCAGATCAGAAATAAGCAGATTTTCCATGGTTAGAACGGACTCAGACATCATGAAAAAAATCCCTCCTTCCAGTATAGGTGGCAGTTGAGTACTGTTGTAAATCCGGTATTCAGAAAGAAAATCGCTAAGTTCACTTCTGAGAACCTTGCCTAATTCCAAGGCGCTAGACTCAGTTTCCGGAGTATGTATAACTGTGAGTGCTGCGTTCATTGGAATTACCGTTAAATTAGTAATACTTACTTTGAAAGGTTCTTTTTGATTCCATCGAAGAGCTCGTTTATGATCTTCTCTGCCTGTCTTCCTATCATCCTCTGACCAACGGAAGCGATCTTCCCGCCGACTTTTGCATCAGCTTTCCAGACCATTACCGTACCTCCGTTAGCCTCTTTCATATCCAGGTCAGCTTCAAGATCAAGGGTTCCTCCAAGGCCCTGTCCATTTCCCTTTATCTTGGCGTGTGTGGGCTCTGTCTTTTCTACGACCTTCATATTGATCTTGAAGTCTCCTTTAATGAATGCTACGCCTGCCCTGACTACAATATTGAATTCATCCGGGCTGACCACAGAAAGGTCCTTCAGATCCGGTATGCAGGAGGAAAGCTTGTTGGCATCCATGATAAAACTGTAAACCTCCGATATGGGTGCATTGACTTCAAATGTTCCATTAAAATCCATATTTATCTCCTTTTCGTAATGACATTAACTCTTAAGGTTTTTCTCAATATCAGTACATATTCGATGAATGAACTGAGTTAACTGCATTTACTTATTATATCCGTATTGATTTTACCAGGGTGGACTCCAGACAATCATCTCTAGACATTTACGCTTTCATAAATATCTACGGAAATGAACTTAAGGGTGCATTTCTCAAAAAGGTATACGACCTTGGTTCAGGAAAATTTGTATTTCAGATATCAGGGGAGAATAAGGACCACAGGTTCCTCTACGTTGATCTTAAGAAAGGAATTTTTTTCATGGATGTTGAAAGACCCAGTGAGGCCTCATCTCTTGCTATGATGCTACGTAAGCAGGTATCGGAGAGAAGGATCACCGGGATAAGACAACCGAATTTTGATCGAATTGTAGTACTGGAATTATCAACAGGGCAGGAATTAATTTTTGAAATGTTCAGGGATGGAAACCTTGTGCTGACACAGGATGGGAAGATAGATTTTGCTCTCTATCCAAGAGAATGGAAAAACAGAAAGGTGATCAAGGGGGAACCCTATATGCCTCCCTCATCAGTGGACCCACTTTCACTTGGAAACGAGGAATTTTTGGAAATACTTTCAAAGAGCAAAGGGGGAATAGTCCAAACTTTGGCAACAAGGCTTAACCTTGGGGGAGAGCTTGCTGAAGAGGTTGTATTCAGGGCTGGTATTTCGAAAGATTCTAAGGCTTATGGTATTGTCTCCATGACAAAACTGAGGGAAACACTGTCAGAATGTCTTCGTGAGACTTCGGAAAATATTGCTTATGAATACTCTAACCCGGTATTTTTATCTCCGGTGAGGATGAAGCATCTCAATTTAGAACCTACCCAGGTAAGAGACTTCAATGATGCTATGGTTCATTTCCTCAAAGAGCACAATCTTCAAGAAGAGAACATGGAATCTTCAGTCTCGCGAAGAATCAAATCAATGGAGAAAAGTATCGAAGAATTTCAGAAAAGATCAGAAAAATCAAGATTAGAGGGTGAATTGATGAGAAGACATCTTGCCTCTCTTGATAGGGTCATTCAGTTTGTCCGTAAAAAATCATCTGAAAATCTTTCGCTACCTGTTGTTATTGATGGGATAAGCGTAACTGCGGTAAATTCTGCAACAAAACATTTCACAGTTTCCATAGAGGATGTTGAGTTTGAACTTGATTTCAGGAAGACTGCAGGGCAGAACATGAATGATCTTTTCCAGGATTCAAAGACTTATAAGAACAAGATTGAAGGGGCAATCCGGGCAATAGATTCCTCCAGAAAAGAAGCAAGCAAAAAACCCAAACAGAAGCAGAAGGTGAGACCAAAGGAATGGTACGAGGTGTACCACTGGTTCCGTTCAAGCGAAGGATTTCTGGTCATTTCAGGCAGGGATGCTAAAAGCAATGAAAAAATTGTAAAAAAACACCTCAAGGAAAAGGATCTTTACGTTCACGCTGATGTATACGGTGCACCTAGCACCATCATAAAGGTGGATGGAGATTCAGTGCCATCTGAACAGACAATTAGAGAGGCATGCATTTTTGCGGTTTCATTTTCTCGGGCCTGGTCTGCCGGAATCAGAAGTGGCTCAGCATTCTGGGTACTCCCATCCCAGGTAAGCAAAACCCCTGAGTCAGGGGAGTTTGTCTCCACAGGTTCATGGATTGTCAGAGGAAAGAGAAACTATCTGTTCAATCTGAACATGGAACTGGAGGTTGGAAAGGAGGAATTCAAAGGTTCCGAGAGGGCAATAATAAGGCCTGCCGAAGGTAACTGGGAAAGCCATGAGGGATTTTTCCGGATATCTCCAGGGAAAACAAAAAGGACGGATACCGTCAATGAACTTTCAAAATTGTTAGGGATCCAGAGGGAAGAACTTGAGGCAGTTCTGCCACCGGGCGGTAGTGAAATTATGGAACTCAGGAAAGTCTCTTCTTGAGCTCCTCGATCAATGAAACATCCATTGGGTCAAGTCCTCTGATTTCCGAAACATAATAGGATATATAGTCCCCTGAATGAATCATACTCAGTATTTTCTGCAGTTTAGTATTTCCTGCTTCCATTACGTTGTGAAATTTCAAACCAGTCAGTTCAGAAGTTATCCTGAGCCTTCTGGCAGTTCTCTCATTTATGGGATTTCCAAGAGTGATAAAATAGAATCTTTTAAGCCCGTAGCTCATTTTCAGTGGCATCGTTTCATTGTGATTCAGTTCAGGAATGACACTATTCACTGCAAGTATTTTGCCATTCTCATTAAACTGGGTTTTCCATCTGTATGATGTTGCAATATATGGTTCATATCCAACTATCCACGGAATCAACTCATCAGAGCAGATATTTTCTGCCATTTCTTTCAAGTAGGAACTTTTCTTTTCTATTTCTCTCAGAATACTGGCTGCAGATTTAATTTCCTCCGCATCTAATTTCAAAATTGACCTGAGAAGTGGAGCCAGCATGTAGCCAAGTGCGTTTCTGGGCTGCATGCCTGAAGGAACCATGACAGATTCAAAACCGGACTTGCCCAGTTCCCCGCCAGAGGTTATTGTCTTGATCTGGGCCCCTAGAGTCTCTGCCTGTTTGAGTGTCGATAGCGTCTCCTCGGTGTTTCCGGAATAGCTGATGGCAATAAACAGGGTGTCTCTGTCCACATAATCCGGAATTTTATAGTCTGATATAACCTGTACTGGAAATTGTTCATAAAGTTCCGCAAAAATGCGTCCAACAATTCCAGATCCTCCCATTCCAGAAATTACAATCTTATTGAATTTCCTGTCAATCTGAAAGGCTTTATCCCTTAATATTTGTTCAGGAAATGATCTGACCTGCTCTATAAAATTCATCTGTGGTTATCTGATTTTCATATAGAAATCTTACATGTATCACACGTATCAAGCAAAAGATCGACTCCACTCAGAAGTGCAGGAGATTAAATAAAAAATAGTAAAATCAGAAAGGCTTCAGGAGAACAATATAGCCAAATAGGGCAGTCAATGCAAGAGAGATCCCTACACCAGCTTTTATCGCAGTTTCTGTGTTCATAAAAAAGTTATAGATTTAGGATATATAATATTTAACCCGGAGAGCCTGATTCAGACGCCAATAAATTTCAATGGGTTGTGCTCATACAAATGTATTTATTTACTTAGGCATTGTCGAAGAAGCGTAGGGATATCACCAAAAGTCCCTTATAAGCTATAAAGATACGGAATAGTAAATTAGGTGAAAAGCAGATGGCAACACAGAAACCACATGTTAATCTGGTTACGATAGGACACGTAGATCATGGAAAATCTACATTGGTTGGAAGACTCCTCTTTGAGCATGGAGAAATTCCTGCACACATTATTGAGGAGTTCAAGAAGCAATCAGAGGAGAAGGGAAAGGCAACGTTCGAATTTGCCTGGGTTATGGACAGATATAAAGAGGAGAGGGAGAGAGGAGTTACTATTGATCTCTCACACAGAAAGTTTGAGACTGACAAGTACTACTTCACTCTTATTGATGCTCCAGGTCACAGGGATTTTGTCAAAAACATGATTACCGGTACCAGTCAGGCAGATGCTGCAATGCTTGTCGTATCATCCAGAGACGGAGAGGGTGTTATGGCACAGACCAGAGAGCATGCTTTTCTGGCAAGAACCCTTGGAGTTCAGCAGCTCATCGTTCTGGTAAACAAGATGGATGCAACACAGCCACCTTACAGCCAGGCCAGATATGAGGCCGTAAAGAAAGACATAGAGACGCTTCTCAAATCAATCGGATATAAAAACGTCCCAATCATTCCAATAAGTGGTTACAAGGGAGACAACATTACAAAGAAATCCGAAAACCTTAAATGGTACAATGGACCAACACTTCTGGAGTCCCTTGACGCTCTGAAGCCACCAGAAAAGGCTACAAACAAACCCCTCAGGCTACCAATTCAGGACGTCTACTCTATCACTGGTATAGGAACGGTTCCTGTAGGGAGAATTGAGACTGGTGTTCTGAAGGTTGGGGACAAGGTCGTTTTCCTGCCAGCAGATAAGCAGGGAGAAGTTAAGTCAATCGAAATGCACCATGAGAATATGCCCCAGGCTGAGCCAGGAGACAATGTTGGTTTCAATGTAAGGGGAATCGCAAAGAACGACATCAAGAGAGGAGATGTTTGCGGCCCGGCCAGTGCGCCTCCAACAGTAGCCAAGGCATTCACTGCCCAGGTGGTAGTTCTCAACCATCCAAGTGTCATAGCTAACGGCTACAAACCTGTATTCCACATACACACTACACAGGTTGCCTGCAGGTTTGAGGAGATCCTCAGAACTCTGAACCCGAAGGATGGAACCACCCTTAAGGACAAGCCTGATTTCATAAAAACAGGAGATATCGCCATAGTAAAAGTTGTGCCTGATCGCCCACTAGTAATAGAGAAGGTTTCAGACATACCCCAGCTTGGAAGGTTTGCCATAAGAGATATGGGTCAAACTGTTGCTGCTGGTCAGTGTATAGAAATAGAAACAAAATAAGGTGAACATTATGGCGTCATATAGGGCCAGAATATCTCTGAGCGGTGCAGAGCACAAAGTGGTGGATGTAGTCTGCCATGAAATAAAGGAAATAGCATCAAGAACTGGAGTCGAGCTTCACGGCCCTGTCCCACTTCCAACAAAAAGATTGGTTGTTCCTGTCAGGAAAAGTCCTGATGGTGAGGGTTCACCAACATGGGACAGATGGGAAATGAGGGTACACAAGCGCCTCATTGATGTCGACGCTGATGAAAGAACTCTCAGGCAACTGATGAGAATACCAATACCCGATGGCGTTCAGATAGAAATACAGATAAAATCCTGATTTTCTTGGATTTTAACACATTCAAATTTTTCTTTTGAAATTTCTTGGGAATGAATAAATAGCAGCATGGGATTAAGTAAAAGTTAGATTGAATGGTCAGAATGCAGGAGAATGAAGCATCCCAGCTGGCTTACAGACCAAAACTATTGAAAGGTTCCAGTTATGGATTCCTCTCGTTGTTCTCAATATATCTCATGTACATTTTGGGAAGTGCTGACTCAAGAATATACACAGATCCGATACTTGTCGGGAGCACTTATCAGCCATTTCTGATGGCCTTTTTCCTTCTTATTGCAATAGTGTTCATTAACAGGAAACATCCCGTAATTCTGGCTTATCTGACAGGAATTCTCATGGTAGGATACATCGGGATGGCCCTGATTGTAATCAGTAATGTATCCCTGGTTATCTTTCCAGTGGTATCTGTAATTCTTCTATATCTCATGTATGGATCTCTTTCTGACGGTTTTGTCCATGGCATGAGGAGGACAGGAATATTCGTGTTCGCAACCTTTGCTATGTTTCTTATAGGGGGGGCAGTAAGGTTTTACTCCAACCCCAATGAATTCACCCTTCTTGTTGGCTCGATCTATGATGATGAGAATCCAATCGGTGTTCCATTCCTTTTCTATAATGGTATAATTTTCTATGGACAGTATCTGGTTGTCACAGTCAGTCTGCCAATTATAGTTCTTTTTTCAGCTCTTGCATCAGTACTCACAGAAAATTATCTTCTGATATTTTCTCTCTCCAGGAGCCCGGGTTCATCATCGCTGGGTAATTTAAGCAGAACTGCAAACAGTGCACTGACTGTTCTTTCCTGCCAGTGTGAAGGGATAACAGCAGCATTCCCTTCAATCGTAGCCACATTGCTTCTCAGTGCTGTTATCCCATTAATATCGCTTAGCATTCTTCTGGTGGCGCTTACAAATGTTTTTCTGGCCCAGTACTTTCTCAGGGGCAGAAGGGTAGCATTCCTTGAAAAGGTCTGGAGGTTTCCATCTTCCCCCAGATTCATTTACCTTATTGTCACTCTTATCATTCTGATCCCGGTTCTAACCATTTATACTGTCTATTTCGGGTTCGAGAAAGACCTGACTGTTCTTGCTTTTCTGAATATTTCAATGTTCCTCTATGGTATTATGGTAATATACGGATTCTGGACATTCATAAACAAAGCGCTTTCTCTCAAAAAGACTCTTATTTATTCACTCATTGTGATATCAACCGTTTTGATGTTTCTCTGGTACTATCCACCGTTGACAGCTTATGCTGCATTTTACTATTCTGGATTTATCCTGATGTCGGTGACTTCAATAGCTGGGGGCATAATAGCAGGTATTGTCTTTAAGTCTCTCAAGGAAAGAGCAGGGAGACTTTACTCGCAGTTCATAACAATGATGTTCAGTACCCTCGCAATAGTTGTATTCTACATAACCGCAATAGCACTAGATGTGATATACCGTCCATTTGGCTCTGCTGAACAGCTCCTTTTCTCCCTTCTTGTGTGGGGCGTCACACTTCCATTCGTCTGGATCAGTACCAATATATCCCTGAATTATGAGGTTCCTGAAGACATTCATAACATTGACAGCCGAAAAACGGGCACTTACGATTCAGAAGCAAGAGCTTAAGTTTCTTCCACAGGAGTGCAAGAACTCTTAGAGAAAAGGTTGTAATTATTGTTATATAAGACTGTTCAATATCGGATAAATAAAGTTGGTGTTATATGGGTCGAAAAGAGGACAATATCGCCAAGGCAATGAAGTTAATTGAATTGCCTGACAGAATTAGGAATATGGGTATTGCTGCCCATATTGATCATGGAAAAACAACATTGAGTGATAACCTGATCGCCGGGGCAGGAATGATGAGTGAGGACCTGGCTGGAAAGCAGCTCATGCTTGATTTTGATGAGCAGGAGCAGGCAAGAGGAATCACAATTAACGCTGCAACTGCTTCAATGGTGCATGAACTCGATGGCAAAGAGTATCTGATTAACCTTATAGATACTCCCGGTCACGTTGATTTCGGGGGAGATGTAACCAGGGCAATGAGGGCTGTTGACGGCTGTATAATAGTTGTAGATTCAGTGGAGGGTGTGATGCCACAGACGGAAACTGTCATAAGACAGGCCCTCAGGGAGAGAGTAAAACCGGTTCTGTTCATTAACAAGGTGGACAGGCTTATAAATGAACTGAAGCTGAATGGAGAAGAGATGCAGAAGCGGTTCCTGAAAATTATAATGGACGTAAACAGGCTTCTTGGAAAGTATGCACCTCCTGAGTTCCGCCAGGAATGGCAGGTCAACGTACAGGATGGAAGAGTGGCATTTGGTTCTGCATACAACAACTGGGCCATATCAGTGCCAGCAATGAAGACATTCGGCGTTACTTTCAAAGACATAGCCGAACTTGTAAGGGATGGAAAGCAGAAGGAGCTTGCCAAGAAGGCACAGCTGCACAAAATTATTCTTAATATGGTAATCAGGCATCTTCCAAATCCAAAGGAGGCACAGAAATACAGGATACCACAGATCTGGAGAGGCGATCCGGAATCCCCTATAGGTAAGGCTATGGCAGAATGTACAAGCCACGGGCCGGTAAGCATGATGATAACCAAGATAATTATCGATCCTCATGCAGGTGAAATTGCCGTTGGGCGTGTATTCAGCGGTACCATTAAGAAAGGAAGCGAACTTTATATTGCAGGTCAGGGAAATACAAAATTCAAGGTACAGCTCCTGGCAATGATGGTTGGACCTGACAGGATCTCAGTGGATGAAATGGATGCCGGAAATATTGCTGCAGTTGTTGGTCTGAAAGCAGCAATAGCAGGATCCACTGTTTCGTCCAATGCTGATATGGAGCCGTTCGAACCCATGATGCATTACACAGACCCTGTGGTGACTCTTGCAATTGAAGCAAAACACACAGCTGACCTTCCAAAGCTTATAGATGTTCTTAGGAGCGTCTCCAAGGCTGATCCATCAATTCAGGTGGAAATAAATCAGGAAACAGGAGAACATCTCATATCCGGAATGGGTGAACTTCACCTTGAAGTTACGCTATACAGGGTCAAGAACGATTATAAGGTAGAGGTTCAGACTTCTGAACCACTGGTGGTTTACAGGGAAACTATCGATCACAAAGGAGGGCCATTCGAGGGAAAATCACCTAACAAGCACAACAGGTTCTACTTCGAGGTTGAGCCATTATCTGAGGAAGTGATTGCGCTCATAAAAGAAGGAACTGTTCCACAGGGAACAAAATTCAAGGACAAGAAAGCCCTAATCGATATACTGGAGAAGAGTGGACTGACACGAGAGGAAGCAAGAGGTCTTATAGCAGTTGAAGGAAACAACATAATGGTTGATGTGACAAAGGGAATACAGTACCTTGACGAGACCATGGAACTTCTGATCGAGTCTTTCAACGAGGTAATGAACAGAGGTCCACTTGCAAATGAGAAGGTTTATGGTATAAAGGCAAGGCTGGTGGATGCAAAACTGCATGAGGACAGTATTCACAGGGGACCTGCACAGGTTATTCCCGCAGGAAGAAACTCCATATATGGCGCAATGACACAGGCCAAGAGGGTGCTGATGGAGCCTATGCAGAAGGTTTTCATCAATGTTCCGCAGGACATTATGGGGTCAGTCACAAATGAAATACAGCAGAGAAGAGGTGTGGTGGAGGAGATGAACCAGGAAGGGGAGGATCTTGTCATTGTGGCAAAGGTACCCGTTTCAGGTATGTTCGGTTTTGCCTCTGCCATCCGGAGCGCAACTGGCGGAAAGGTTCTCTGGAGCTCGGAAAACTATGGATATCAGAGAGTCCCATCTGAGCTTCAGAAGGAAATTGTGGCAAAGATCCGTGAAAGAAAGGGTCTAAAGCCGGAACCATATGATGAGGCATATTACGCCTCCCTCTAATTTTTATGAAATTTATCTGCTTCAGGTGCGGAAAATCCCGTATCAATAATGATCTCTTTTGTTCCTGTGGAGGTTTTTTTAAACCAGTGCATGATTTTAAATTTCATTCGGAATTGAAGAAGAATTTTCCTTACATCACAGATTGGGTTACCCTGGGTGAAACCGTTACCCCGATTTTGGAACGGCAGGATTTTTACCTCAAACTTGACTACTATTCTCCTACATATTCCTATAAGGATCGTGGCTCACTTACCCTAATATCCAGCCTTCTGGGAAAACTTCCTGAAGGTTCAGATGTGAATGAGGATTCTTCTGGCAATGCCGGCGCTTCCATAGCAGCCTATTCATCAGCAGCAGGTTTCCGCCCAAATATATACGTCCCACAAACTGCAAGTGAATCCAAGATAAAACAAATAAGGAGCTACGGTGCCACCATTCACACCATTTCCGGGTCTAGGGAGAAGGTAATGGAGGAATGCAAAAATGCCCCGGGCTTTTACGCCAGCCATGTTCTAAGGCCTGAATTTCGGGACGGGATCAGAATGCTCCCGTATGAGATCATGGCACAACTTGACTGGAAAGTTCCGGATGCGGTCGTCATGCCAGTATCCGCAGGTACTTTGCTCCTTGGCATCATCTATGGTTTCAGACACCTTTTTGATTCAGG
>JAMCPQ010000029.1:0-28566 GCA_023379825.1 Thermoplasmatota archaeon | reverse complement strand
GGACATGGGGTAGTTGGTCTGGTGAAAGGAGGGAAGGGCGACCGAACAATAGGACTGAGGGCTGATATGGATGCCCTGCCGGTAACTGAGGAGACTGGACTTCCATTCTCATCAAAAGTCAAGGGAGTTATGCATGCTTGTGGCCATGATTCTCACGTAGCCATGCTACTTGGAGCAGCTAAAATAATTGCAAAGCACAGAAAAGACCTTAAACAGAATGTTAAATTTCTTTTTCAGCCCGCCGAGGAGGATGGTGGAGACGGCGGGGCTTTACCAATGATAAGGGATGGAGCGCTGGAAGACCCGCATGTTGATCATGTTTTTGGAATTCATGTTATGAGCAATTCTCCTTCAGGGACCGTTGCAATCAGATCAGGGCCAATAATGGCAGCCCCGGATCTGTTCAAAATTGACATAATTGGAAAGGGAGGACATGGTTCTGAACCAAATGAAGCAATAGATCCTATTTTCATAGGTGCCCAGGTTATCAATGCAATCTACGGTATAAGGGCAAGGTTCATGAACCAGGTTAACCCACTTGTTATATCGGTATGTATGGTTTCCAGCGGAACAAAGGACAATATAATTCCTGAAAAAATGCATATGGAAGGGACAATAAGGACACTTGATGAAACGATGAGGGCTGAGGTAAAAAAGAAGATGGGAGAGGTGGTTCCAAAGGTCATAGAAAGCTTCGGAGCAAAGGGGTCAATTTCTTTCAAGGAAAATGCCTACCCTGTCACTTATAATGATCCGGCCTCTACTGAGAAGGTAAAGGATATCCTGAAGATGATACCGGGGTTAAAGATAATAGATATAGGGCCTATTATGGGTGGCGAGGACGTATCCCGCTTTATGGAAAAGGCACCTGGAACCTACTATTTCCTGGGCACAAGGAATGAACAGAAAAACCTGACGTATCCAAACCATTCGTCAAAGTTTGCGGCTGATGAGGACATTCTGAAATACGGGGCTCTGTCACACGTTCTAATAGCATTCAATTTCCCATAGGAAATTTATAATGGTCATCTTCTTTTTTATAAGTTAAACGAAAGAAATTTGATAAAATCCAGGTGAATAAGGGCTCAGGCTAGAGAAGGATCCGGTTTTTTCTCCTTATCTATCTCCTGCCCATTGATTGTAAGACTGTACCTGAGGTCAGTACCTCCTCTTATTGCAAGTATCGAGACACTGCAATACTTTGTGAGCGAGAGGTTAATGGCTTTCCTGACTTTATCCTTGTCCAGATCACCGTCAAACATGAAATGAATGTCCGCCCATTTCACAACCTTGGGGTGTTCCTCTTCCCGCTCAGCTTTAACCTTCACTCTGAAACCTGTATAGGTCTGCCTCATCTTTCCAAGTATGGAAATAACATCACCGCTGGTGCATCCTGCCATTCCAAAGAGAAGAAACTGGGTTGGGGAGTACATTCTCCTGTTGTCTGCGGATGGCTCTTTTATGACTATCTCTTCCATGTCCGGGTCTGAGGATACCAGACCTCGTTCTTTCTCAAGCCTGAAATTTACCTCTAGTGAAGACATATGTCTCAGTCTTCCGGTACTTTCTTTAAAGCCATTCCAATAGCTTTCAGGGCATTCAGTACAGCTGTAAGACCTGCAGAGGTTTCCGGATCCTTAAGCATGGCATACAGGCGCAGAAAAGAGGTTGCCTCCGGATTCTTGGCCCCTACAACCATGCCCTCCCATATGGCTTCAGAGTTGTAAAGAATGGAATTTATTGCATTGGAAGACATCTCACTGGACATTGAATGTATGAGTGCAGACAGAAGGTTAATGGCTTTCTGTGATCCATGCAGGAATTCCTTTGAACCCATGAGGTGTGAAAGGTGTTCAAGGCTGTCAAGTATCCCTGTTTCCTTCAGATTAACAATAACCTTCAGGGCTGCTTCTAGCTGGCCTGTGTTTTCCATTATTTGCTTCAGAAACAGCTCCATACTGTCCTGAGGCTGTCCCTGAAACTCTTTCTGTTTCTGTTCTTCTGACATTCAGATCATCCCCCTGAGTATTGAAGAGAAGTAAGTATCGGCTGAATAACTCCTTATCAGGAAGTTCCCCTGGCTTTCCGATCCCAGTGAAATATCTCCTGAGGCTGTGCCATCATATGAAGCAGCTCTGTTCCTTCCAGTTATTATTATACCATGTGTCGAGTCTTTAAACTCAGGTTCTGATAACCCGGAAACGCAATCTGCCACTATTCTTGAAGAGACAAAAAGAGCCTGCCTGTGAGCTGATACAGCCGAGCGGAATATGGTATTCCTCTGGGAATCTCCAATTGCATATGTGTCATCATATCTGCCAACTGTTAGAGTCTTAGGGTCTACCTTTGCATAACCAAACTGATCCAGTGCCGAAGTGTCAGATATAAGCCCTCTACCTCTCATTGGTGGAGATGCTACAAGGAGATTATACTTCACTTTCTGTCCATCAGAAAGGACAACTTCCCTGTTCTTGCTGTCCACAGAAGTTATCTCCGCCTTCTTATGAACCTCTATTCCATTTTTCTCCATGATGGGGGAAAGAAGGGATGCAAATTTGGTGAAGGATTTCTCATCATTTGGGGTCAGGAATACTACCGGGCTCTTTCCATCAAGGGAATGCTCGCGAAGGTAATCCCTCATAAGTAGGGAAAATTCAGCCAGGGTCGGGAAGTAAGCATCGCTTCTATTGGAAGAACCAACCACAATCTGGCCACCATTGAATCCCTTCATATATTCTCTGAGTTCAAGTGCATGCTGGAGATCGAAGAAATGTTTTGCCTCTCCCTCGTATCCGGGGAGTTCTTCTGGGGCGTTTCTGTTGCCGGTTGCAATTATGAGATAGTCTGCCACCAATGACTTTCCAGATCTGAGAAAAACAACTCTCTGGCTTATGTCTATGCGGATTACCTCATCAGAAATGTAATCTATACCGTAGTTAAGGAGGAAGTTTGTCGGCCTTACACTTTTCCTGTAATTCCTGTACCCGAATGGTATCAGAACTCCGTCGGCCTTGTAGAAATGTCTTGATGAATTTCCTACTACAGTCACTTCAAGTTCACTCAATGTGGTTGAGAATCTCAGCTTGTTAGCAGCCGCAATTCCCGCAGTTCCGTCGCCAACTATTACAACTTTCTTCGGTGTAGCCATCTAGAATTCACTTCCATTGAAATTTTCGATCTGTGGGCTCAAACAGCTATTATCTATAATTAACTGACAAACGCTGGTTTTCAAACCATTTAATGAGCCCTTTCTCACGCACTTTTATCGTAACTTGTTATTTGTAGTTTTCTCAGATTCTGATCAATCAGGAATAAATCTCTGCTACAAATCTTGCATTTATATGGGGTCTTTATTCCGGAGTAAGAAGGCTCATCATGATTAATATACGTGCACCCTATTATCCCCCATGGAGTGTTCCTTTAAGGTAGTTGATAAGGGAAAGGACAGTATTACACTTGAAATGTTAAATTACGATAACACTCTCTTGAGGCCCCTGATCGATGAAATCCTTCAGGATGAGCAGGTAAAAGAGGCCAGATATTTTATCAAGCATCCAAAGATTGATAATCCAAAGATATTTATAAAAGTCAAGAGTGGAAAACCCCAGGCTGCACTGAAGAGATCAATAAGAAAACTTGGAAAATTGTACGAAACCTTAGAAATTGACCTTCAGAAGGAACTGAAGCAGAAGGATATTAAGAAGACAAAAGCAG
This sequence comes from Thermoplasmatota archaeon, assembly GCA_023379825.1. Classification (GTDB taxonomy): domain Archaea; phylum Thermoplasmatota; class Thermoplasmata; order Thermoplasmatales; family Thermoplasmataceae; genus UBA447. Next base: position 24,852 of record JAMCPQ010000029.1, on the reverse strand, counting down.
AATAATCATAAGGGGTTTTTTTGGATTTTTTTCGCTGAAATTTACGGAGATTTTCCTTCCGCCTACAGATATGAGATAGAGACACTCTCATCGGTTTCGGGTGAGTTCTCTGTAAACAAAATGGAAGATGCCTACTTCACCGCCACAGGAAGCTTTGATGTACTGAAAAATTCAAGTTCTGTGAGAAGAATTTCTTCAGTTTTATGGTGTGGAAAGCACATTGAGGATTTGGCATCTGTAGTTTTGCCCCCAGGAAAATTCTATGTCAGGGTAAGGGACTTTGGTGGATGCCATGGCACATCAGAGGAAAGAGTAATAGGGGATCTTCTCCGAGGAAGAGGAAGGATAGATTTTCGTTCTCCAGATTTTATTGTCAGGGCCTACCATACTGACATTTGGTATATATGCATTGAGAAATGGAACAATCCTCAGCAAACCAGCGTTGAACGAAGAGCTCCATTGAGGCCATTTTTCTCACCAATATCGCTTTCACCAAGAACAGCAAGACTCATGGTAAACCTTTCAGCTACAAGGGAGGGTGACTTGATTCTGGACCCATTCTGTGGCACCGGTGGGATACTTATAGAGGCTGCTTTAATGGGTAGAAGGATAATTGGTAATGATTTCTCTCTTGCAATGACATCAGGGACAAAGCTGAATCTAAAATATTACGGTGTAAGGAATTTTGAGGTATTCACTTCAGACATACTTTCTCTGGAAACAGGAAAAAAAGTGGATGCCGTGGTGAGTGATTTTCCATATGGTAAGAATTCGCCTGTCTCTGATCGTGATTTAAAAATGTTCTATGCCAGGTCCCTTTCCAGAATATCAGATTTTCTCAAGGACAGAGGTAGGCTTGTTATGATGATCAATGATCCATCTCTTTTGGCACTTCCAGAATGCCTCAGGATATTGAATGAACTAAGTTTCAGAGTACACAGGTCTCTTACCAGGCACATTATCATAATGGAGAAGGGTTGTGTTTGATACTATGTATTTATATAGAAGAACAAATTTACTTACAGAATGTATTCCCAGACAGCAATGCGCCAGAGGTATGGTTCACCCTTAAAATATGAAATAGAACTTTCAAGAAGATATGGCGGAGAAATGAGGAAAACAGACACTTCTCAATTTAAAGAAACTATAGATTCCCTCAATGCAAAGATCAAGGATTATGAAAACCTCTTTCTCAGGCAGAGGGCAGAGATGGAGAACTACTCACGGGCAAAGGAAAAGGAGATTTCCAGAATTGTCATGAATGCATCCCATGATGTTATCAGAAACATTCTACCAGTCATTGATGCACTGGATTCTGCCATAGGATCCTCCAAAGATGGAGAAAATCTAAGGGCCCTGAGAAACTCTCTTCTAAAGGTTCTTGAAAAATACGGCCTCAGGGAAATACCGGCAAAGGGAGAAAAATTTGATCCATTTCTGCATGAAGCTGTCGCGGTAGTAAATGCTAAAGAGGATGGTATAATTCAGGAAGAATATCAGAAGGGATACAAGCTCAACGATGAGGTTCTCAGGACCTCAAAGGTAGTGGTTGGAAAAAAAGGTGAATAAAAATGTCAAAAATAATAGGAATAGATCTTGGGACCAGTAATTCAGCAGCAGCAGTTGTAATCAGCGGAAAGCCTACAATAATTCCCAGCGCCGAGGGCGTATCACTGGGTGGAAAAGCTTTCCCCAGTTATGTGGCCTTCACAAAAGAGGGAGAAATGCTCGTGGGTGAACCGGCCAGAAGGCAGGCACTTCTCAATCCAGAGGGCACAATCTATGCCGCTAAAAGAAAGATGGGAACAGACTACAAGTTCAAGGTAAGGGACAAGGAGTTCACTCCACAGCAGATATCTGCATTTATTCTTCAGAAGATAAAGAGAGACGCTGAGGCTTTCCTGGGTGAGGAGGTGAAGGAGGCCGTCATAACAGTACCGGCCTATTTCAACGATAATCAGAGGCAGGCAACAAAAGACGCCGGACTGATAGCGGGTCTTGAGGTGAAGAGAATCATAAATGAACCCACCGCAGCATCACTTGCCTATGGAATAGATAAGCAGAAGGAATCCCAGAAAATACTTGTATTTGACCTGGGAGGCGGAACCCTGGATGTTACAATAATGGACTTCGGAGATGGAGTGTTTGAGGTCGTTTCAACATCCGGAGACACACACCTTGGAGGAACTGATATGGATGATGCCATCATCAATTTCCTCGTTGATGATTTCAAAAAGAAGGAGGGTATTGATCTCTCCAAGGACAAGAATGCATTCATCAGGCTGAAGGACGCTGCAGAAAAGGCCAAAATTGAATTGTCAACCTCAATGAGCAGTGAAATAAACCTTCCATACATAACAGCGACCCAGGACGGCCCTAAACACCTCCAGTACAATCTCACCAGGGCAAAATTCGAGGAGCTCATTTCATCTGTTGTGAACAGATGCAGAGGACCTCTTGATAATGCTCTTCAGGCGGGAAAACTCTCCAAGTCGGATGTATCAAGAATCATAATGGTTGGAGGCCCAACAAGGATACCGCTTGTGAGAAAGTTTGTGGAAGACTACTTCGGCAAGAAGGTGGAAGGGGGTGTGGACCCAATGGAATGTGTAGCAATGGGTGCAGCCATTCAGGGTGCGGTTCTGACGGGGGAGATAAAGGACATTGTACTTCTTGATGTTACTCCGCTTACTCTGGGAATTGAAACACTTGGCGGAGTTATGACTCCTCTGATACCTGCTAACACCACAATTCCCACAAAGAAGTCCCAGGTATTCACCACAGCAGCTGATATGCAGACTGCAGTTACCATACATATTGTTCAGGGTGAAAGATCAATGGCCGCAGATAACGTTTCCCTGGGGATGTTCAACCTGGTAGGAATACCTCCTGCACCAAGGGGAATTCCGCAGATAGAGGTAACATTTGATATTGACGCAAATGGTATACTGAACGTTTCTGCTCTTGACAAGGGTTCAGGAAAGAGCCAGAGCATATCTATAACCGCCACCAACAAACTTTCTAAAGAGGAGGTGGAGAAGATGAAAAAGCAGGCCGAGGAGTTTGCTGAGCAGGACAAAAAGAAAAAAGAGGAGATCGAGAAACTGAACACTGCTGAAACTCTGGCTTACACTGTTGAAAAAACGGTGAATGATGCTAAGGACAAAATTGATGAGAAGACCAGAAAGGACATCCTGGATGAAGTCAAACAGTTGAGGGATGCAATCTCTGCTAAAGATGTATCTAAAGTGGACACAATAAGCGAGAGCCTTTCAAAGAAGATTCAGGAAGTTGGCACAAAGATGTACCAATCCTCAACTCCTCCTCCGGGCCCTGAGGCTGAGCAGTCCCAGCAGAGTTCAGGGGCAGAAGGTCAGCAGTCAGAGGGCCAGGCCTCTGAAGGCCAGGACCAGAAAGTTTACGATACTTCATACAAGGAAAAGTAAACATTTGGTCCGGGGTATATTAAATGGCGAAGGATTACTACAGCATCCTGGGTGTAAGTAAAACAGCATCCCCGGATGAGATCAAAAAGGCATTTCGAACTCTGGCCAAGAAGTACCATCCGGACTCTGCCCAGGGAGACAAGGTAGAAGCAGAAGCTAAATTCAAAGAAATTAGCGAGGCCTACGAAGTCCTTTCTGATGAGAATAAGAGACGTATTTACGATCAGACAGGAAATGTGGAATTCGGTTCTGGTGGATCAGATTTCACCTGGCAGGATTTCTCACATGCCTCGGACTTCAGTGATCTCGGCGACATATTCAACAGAATATTTGGTGGAAATTTTGGTTTTGGAGGGGCAGAAAGCTCATTTTTTGGGCAATCCTCAAGATCAAGGCAGAACCTTGACCTTCTAACCAACATTCGGGTTACACTGGAGGATGTCTATTATGGCACCAGGAAATCCATAAGATACAAAAGAATGGCCCCCTGTGAAACATGCAAGGGCACAGGATCGAAGACATTCAGAACATCCACCTGTCCTGCCTGTAATGGCACAGGGCAGCAGAGAATCGTACAGGGTCAGGGGTTCTTCAGACAGGTGATGGTTACTGTATGCAGAAACTGCAATGGCTCGGGCTCAATTCCAGAACAACCCTGTCAGGTGTGCTCCGGAAAAGGAACAACAAGCATTACAGAAAACATAGAGATAGAGATACCAAAAGGTGCCGAGGACAAACTCAGACTCAGGGTAAAGGGAAAAGGGCAGGCTGATCATGGTGTAGTAGGCGACCTCTATGTTGCCATCAACGTGCAGCCAGAGCAGAACATGAGAAGGATAAGGGATGATCTTCTTCTCCCACTTGAGATATCTTTCCCGGAGGCAGTTCTGGGAACCGAAAAGGATATCACAGTTTTCAGGGAGAAACTTACGGTAAAAATTCCACCTGGTGTTCAGCCCAATGAAATTGTGAAGCTTAAAGGCTCCGGCTTCCCTCATCTGAATTCAAGGGGCCGTGGGGATATTCTTCTGGAGATGAAGCTCACAGTCCCGAAACATGTGAGTTCTGCACAGAAGGAACTCCTGGAGAAATTCATGGATGAGGGGGGTAAAAAGCATTCATGGCTCAGAGGGTAGATATCATCATTTCCAGGTAGAAAGATTGGAAAACATTTAAGTCATGGTAAGTTAATATTAGTGTGTGAAAGTTTTAGTTGCATTTGATAATTCTGATGTCGCAAGAAAGGCGCTTCATTTCTCACTGAAATTCAGGGATGTGTTCACAGAGTACATCATTTGTTATGTTTCGCCAATAGCTGTTGGAACCGGTCCAAGTTTTGATGCATATGTCCCTGCATCCATGTACCAGCAGGGGGAATCAGGCAACGACGAGGTCATGGAATCAGCAAAATCCATGGTGGAGTCCATTTCTATACAGGCAACCTACGTGAGGCTCGACTCTCCGGGAGAACAGGTTGCAAGAGTTATGGTAAAAGCAGCGGAAGACCGGGGTGTGGATCTCATTATAACAGGAACAAGAAAGCTGACGGGACTCAGCAAGGTTCTTCTCGGTTCTGTAAGTTCAGAGCTCATAAAACTCAGCAGGATACCGGTTATGGTAGTACCGCCTGATGGCCTCTGATATTTGCATAAAGTGTTTTAAATAACCAAGTGATGTGGTCTGGCATATGGGTAGCATAAGGCAGACGAATATCAAGAGGATTGCACAGGATCTTGTGGAAACAAACCAGGGTCTTTTCACAGTTGATTTTAACAGGAACCGGGAACTTCTTAAAGGCTCAATGGAAGGAGTTTCAAAGAGAACCATGAATCTCATAACCGGTTACGTTACAAGATATGTGCTGAAGAAACAGTCAAGACTCAAGAAAGAAATAGAGCAGGGAACTGCAACTGCCGAGTAAACTGCAGCAATTCTAATATTCTCCATGGTATACGTCCCTTATCATGGAAGAAGTATACGTCGTGGACTTTTTAAGAACTCCAATAGGGAAATTCGGCAAATCTCTGAAAGATATCCCTGCGACAGATCTGGGAGGAAGAGTTGTATCCGGAATCATAAATAGAAACAAGCTGCAGGCTGACCGGATCAATGAAGTTATCATGGGTAATGTCATACAGGCTTCAAATGGGCAGAACCCTGCTGGCCAGGTAGCAAAAAGTGCTGGTCTCCCCGATACTGTTCTGAAATATACAGTAAACCTCGTCTGTGCATCCGGAATGCTTGCAATGGAGAACGCATACAGGAAAATTGCAATGGGGGACGCAGACCTTATAATTGCAGGTGGAATGGAAAGCATGAGCCGTTCCCCTCTTATGCTTGAACCTTCCGTGAGATGGGGAGTCAAGCAACTGCTGGGGAAAAATCTGGCTTTCCAGGATTCAATGCTCAGAGATGGCCTTCTTGATGCATTTACAGGTACGCACATGGGAAAGTTTGCAGAAAGGAGTGGAAAGAAATACGGAATTGACCGATCAGAAGCGGACAGGTTCTCTTATGAAAGCCATGAGAGGGCATTTAAAGCCTGGGAAAGAAATGAGACCCAGAAAGAGACCCTCAGTATGGATGAGATAAAGATGGATGAGGGCATACGAAGGACAACCATGGAGGAACTTTCAAAACTGCCTCCTGCTTTCTCAAAGGACGGCATACTCACTGCTGGTAACTCATCACAGCTCTCTGATGGTGCATCGGCCCTCCTGCTGGCATCCAGAAATGCACTTGTCAGAAACAACCTCAAACCAGTTGCCGTGATAAAGGGGTTTACAAGAGCATCCATGTCTCCTGAAGACTTTGTCGAAGCTCCAGTGCCATCTGCAAGGGAACTGCTGAAGAAACTATCCATGAAAATTGCAGATTTCGACCTTGTTGAACACAATGAAGCCTTTTCCGTTGCCTCTCTCATAGTGAGAAATGAACTGGATGTTGATCCTGGAAGATTCAATGTTAACGGTGGCGCAATCGCACTTGGGCATCCCCTTGGAAACAGTGGCTCCAGGATTGTCGTAACTTTGCTGAATGCACTTAGAGAGAGGCATCTATCAAGAGGATTGGCCACAATATGCCATGGTGGAGGGGGAGGCCAGTCTGTTGCCCTGGAGATGATAGATTGAAAGCTGCAGTTATTGGTGCAGGAACAATGGGTCGGGGAATTGCCCAGGTATTTGCACAATCCGGTCATGATGTTGTTCTCACAGATATGAATCAGGAAGTTCTGCCATCCGCCCTGAAAAATATCTGGGATTCACTGGAAAGGCTCAGGAAGAAGTCGTTGATAGAAGAAGAGCCATCACAGGTACTCACCAGGATTAGGACTGTTAAACAGATTGATGAAATTGGGCAGAACGACATTTACATAGAGGCTATTTTTGAGAAACTGAATGCGAAGATGGATCTGTTTAGAATAATAGACAGGATCGCACCAAAATCTTCCATAATCGCAAGCAACACATCATCAATTTCCATCAATCTCCTGTCAACCACAGTCAAGGCTCCCGGGAGGTTCATAGGCATGCATTTCTTCAATCCGGTTCCTGTGATGAAGCTTGTTGAGATAATCAAGGCGGAAAGGACTGAACAGTCCACTGTTGAATCTGTTGTGGCAATAGCAAGGGGACTGGGCAAGGAACCGGTGACGTCTAAGGATTTTCCAGGGTTCATATCAAACAGGATCCTCATGCCCATTCTGAAAGAGGCCATGCTCTGCCTTCAGGAGGGTGTATCCACTGCTCAGGAAATAGACAGAACAGCAAAACTTGGCCTCAATCACCCAATGGGTCCTCTTGAACTCTCTGATTTCATTGGCCTTGACGTGGTAATGGATATTATGGAGGTTCTTTACACTGAATTTGGAGAGGAAAGGTTTAAGCCTCCGATCATACTCAGAAACATGGTAAACTCCGGAATGCTTGGCAGAAAGTCAGGCATTGGGTTCTACCGGTACGGTGAAGAGTGATGGATTACAGATTTCTCAGGATTTCTGACATGGGCTCAGTCAGGCATATTGAAATATCAATGGAAAGTCCCCTTAACCCTCTCAATATGGACGTGATTGGAGAAATTGGAGATGTAATCCGGTCATCAGAGGGGAAGGTAGTTGTTATATCTGGCAGGAACAGGGCATTTTCAGCAGGTGCGGATATTCATGGTTTTGTGGACCTCACGCCGGAAATGGCATATGAGTTTGCCACAAAGGGCCACAGGGTGATGGATTCCATAGAAGAGCATCCCCTTCCAGTTATCGCTGCGATGCATGGGTTTGCCCTGGGTGGAGGCTTTGAGCTGGCATTGGCATGTGATTTCAGAATAGCGCATCCTGAAACAAAGATGGGACTTCCAGAGATAAATCTGGGAATAATTCCAGGTTTTGGCGGAACTCAGAGGCTTCTGAGAATTGCAGGGGAAGCAAGAGCTCTTCAGATGATTTCAACAGGTTCAACAATTACTGCAAAGGAGGCAGTTAATTTTGGAATAGTCAATGAGGTGAACGAAAACTACAGAGAACGGGCATTTGAGTTAGCCTCTGAACTGGCAGCAAAGCCTCACAGCTCGCTGAAATTTTCAAAGCGTCTGCTCAGGCATCATGATCCTGAGGCATTTGAGCTCGAAAAAGAATTCTTCGGAAGAGTTTTCGGTCTGCCGGACAGAAGGGAAGGGGTAAGCGCATTTCTCGAAAAGAGGAAACCCCAGTTCAACAGGGAACATTAACCTATTCTTTTTTGATGAACCGCCAAAGCCGGAATATCATTTCGCCCCCTGACTGCTCCACTGAGTTTTCTGCTGGCTCCCGTCGTCTTTTTTCTTCTTTGGCCTTACTGTTGAAGTAATTGCTGCAACTATGAGTATGACAAAGCTTGCTATTAGAGCAGAATGAACACCTGCAAGAAACTTGGAAGACACCCCTCCCTGTAGTTTTGTGACTCCAAGAAATACCTCAAAAGCCACATATCTTGGAACAGCCAGAGCAGATATGGAGATGGCTATGACATAACTGAAAAGAGTCCCTATATTTGACAGTGTTCTGAGAAGTCCCGAAACAGATCCATAAAGTTCCCTTGGAGCTCCGGACATTACAGCTGCATTATTTGATGGCCAGAACATTGCACCTCCAATACCCGTAATTATGGAGCCAAGTATGAGAAGATAGAGGGTAGTGCTCAACCCCATGAAGAGATATACAACAATTCCCATGGCCATCATCAATATTCCAGTGCTGGAGAATAGGTGGCTTCCATGTCTATCTGAAAGCCTCCCCATTCTGGGCGAAAGGAGGCTTGAAGCAATGTATCCCGGAACAAGAAGCAAGGAGGAGTCCAGTGGGGTGAGCCCCCTTATTCCCTGAAGGTACATGATGAGAATGAAGAGCACAGAAAGATATCCAACCGCCTGAAGGGTGGCTGAAATGAGAGAGAATGAGAGAACTCTGTTTCTGAATGCACTCAGAACAATGAGCGGATCCTTTGCATGCCTTTCAATGAAATAGAACGGGACCAGAAGGATAACGCCAGCGATCACCATGGAGAGATACAGCATATCAACTCCATTTCCTGCTATTTCGACAGCTCCATATGCAATGAGGGAAAGCAGGACAAGTAGAGTTACTGTACCAGGATAATCTATGGTGGACTCTGCTCTCTTATTGTCATTTATGTATCTGAGGGCAAAGATGAATCCTATGAGACCTACAGGTATGTTGATGTAAAAGATGAATCTCCATCCGATAAATGTTGTAATTATCCCTCCTAAGACAATACCCAGGGTCCCTCCAATGGTCCAGCCCATGCTGGTTATGCCGAATGCTCTTCCCCTGTCCTTTGGCGGGAAGAAATCTGCTACTATTGCACTGCTGTTTGCCTGAATAAGTACCGCCCCAAAACCCTGAAATGCCCTTGCACCAATGAGAAAATATATGTTTGGCGCAAATCCGGATGCAGCAGATCCGACGATGAAAATAAGAAACCCGGCCTTGAATATGTTTCCTCTTCCATATATGTCCCCAAGTCTGCCCATCTGTGTGGTAAGTGCTGCCAGAACCAGAAGATAGATCAGTATTACCCATATTGTATCAAGGAAGGGAGCTTTAAGCTGATCTGTGATTGTGGGCAATGCAAGAATAACTATTGTTGTGTCAATTGCTGACATCAGCATTCCTATAAGCACGCTGGCCAGTACAAGATTTTTTTTCTCAACCAAATAGGTTCACCATGGGAGTCGGTTCACTCCAGCGAGGTCGAGTCACCCCAGCCCCCCTGTTCAGATTTGTTGTTTCAGACTGAGAAGAGGTAGGGGGATATGGCCAAAGACGATAAAATATTTTAGACATTCCTTCAACTCCACAAATAAATCGCTCTCATTAATGGAATTTGGCAGAAGATCAGAAAATTGTGGAAATGTCAAAAGTAAATGAGTAAATTTTCACTGTCTGAAAGCACAGAGAATGAGGATAGGCGGTCTGATGAGTATGGTTAAATTCATTCTATTGAATTGAAACAGAGTGGAAATATGAAAGGATCAGTCATACCTCACGGAATAAGTGTTGAAATGCCCTAATTCCAAATAGTTATCACGGGCCTGCTGGGATTTGAACCCAGGTATTCGGCTTCGAAGGCCAACAGGATATCCTAGCTACCCCACAGGCCCGGATTGCGTTGGATAATAGAAAACAAGTTAAAGAGTTTCCTGAAGATAATTTCCTTCGGGAAAAATCAGATCAGATTCATCCTGGCCCCTTAGATAGTCAAACATTGAATAGAGTGGCTTTACCCGGCCCTTAGAAACTCCCCTCTCTGTTGTGGTGAAATTGAAACAGAATGAGCATTTTCCTGGGCTTGATTGAACAAAATAGCAATTCCCATCTTCATAGAAAATGCACCTGGCTTCAATAGAGCTTTCCCTTTTCTCCATCTGGCAGTCATATCTGCTGTCTGTATTTATTTATGATCCTTTCGTAGAGGTCCTTACCAAAGTGCTTTTCCAGCATGGCCCTGTAAACCTCAATTATAAACAACTCCACTATATTCTGTGGAGGAGGAAGATCATCTGGTGCAGGCTTATCTTTTGCTATGGCAGATAATATTGCGAAGGTATTGTCACCGTATCTTACTTTACTGCCGATTATGTTTCCCCTACTGGATATGAACTTACGGACAGATTCAATATTTCCTGAAGCCAGCATAACATAGACCCCGCATATCTGAGAGACGGCAGTTCCGAAATGATCTCCAAGCTTCTCTGCGGATTTCCTGGATTTTTCAGAGCGGTCCTTGGCCATTTCAAGGTCCCCTATGGCAATGAAGTGCATTGTTGCAATTGAATACCACATGGGGGAAAAGTCATCGGAAAATGAAACATCTCTGGAAAAGAGTGCATTCAGCTCCTCTATTTTCCGTGCCCCAGTGAAAACTTCCACCAGTCCTTTCAGGCCGATGGAGATATCTCTCCACTCCTCATTACCGATTCTGGTTGCCTCTATTTCCATCATCTCGGCATACTTGAATGCCTTTCCCGGTTTGAATATGTTGAGATTGAGAATCGTGAGGAACCTGTAGAAAGGGTAGGAGAGGTTGCTGTCGTTGAGATTTACAACAAGCCTCTCAGTTGAACTTAAGAGTTTCAGGCAATCTTCAAGGTTCCCTGAATTATAGAATATTTCTGATAGATTGTAAAGTGCATATGCCCTGGACACAAGATCTCCTGTTATGTAAGATTCTGATATGAGGTCCTGAAGCATTTCTATTGCCTCATCATATTTGCCCCTGTAACTCAGAATGATTGCCATATTATTGAGGCACTGAAGAGTCTTATCAAACCTTCTGAGCTCTCTGTTTATCTCTAAGGATTTGCTGTAAAGCGCCTGAGCTCCGTCCAGGTCGAATTCCTTGACACTGTTGTTACCCATTGCGTTGAGCGAATCTGCCAGTATATCCCTGAGGCCGTTCTCCTTGGAGATTTTCTCCGCCAGGATACTGTATTCCATAGATTTTTTGAAATCATTCTTGCTGTAGTAACAGTTTGCAGCAATTACGCAGGCGGATCCTCTTGTGGTATTGTCATACTCATCATCAATCAGCGCCTTGCATGCTTCAATTGCCTCGTCATAAGCGTTTTTCTTCCATAAAACCCTGGCCTTTCCAAGAAGGCTGAGCTCTGGGTAGGAATCCATTATTTCAGGACTTGTATAAATTTCAAATGCTTTACTGACGTTATTTTCCTGCAGAAGTGTGTCAGCAGCCATTAATTTGAGGGCATTCTTTGCTTTCTGGTCAGAAATAATTTTTTCCAGTGAAAGGAAAAAATATGATGATACGGAGTTAGTGAAGCCCGATTTTCGTACCTTATTCCATTCCTGAAGAACAGTTTCCTCTATCTTCCTTGCATCTTTAACCTTGGAAAACAGTTTCAGCTTTGTAACAAACTGAAGGTTCTCATAGGCCTTTGACGACATGAAATCCTGGAGATTTTTCTGTCCACTGGATGAGGACATGTCCTCAAATATCATATCACTCAGGCTCTGATTGTCAATTCTGTAGTTCAGGTTCTTTATTGCAACAAGGTTTTTTTCTACCAGTCTGTCAAGGATTTCCAGAAGATGAGCGGATTCGAATCCCGTGACGTCCTTAAGGTAGTTAACCGGCAGGTCTTCACCAACGAGTGCAAGTATCTGTAATATACTCTTCTCCTCCGGGGTGAGAGAGGAAATCATGCGGCGGTATGTTACTTCAATACTTGGGGGAATAGGAAAAAACCTGAATGAGGCTTCCTGAAGTTCCTTATCATGATTTATAATTCCCTGTTCCTCATAATATTTCAGGCAGTATGTGAACATTTCAAAGCTTCCGTTCACAAGTCTTCCCAGTTCAGAGAGAAAATTGTCAGGTATTCGGTATCCTGATTTCTTCAGGAAAAAGGCAAAATCATCATTGGTTGGCCTCTTCAGTCTTATAATTTCTGTTGATATCTCTACATTATTGAGAGGTGGAAGTGCAAGGTCCTGTTCCAGCTCTTTCTCCTCGTCTATAGTTCCGAAGAGAATGAAGTTACTGGTAACACTTATCTGAGAAAGATACACAAACAGGTCTCTCTGCTGCTGGTCAAGTCTTTCAAGACCCAATATAACAACAATATTTGGGCCCTTTCTCTCCATGAATTCGTGCCTGAATCCCTCAACTATTTCCTCCAGTGTGCGATCCATTATCCTGGAAGTAACCTGATTGAGTATGTCATTGAACGGATAGAGTCTGAATATATCCCCCCCACTGTTTGATTCTGCCCAGAATACATCAGGGTTCAGGGCTTCTGCAATTTTCTTCATCTGATTCAAAAGTAAAGTCTTGCCGTAACCTCTTCTTCCTATGACCAGATATGTCGTAGTTTTAACAGGCAGGCGCTGCAGAGCCTTTTCTAGGTGTTCATAAGCCTGGCTGTAAGATAGAAGACGTTCCATTCTTTCAATATCAACTCCTTTATTTTATTATGTGCATATGTAATATCGATAGCGAAATTTCATTATTTCATGCTGTATCGTCTGCCTGACTCAGTGGTTCTTGTAATTCCGAATTCCACAAGAAGTGGTATTTCATCTTTGAAGAATGTCGGCCCATCCCTGCATAGCTGAAAACCGCCAATTGAACAGGAATCACATATTCCTATTCCGCACTTCATCATCCTCTCCAGGGAGAACTGAAGTTCCAGATTGAAATCTTTGAGGTAATTGTAAACCGAATACATCATCATTTCCGGACCACATATATATGCAACTGCATGGGAATCAGGATTTATGGATCTGAGTGCATCAACAGGGAATCCTTTTATCCCTGCGCTTCCGTCATCTGTTACTTCTATGTTCCTTTTGCATTTGAAGTTATTCCTGAAGAGCAGTTCGTCAGCTGTTCTTGCTGAAGATATTACTGTGGATTCACTGTCGATAAGGGAATACAGGCTGGCCAGCCCAGTTCCTCCCCCTATAATCAATCTTCGTCCTGATTCCACACTGAAAGGCCTGCCATAGGGCCCTCTGAAATATATCCTGTCCCCTTTTTTCAGAGAACATAGGAAAGAACTTGTTTTACCATATGGTTTGATTGTGATTCCCTTCCTTTTTCCTGTATGTGATAGTGATATCGGGATTTCCCCAACACCTGGTGCCCAGATCATAAGGAACTGCCCTGGAAGTATGTCTGTGTCATCTTCGAAGAATAGTGTCACAGAAGACCTGGAGGCTGCTTTTATTTCAATTATTTCAGAGTGCCTCATCAGTGAGCTAACCCCCTCATTTCAACCATAGAATTGAATCCTTCCGCTTCCATGAAATCTGCAAGTTCAGATTCAATCTTTCTGAAAACTCCTCTCCCCTGGCTATGAATAGCTGTGCCGATCTGCACTGCACTTGCGCCAGCCATGAAGTATTCAACAACATCCTGGGCATTTTCAATTCCTCCAACTCCGAATATCGGTTTGTCAAAATTTTCAAATACATCCCAGACAGCCCTGATTCCAACTGGCTTAACGGCCCTACCAGACAATCCGCCTACCCTGTTGCTAAGCACAGGTTTACGTGCTGTTATATCAATGGACATTCCCCTGACTGTATTGATAAGAACAAAAGCGTCACATTCGCTTGCTGCCTCTGCAATCTGATTTATGTCAGTAACATTGGGGCTCAATTTTGCGAAAACTGGTATTCTGATCTTCGATTTCAGAGAGTGAATAATCTCCTCTACCAGGTCAGGATCAGAGCCAACCTCTGACCCGAAACCCTTAACGTGCGGGCACGAGAGGTTCAGCTCTACCGCATACGCACCATAACTTTCCATGGCACTGCAGAGATTCAGGAAATCCTCAGAATTTGACGCGAAGACACTTCCAATGACAGGTTTTCCCGCCTCAAGGGCTATTTTCATCTCTGAACCAAACTCCTTTATTCCTGGATTTGGCAATCCAACTGCATTGAGGAGACCGTCATCAAGCGGAACTACGACTGGAGGAAAATACCCGCTCCTTTCATCAGTTCCTATGGATTTTGTTACAGCTCCTCCAGCTCCCTCGTCAAGGATTCTTTTTATTGTGTAACCGTTTTCGTCAAGAATTCCTGATGCCAGAAGCAGAGGATTCCGGAATTTGATCCCGGCAACAGTTACAGAAATATCAGGCAATCTTTTCCCCTATTTGCTCTGCTCATAATGCCTTCCATATCTAAGCATATAGGAAGCCTGCTTGATCAGTTTGGAATCGAGCAATTTCTTTATGTCCGAGGCTTTCATATTGGGGCCCAGATCAGGTTTTTCAACCAGTGCATAAAGATAGAAGAAGTATCTGTGAACTGCTTTTCCTGGTGGACAGGGGCCATTGTATCCGATTTTGCCAAAGTCATTTGCTCCCTGGAAGAAATTTCCAACCTTTCCCTCGCCGTTCTTAATTCCTTCGGGAAGTTCCTTTGTTTCAGGTGGTATATTGTAAAGTACCCAGTGGGTGAAAGTTCCCCGGGGAGCATCAGGATCCTCCAGAATGAGAGCAAAGGATTTTGTGGAAGCGGGGGGTTCTGACCAAACGATCTTGGGCGACAGATCCTGCCCATCACATGTATGTTTCTGAGAGATGATGTCTCCATATGTGTATCCGGGAATTGATAACTTGAAGGACATAATACATAATTGTAGAGGTTCTTAAAATTATATCGTGTCTATTGCCTCATTGACAAACGTGTTCTTGCATAAGAAATCTTTAAGCCTGTTCTTTATCTCCTTTCCCGTTGGCATGAAAAGAGTTTTGAAGGAGGATGAAGCAGTTTCACCCATAATCGCAACTATTCTGCTTATAGCAATCACAGTAACAATAATAGCTTCGGCATACAGCATTTTTGCAGGCTATATACCGACCACTTCCCCAACCTCTTCCACAATAACAATTCAGTACAACAATAATACCACTGATTCAGGCAATCTGATCAGTGGAAATTATGTTATGACGCTCAGTGAAACATCAAGCAATGTTTCATTGAAATTTCTTGACGCAGAAATAGTGCTTCAGAATGGAACTGTCATAGAGGAATCAATGCTCGTCCCATATTTGGAAGGACATGCAGTGGCAGTTACGCCTGAGATCACCATGAACGTAAGTATGCCTGGGGCCTTCCTTTCATATTATGGATATATTGTTCTGAACCTGAACCATTCTTCCCAGTACATTTCCACTTTTTCTCTCGTGAATGTGCAATCAGGAAACAGGATAGCTGAAGTGAATTTTCAGAGCTAAAAGCATTTATGTCAGTATTCACATAAGGTAATGATAATCATGGGGCTATCTCTTACTACAGTTCTTGAACTCTGGATTGCCGTCATGGTAGCTTTCGCATTCGGGTTCTGGCTTGGAAGACTTATGGCAAGATGGAAACTCATAAGGGGACCCATGACAGGAAAAGAATCAATGATAGGAAAGATAGGTGTTATCGTTAGGAATCAGAAAAGCTACACGGAAGCAAGAGTCGACTCACAGCTCTGGAGGGTAAAATCTGTAAAACCGGAATCTCTTAATCCTGGAACAGAGGTAAGGATCACAGATATTGAGGGGAATAGCCTTATCGTGGAATCAATTCACCCTGAAGACACTTCCGCAGGTCTTGCAAATACGGGGTCTCCGGAGAAAGTCTGATATTCATTTTTATTCTTCGCACAGTGGATAAATGTTTAATACTGTACTGAGATACTGGTACAAGCTAATGCAGAATTAATTAGGATTTTGTGTGAGCAGATTAAGTGCTTGGAAATGCAGAAATTTGAGGAAATAGAACCAGTTGATGGTTTATTGAAAAATCTTAGGCAAATGGGATTTTTGACACCCACTGAAGTGCAGTCAAAAACGATCCCGCTTGTCATGGAAGGGAAGGACATTGTGGTGAGATCAAAGACAGGCTCAGGTAAAACCGGAGCATTTTTAATACCTATAATTAACAATTCAATAGGTAAGAAGGGAATAACGTCCCTCATCATAACTCCAACCAGAGAACTTGCTATACAGGTGCAGGGAGTTGCACAGGAGATGTCCCGGGGACTGGGGCTTTATTCCACAGTAGTTTATGGTGGAGTAAGCATTGAAAACCAGATCAGAAAGATCAGGAACGGTGCTAACATAATTGTCGGGACACCGGGCAGACTCATAGATCTCATGAGAAGGAAGGTTCTGTCGTTCAGGAATCTGGAATATCTCGTTCTGGATGAGGCAGACACCATGCTGGATATGGGATTTATAGAGAACATTGAATACATTATATCGCAGACACCTGAAAGAAAGCAGGTGATGCTGTTTTCTGCAACGATCCCGTCAAGAATACTTGGGCTCTCTAAAAAGTATATGAAGGAGCCGGAGTATATAAGAATCGGGCAGGAAAAGGACGTTACGGTTTCTTCTATATTCAACACCTTTGCTGTCAATTATAATGGAAACAAGGTATCAACATTGCTTGCCTATATGGAGGAATATTCACCAAGAAAGGCCATAATATTCACTGAACAGAAAAGGGATGCGGCCACGCTTTATGAGATTCTGGTGGATAAGGGACATAATCCTGTTGTTATTCACGGCGATCTCACACAGGCCCAGAGGGAGAAGGCCCTCTCTGAATTCAGAAACGGGTCAAGATTCCTGGTCGCAACTAATGTTGCCTCAAGAGGCCTCGATATTTCAAACATCACTGATGTGATAAACTTTGATGCCCCGAAAGAGCCAGAAGTTTATGTGCACAGAGTGGGAAGATCAGCAAGAATGGGAAAAGAGGGAAAAGCATTCACCATAATAGACCAGGGTGAAGAGGACGTTATAGAGAACATTGAGGACTCACTTAAAATAAGGATGAGCGTTCTCAGAGTAAACGAAGAGGCCTATTCCGGCGTAAGACCCATATACAGGCGTTCACAGACTTCCAGAGGAAATTACAGGGGGAGGAATTTCGGTTCCCAGAGAAGATATTCCGGAAATAACAGATCCTATGGAAGAAGCCACAGAAGAACTTACACCTAAGTACATTCTTCTGTTTTCATTTAAAATTCCATTTTATCTGAATTCTTAGACTTCATCTCTTCTTTTTTAGGAGATGCAATCAAAATCTGAATTATGCTCTATGGAATTGTTATTTTGCCTTCAGGAGGTCTAAGCGAACTGATTTTTCCAGAGTAGTTTCTGATATAGGCATATGTGGATGATGACAGATGCACCGGGACAAGAATTTTTGATCTGGCCTCACTGTGAACTCTTAGCGCATCAGAAACGGTGGAATGTTTCCAGAAATCGGCCTCTGATCGGTCCGAGTCCAGATATGTCATTTCATGAAAGAGAATGTCCGAGCCATCTGCTCCTTTGGATGAATTCTCAGTATATGATGTGTCACCGGAATAATATAAAACCGTATTCCCAAGCTCAATTCGGTATCCTATATCTCTTATCAGGTGATTTGAAAGAAATCCCTGAGCAAAGTCTCCCTTTTCCTCTCTGTATTCAACATTGATCTCAAAAGCTTCTGGAGTGTGGTAAGACCTGAGCAGGGATTCAGTGACTTTTCTAATGCCTTTTGGACCTATAACTGAAAGGTTTTCTTTGCACCTGTGAATAGCTCTGTACCACAATATCTCAGGTATACCTGCAAAATGATCCAGGTGCATGTGGCTGATGAGAACTGTCTCAATGTTTTTCGGGTCTATTCCCATTTCAAGCAGGGATTCTAAGGAATGTGGCCCGAAATCAAGCACAGTCTTACGATCGATCAAAATTGAAACATTCCTCTTACCTGACTCAATATTGGAACTCCAGTTACCGAGAAATTCGA
Organism: Thermoplasmatota archaeon; assembly: GCA_023379825.1. Classification (GTDB taxonomy): domain Archaea; phylum Thermoplasmatota; class Thermoplasmata; order Thermoplasmatales; family Thermoplasmataceae; genus UBA447. The sequence goes on along the minus strand of JAMCPQ010000029.1, from coordinate 6,576 downwards.
TTGAAGGCATCAGTTCACCTTGTAAGTTCTTCCAGCGATTTACCCTTTGTTTCCACTCCCAGTACCAGAGTTACTACAAGTCCTATAACGGAGAAAGCAAAGAAGAACATCAGCCCTGCTCCAAGGCCAGAGAAGGCAACCAGTGCAGGAAATGCAGTAAGACCAAGTATTGCACCTATTCTGCTAACAGATGTTCCGAATCCCTGCCCCGTAGCTCTGATTGATGTTGGATATATTTCCTGCGGATAGACAAAATCAGTCCCTCCTGGGCCAATGGTCTGGGTCACTTCAAAGACAATGAACATCAGGACAATAACAGGTGCCAGAATACCCACAGAAAATGCTGACTTAGGAACCAGGAGTGCTATAATTCCCAGTATCACGAGCGATACCGACATACCTGCAAACCCAAGTGCTGTTATTGTTTTCCTGCCAAGCCTGTCAATAAGGGCAATGCATAGAAAACTTCCAATCACGGCAAAGAAAGCAAAAATTGCCGAGCCAAGAATTGAAAGACTGTGGCTTAGTCCGAATATTTCCAGTATGGTCGGGCTGAAAAGCCCAATTCCATAAAATGCGACATCATAAGAAAACCAGAATATTGAGACAAAAATAGTTGCCCTTATGTTCTGTGATGAAAACAGCTCCTTTATGGAAGTTTTTCTTCCTGCTACCTTTCTTTCATCCACGTTTCCGGATATCTGTCTTTCCACTTTCTTGGATTCTTCTACCCTTCCAGACTGGGCCAGCCATCTTGAGGATTCAGGTACTGAAAACCTGAATACCAGTACAATAACTGCAGGTACTATTCCTATGGCAAACATGTACCTCCATGCCTCTGTCCCAAGTGGAAGGAGAAGGAAACCGATTGTATAGGCAATCGCTGAACCTATCCACCATGCAGACACATTTACAGCAAGAAGTTTCCCCCTTGATTTTACAGGGGAGAATTCCGAGATTATTGTGGTGCTTATTGCATAGTCAGCTCCTATGGCCAGACCTAATATGAGTCGGAATATGAACAGGGAGTCAAAGTTGAATGAAGCAAAAGAGATCAGGGCGGTGAAAATAATAAAAATTACCATATCCCACAGATACATGAACTTCCGCCCCCGAAGGTCTGTGATATATCCAAAAATAATGGCCCCAAACAGCATTCCAATTGTAGTGGATGCCGCCATCAGTCCTTTGCCAAGGGCAGTGTTAACATAACTGAAGTCCTTCAATCCAGAAATTATGGTGAGGGCTACGCCAATAATGGAAATATCGTAACCATCAAGAAATACCCCAGCAGCTGAAAGGGCTGTAATCCTGTAATGAACCCTTCCAGTCGGAACATTATCCATAGCTGAAAAACTACTAAACTTTCCTGTCTGTTCAGTCACAGAATAGAGACCTATGGCGAATATTATAATTTTCCCTAAACACTCTATTTACATATATATAGAGAAAAATAGGCGCCTGAGGAATATTGTAACAAGAAACTTTGACGAAATGGTATCTATTCAACCTTGATTATGCCAAATCCAAACCCTGAACTTCCGTCCTTACCGTTTATAACAAGTATTTCCACTCCATAAACCTCAGGGGATTCAGGATTGGTAGTGGTGTTCATGAGTTTAACTGCCGATGAGTTCAGATAGAGTACCATATGAACAGCAGTTCCATTAGAGGTGTTATTGTCTGTAATATAATTGAAGGGATACTCTGTTTTATTCAGATATGTCAGGTTAACTGAATTCAATGAACTGTTATGGTTTGAGCTGAGAGGCGAAATATCATATATGTAAGTAACAGGGGAGTTAGTGTAAATGGTGAAGTTAAAGCTAATCTGCGTTGTATTGGAAGTGATCTCATAGAGAGGTTGCACACCCGTTCCGTTCACTATTCTGACATATCCTCCGCTTGCCGATGCAGTGATACTGGAACCTGAAGAAGACTTTTCAATAGTAAGGTAAGCCATGGACCCGAATACAACCAGTATTACAACCCCTATAACTATGGAAGCCTTGGTGGATATCATTTACCGGCATATGGAAAGGGAATATAAAATGTTTACCGATAATTAAGTAATTAACTATTTATATCTCTCTCAAATTCACAACACTGTATGGTACAGTATAAGTGGGTGGCATTATCTAATACCACAATTGGAGTGCTTATGGCTTCCATAAACGGGACAATCATACTCATATCCCTGCCTGCTGTATTCAGAGGTCTGAAAATAGATCCTTTCCTTCCAGGCTCCTTTGAATACTTGCTCTGGATATTGATGGGATATATGATTGTGACTGCGGTTCTTCTAGTCACCGTGGGTCGTCTATCTGACATCTTTGGAAGGGTGCGGCTTTTCAATTTCGGTTTTCTTATTTTCACAATTGGTTCTATATTATTGTTCCTGACTCCAAATACGGGAAACAGAGGGGCACTTGAGCTCATAATTTTCAGAATGATACAGGCGGTTGGGGCATCATTCCTTTTTGCTAATTCTGCGGCCATAATTACCGATAGCTTTCCGGTAAGCGAAAGAGGCAAGGCAATGGGTATTAACCAGATTGCAGCCCTTGCAGGTTCTCTTGTTGGACTGATACTTGGAGGGATACTTGCAGCAGTAAACTGGAGATATGTGTTCCTTGTGAGCGTTCCTGTAGGTCTCTTCGGAACCATCTGGTCATTAATGAAGCTGAAAGACCATTCGGTAAGGCACAAAGATCAGAAGATTGATCTGCCTGGCAATATTGCATTTGCAGGAGGTATCTCTCTGCTTCTTCTTGGTATCACATATGGTCTCATGCCATACGGGTCTTCTTCAATGGGCTGGGGCAATCCATGGGTAAGAATAGCAATGTTTTCCGGGCTTGTGCTCCTGGTTGTCTTTGTGCTGATCGAAAGAGTTGTGGAACAGCCTATGTTCAATCTCCGCCTTTTCAGAAACAGAGCCTTTGCAACAGGGTCCTTTGCAGGTATGCTTCAGTCCATGGGAATGGGTGGAATGATGTTCATGATAATCATTCTTCTACAGGGGATATGGCTCCCCCTGCACAATTATTCATACAGCAGCGTCCCTTTCTGGGCCGGAATATATACAATACCCATGATGGCCGGGTTCGTCCTTATGGGGCCAATAAGTGGTGCTCTTTCAGATAAAATTGGGGCAAGGCTTCTGGGTACCATCGGCATGAGCATCAGTGGAATTGCATTCCTCCTTCTGTCAACGCTCAGCTATGACTTCAGCTATCTTCCCTTTGCACTGATGCTTTTCATGATGGGATTTGGAATGGGAACTTTTGCTGCTCCAAACATAACCGCAGTAATGAATTCCGTACCTCCACAGCTCAGGGGTGTTGCCTCCGGAATGAGGACAACATTACAGAACACAGGTCAGACCGCCAGTATGGGTATATTCTTCAGTATAGTCCTTGTCTTTCTGACAAAATATCTTCCAGGATCCTTCACTACAGCATTGCAGGCCGCGGGAGCCCCTGTTCTGATACCCGTTTTCAAGAGCATTCCGCCAACATCTGCACTGTTTTCAGCTTTCCTTGGATATAATCCCGTTACCACGATATTCTCTCTACTGCCTTCAGGGTTCTCCTCAATAGTCAGCGGGTCCTCCCTTTCAATCATAACGGGAACACACTGGTTCCCCGGAGCAATAGCCACTGCTTTCATGAGCTCTCTCAGGATCTCCTTCTATGCTGGCGCAGGGATATTCTTTGTTGCTGCACTGCTATCTGCCCTTAGGGGAAAGAGATATGTGCATGAAGAAACCGCAGAATCAAGAGAACTATTCAATCAGGAGAATGCAGGTTCCAGGCCAATCGTACCATCACAGAGCAGCGAATCTCAAAATACTGGGCAGGTTGCACCTGAACCAGGAAGGACGGCCCAATTGGAAAAATAGATAGGGAATGACCGCAATAGGAGGGAAGATGGAAGATAACATTGAAAAAGAGACTGGAGCTGAGAATATTCAGCTCTGGGACCTTCTGTCCAGGGTGACACAGCACAGCCGGAGGCGGCTCGAGAGAGAACTTGAAAAGTATTCAATAAAGCCTACGGAGGTCAAAGTCCTTTTTTCTATCTCTCAAATGGATGGTTCACAGATGAATAACCTTGCCGACATCAACGGCATCACAGGTCCATGGGTAACGGGAATAGTTGATGATCTGGCATCCAAGGGTTATGTAAAAAAGTCAAGAAGTGAAAATGACAGGAGACTCATAAGGGTGACCATAACAGATTCCGGCAGGCGCATTCTTAAGAAGGGAATGCTGGAGTTTAACCGGCTTTTGGAGGACGCATTAAGTGGTTTGACTGAGGAGCAGATATCCCGGTTCAAGGAGATACTTGAAATTATAGACAGAACCATAAACTGAATCATTTTCCAATTATTTTCATATTCTATTCCAGGTATTGTATATAATTAATCTCAACACATTCCTTCGCATTCAAATTACAGCCCTCTTCGTCCTGAAAGAGGTGAAGCATAAACTTAACTCACTTCCTTCAAGTCATATTCATCGATAAATAGGGCTGATGAATCAATTCATTGATAGCTGTATACAGGGGTTTTTCAATGGTACTAGAATTTTAGGTCGAAGCACTTCGGTTCAAATGTTAATCTAAAAAGCTCCTACCGGACTCAATTTAAATGTGTCTCTGTTCAAGAATTCATCTTGAATAAAATTTTTGTGGAATAAAATGAAATGCCTGAGCCAGTTATGCTCCATTGCAGTTTAATATGAAAAATATGAGTTTATTGTTTAAACTCATTTAAAATTCCGGTTCCAGTTCATGGTTCTCTATGATTCCCTCGTCCTTGACCCTGTGCATCCCGGTCATTATTCCGTGAACGATCAGGACTGTGACTACGTTCAGAATAAGGGCAAAGATACCCAGGTAGATGAAATCATAGGAAGGGGGAAGGAGAGTACCTCCACTGAAGTGATTTAAATACTGGCCATATACGGCTGCACTAACTCCCACAAGCCATCCTATTCCAACCGACCACTTGTTCAGTTTTCTTGTATAGAGGGATATGTATATTGCCGGAAGAGTCTGAAGCACAAATGCCCCTCCCAATGTCTGAAGATACACAATATTTCCGGAGGCCACAGGGAGAAGAGCAAATACAAGTGAACCTGCTATAACTACAAGGACCAGCACTCTGGAAAGCATTGCCTGGCTTCTTGATGAGGCATTCTTGTTGATATATTCCCGGTATACGTTTCTTGTCAGAAGGTTTGCTGATGCGATTGCCATAATGGAAGCCGGAACTACGCTGCCTACCACTATTGCCGCATATGCAAAGGCAGTAAATGCTGACGGAAACAGATCCTTTATGAGATACGGTATTGCGAAGGACGAGGCAGGGTTTCCACCCTTTCCGTTGAAAACAACTCCCTGAGCAGCAACTGCGGCAATACCAAGCACAGCCACTATAAGAAGCAGAACATTGTAAAGAGGAAGAAGAGATGCGTTCCTCTTAATTGTTCGGCTATCCTTGGATGAAAGAGTTCCCGTAACACCATGAGGATAGAGGAAAAGTGCGAGGGCAGACCCAAGCGCCAGAGTTGTGTATCCAAGGCTCAATCCGGGTGATTCGAAAAGCGGTGCATTAGATTTGAAAATTGATGCAGCGTTGGAGAATATAGGGCCGAAACCACCCAGCCTGTAGGGAACATATATAATTATAGTGATTACTGCAACCCAAATAATTGCGTCCTTCAAAACTGCTGTAAGAGATGGTCCCCTCAACCCACTGACGAAAGTGAATATTGCCACAACGGCAAAAGCTGCAACAAGAGCCACTGTGACAGGTACGCTCATTGCCCTGAATACATATCCTATGCTCACTTCCTGAAGCGCGATATAAGGCATCTCAGCAACTACGCCTGTCAATCCTATCAACATTGCAAGAAGTCTTGAATTAAAACGGTCCCTGACATAATCTGAGGAAGTTATGTATCCTCTCTTTTTAGATACGGTATAGAGCCTTGGCATGGTGGCATAGACTATTGGATATATCATAATTCCATATGTAATGGCAAACATTGCCAGCGCACCGGAGCTCGCAGCTACCCCCGGAACCGCTATTAAGGTATAAGCTGTATAAAGGTCTCCACCCAGCAGGAACCATATTACAACAGTACCAAATCTTCTTCCACCAAGTCCCCACTCCTCAATATTTCCCATTTCTTTGGGCTTTCTCCAGCGATACGCTATGAATCCGGTAAACAGGGCAACAATGACTACAATTAGGAAAATGGCATAATCAATACTTGAGAAATAACTCATCACATATCAGTCCCCCTATTTACCCGGTGCTCATGCTTCTCGATAGCATATACCGTAGACGTTAGAATAGCCGCCAGGAATATCCATACTAGCTGATACCAGTAAAAGAATGGCCAGCCTCCAATTTCCGGATATTGCCTGTCATAAATTCCAAACCCGAATGTCATAAAGACATAGGGTAATACAAGCAACACAAACTTCAGTATGCTGTTCATCACTGAAGCAAGCTACAAGTTATATTTGAATTTTATTATGATTTTATCAATAATATTAAAA
>JAMCPQ010000028.1 GCA_023379825.1 Thermoplasmatota archaeon | reverse complement strand
GAAATTATGGCCATCGTTAACAGTACACCTGATTCTTTCTATGAAGGCTCCAGATTTCTGCATAACATGAAAGGCCTGACTGAAATACTGGATCAGAAGCCTGACATAATAGATATCGGTGGGGAAAGTACAAGACCCGGCAGCACTGAAGTCCACTATGAAGAAGAGATCAAAAGACTGAAGCCACTGATAGAATATATCTCCGGGTCCTGTGATATACCAATATCGCTTGATACCCGGCACCCCGAGGTGCTTGAGAAATTTGTATCTGAAGTTGACATTATAAACGACATTTCAGGATTCAGATCGGATAGAATGATTTCTATCGCGGCAGAGAATGACCTTGAGTGTGTCCTTATGCACATGAAAGGTACACCTGAAAATATGAACCAGTTTACCTCATATTCTAACATTTTCCTTGAGATTTCTGAGTTCTTTATGGAAAGAATAAATCAGATGCTTGAAAAAGGCGTCAGGAAAGGGAATATAATACTGGATCCCGGTATAGGTTTCTCCAAAACATATCAGCAGAACCTGCAGTTACTGAAGAATATTCGGAGATTTGATTTTGGCCTCAGGACTTTAGTCGGTGCCTCCAGGAAAAGTTTCATTGGAAGGATCACCGGTGAAAAGCCTGAAGGAAGACTTTCAGGATCATTGGCAGCGGCAGTGTGGTGCTCCATTAATGGTGTCAGCATCGTGAGAACCCATGACCCGGGAGAGACCAGAAAGGCACTTGACGTAGTTTCAGCGATTCGTGGTATATGAGTGCTCAATGGTTTTTACTGCATTTGGGGCATACTCCCCTGAGTATGTAACTGCTGTCTGAGATCTCGTAACCCTTCTCGGATACAGATGAGATCAGAGATGATGATTCTATATCAAGGTCAGTTATCTCACCGCAGACCTCACATAAAAAGTTAGCATGAGTTCCTGTATTTGTTTCGAACCAAGTTGCCCCTTTCAGTTCAAAAGACTTCAGAATTGATGATTTCTGAAGTGTCCTGAGAATGTTATAAACAGTTGCCATTGTTATTGTAGGCTCTATTCTGTGAACCTCTGCATATACATCCTCTGCCCTGAAATGTCCCGGCGTCCTGGACATTATGTATTCAATAACCCTCAATCTCTGAGGAGTGACTTTGAATCCGGAGGATCTAAGGGTCTGTACATAATCCATAAACTCCAGAAGTAATTGCTATAAACTAATTAACCTTTGTAGTTGAATTGATCATTGCAGATAATTAAATTCTGATCGACGTGGTCATTTAAAGGATTTTGTGAGCCCCGGTTCATTGTTTCAAATGAACCTTGAACTTACTATATTTTCATATATTGTTCTGGAATCTTCTTATGATAGATTGAAAGTTTTTGGAATAACCGCACCTTCAACCGGTTCTGGAAAAACCACAGTGACAATGGCATTCCTGTCTGCGCTCAAGAACTCAGTTTCATGTAAAATCGGACCAGACTATATTGATCCTGGGCTTGAAAGTGCAGTCACTGGTTCCAGGACATACAACATTGACCGGTGGATAGAGGGAAAAACCTATGAAAGAACTTTAGTCAATCTTGCTGCCAGATATGACTACGCCGTTGTTGAGGGCGTCATGGGACTTTATGACTCGGGATCTCCCATAGACCTGAGCACAAACTTCTACTTCCGCAAATTCAAAATTCCCTATGTTCTTGTTGTAGATTGCAGCAAAACTGCAGAATCGACCTATTATATATCAAAAGGTTTCCTTGGGAAACATTGTCTTGGTGTTGTTCTGAACAATTATGGTTCAGAAAAACATCTCAATATGGTTAGAGATGAGTTTGTCAAACATGGAATCAGGATAATTGGGGCAGTACCAAGAAATCCTGACGTGGGAATAGAAAGCCGCCATCTCGGGCTCCTGACCGGTCTGGAAACGCCAGATGTAAAGAAGAAAGCACAGGAGGTGGCAAGGTATCTTGACACCTCTTTTGTAAATGAGCTTCCTGTAATTTCAAACAATATAACTGCATCAGTTACTCCAGCTTCCTCTAAAAAAATAAATATCTGGATAGCGTTTGACACTGCTTTCAATTTCTACTATGCTAGTTCTCTCGATTACCTGGAAAGGTATGGAAACATCCATTACTTTTCCCCGGTGAAAGGAGAATACCCTGAGAACCCTGATCTCGTCTATTTTGGAGGCGGCTATCCTGAACTGTTTGCAAGGGAACTCAGCGAAAACAGAAAATGCATTGAATCGGTCAGAGATCTTTCTGAATCCGGAATACCGGTAATTGCTGAGTGCGGAGGCCTCATGTACCTGGAGGGATCCATATCAACTGACAATGGAGATTACAGGATGGCAGGAATATTCCCAGGTAAAGTTGTCATGAACAAGAAATTAACACTCAGCTACACAAGAATGATAGCAGAAAACGATTCAGTAATGTTCCGCAGGGGAGAGACGGTATACGGCCACGAATATCACTACAGCACAACTGATGACCCGTCTCAGAAATTTCTTAAAAATCTTTACGGAAGAGGAATTGATGGCGTCCACGATGGCCTTTCACTTAAAAATACTCAGGCAACATATTCACACTTCTCACTTCAGAGATACGGCAAGAGGCTCTTAAAGAAGGCGATGAAACACTAAAACTGCTTTTTACCATATTCCAGTGTTACTATCTGGACAAACTTTCTTGATTCGAATATTATTTCTGTTACTGGAATTCTCAGCCTATAGATGAAATAAGACCTTCCTCTGGATATTCCCTTGATAATCCTCATTCTTTCAACAAACCCATTGTATAAAAGAGGCTTCATGGCAGAGATTGCCCTTGCGTTTGTGATTCTTAACCCTGTGGTTATATCTGCCATGCTTGATTCTGGAAAAGATTCCAGAAAGAGAATAATTCTTGACTGGTTAAGAGTGAACCCTTCATTCTTCAATCGTTGGATTGTCCCATTTGACGAGTCTAGATTCACAACAAAATATATGCTTCAAAATATTTAAACATGTCGTAGCCCAACCTATCGGGTCTACAAAACAAGGCAATCAGTGAATGTACGGTGCTTAAAAAACAGTTCCGCTGAACTGTGTCTAAAAGCAAAATGAATTATTGATATATAAAATATGGAACTGATAATCAACATCAGGGGTGTCAGGAAAATTGAAATATGAAAGACTCAGAGGTTTCAGAGACCTTTATCCTGAAGACATGGAACCAAAGGACAGATTTTTCGAGAACGCAAAGAAGGTGGCAAGAAGTTTCGGGTACTCTATGATTGACTATCCCAGCCTGGAATCAATTGAACTTTATCTTGATAAATCAGGAGAGGAACTCCTTGGCCAGACATTTTCTTTCACTGATAAGGGTGGAAGGAACGTTACACTCCTGCCAGAGGCCACTCCCTCTGTTATGCGTATGCTGACTTCAAGAAAGGACCTTCCAAGACCAGTGAGATGGTTCGGCATCCCAAAAATATGGAGGTATGAGGAGCCACAATCCGGAAGAGTCCGGGAACACTTTCAGTTCAATGCCGATCTGTTTGGGCCCGACAGCCCGGCAGCAGACGCCGAGATTATAACTCTTGCTTCGGATATCCTTGATTCTTGTGGTCTAAATGGGAAGTTCCACATTAAGTTGAACAACAGGAAACTTATGGATTCCATTCTTGAAGCCATCAATGTTGATAACATACCCAAAGCATTCTCCATCATAGACAGGTTTCACAAAATTGATGTGGAAGAGTTTCGGAGGTCTTTTCTCTCTGTAGCGGGAAACGAAGGAAATGTGGATAAGGTTCTTGATCTTGTAAGAGAGAAAGGGCCGGCAGAGCAAATATGCCTGAAAATCGAAGAAGCCTTTGCAGATAATGGTAATATCAGTGAAACTATAGAGCGTTTAAAACAGACTTCGGCCCTTATCAGGGAATACACAGGCAATGAGCCCTACATTGATCTTTCTGTTGTTAGAGGATTGTCTTATTACACGGGAACCGTCTTTGAATTCTCGGATGCTGAGGGCCAGTTCCGGTCCATTCTTGGAGGCGGAAGATATGACAGTCTTGCAGGAAACATATCAGGAACTGACATCCCTGCTGTGGGATTCGGTATGGGTGATGTTGTAGTTGAACTCATGATGAAGAAATACGGAAAATGGAATGCCTCTGAAAATATTATGAAAGCTTATCTGGTTTCCACATCACCGGCTGGAACACATATATGCTTGAAAGTGGCAAAATCGCTCAGGGAGAATGGCATAGTTGCGATTTCCGACCTTAGCGGAAGGAGCATAAGCAACCAGATGAAGAATGCCTCATCATCTGGAGCTAGCATCGCCTTCATTGCAGGAGACAGGGAAAAGGAGAGCCATTCCGTTACTGTAAAAGACATGCAAACTGGCTCCCAGACATCTGTGAAGCTAGAGTCTCTAGAGTCATTTGTTTTTTCAAAGATCCAAGAATTCAGGCAAAGGATTAGCACGTAAATATTAGAAAGATTCTTAAACTCCTTATATTTCACATACAGTAGTGATCTAGGTTTGTCAGTGGCATTTGTTCTGGTCAGCACAGTACCCGGAAAGGAGCATGAGGTCTATAACAGGATTTCCAAGCTTGAATACGTTGTGGAGATTCATCCGCTTTTTGGGGAATATGATCTTATTGTGAAAATAGATGCCAAAGATTTTAGCGAACTTGGTAAGGTTGTTGTTGAGAAGATAAGGACCATAGAGGGAGTCATAGACACCAAGACACTAACAGGAATCAAACTTTAAGAGTTGGAAACATGATTACGGCAGCATATGATCCTTGGAACTGGCAGGTGTTTTTGTTTGTAGTGCTGGGTATTCTCGCCCTGGCTCTTTTCATTCTGGGTATTCTGACTTCCTACTTCGGAAGTGGAAAGAGCAGACTGGTAGGAGTTTCGCTTCTTGTGGTTGGAATTGTTATCGGTCTGATCATATACCTGGTAACACACTTATATATGCCTGGAGTTGGCTTGCTGGATAACGTTATAATTGGTGCAATATTCTACATTGTTGCAACAATTATAGGCGCAGCAATTGGCCTACTTATTTTCCTTGGGGCGATAATGAAAACCTGAGGAGTACAAAATATTCAATATTTATTCACCATTACCTTTTGAATGCTTTCTGTGGACAAATTTCTGGATTCTGCCATTAAAGAGATAAAAGAAAAACTTACCGGTAAAGGAATACTTGCCTGCTCTGGCGGGCAGGACAGCACACTTCTTGCAGTGATTGCCAACAAGGCAGCTGGAGATAGAATCCTTTCTGTTTTTATTGACACGGGACTTGTAAGGGAAGGTGAGAAGGAAAGGGTCAGGGAGATCTTCGAAAGATATTCTCTCAATTACCGTATAATAGATGCTTCTGATGAATTTCTCTCTGCTCTCAGCGGTATAACTGATCCGGAGAGAAAGAGAAAGATCATAGGTGCAAAATTTATAGATGTATTTGAAAGGGTTGCCACTGAATTCGGTGCTGAGACCCTTCTTCAGGGTACAATTGCACCGGACTGGATAGAAAGTGGCGGATCTGTAAGAGACACCATAAAGAGTCACCACAACGTGGGTGGCCTTCCAGAAGTAATGCACCTCAAACTCCTGGAGCCATTGAGAGATCTTTACAAGGACGAAGTGCGTATGGTCTCAGAATACCTGAAGCTCCCTTCAGATATACAGCCATTTCCTGGACCGGGGCTTGCTGTCCGTATCATCGGAGAGGTGACAAAGGAGAAGGCAGACACACTGAGAAAAGTAACCTCCATTCTTGAGGAAAAGGTACGGGAAAAGTTTCCAATGGAGGTCAGGCCATGGCAATATTTTGCAGTCCTGCTCCCTGTTCAGTCTACAGGCATACATGGGGACAAGCGGAGCTATGGAAAGACAGTATGTATCAGAATGATTGACACAAACGATGGAATGAGTGGAACGTTTTCAAAACCTGATTGGGAGTTCCTGGAGGATGTATCAACATCAATAACAAATGAAGTTGGTGAGATAAACAGGGTGGTCTATGACATTACCGATAAGCCGCCAGCCACCATCGAGTGGGAATAGATATCTCAATCAAGATCAATCATTACATCTTAGGATGCCTTGATTCAAAATTTTGCCGGATTTAATCTGCAAATCGTTTAATAGATGTTGAAAATACAAGTTCCCATGATCAAGACAGTCCGGGAAATAATGACAGAAAAACCTACTACTTTTTCAGTTCCAAGTGCTGTTAACAGCCTTGTTAAGACCCTAATACAGAATAATCTTACAGGCCTGCCAATAACGGACCAGTCCGGAAAGTATGTTGGGATGGTCAGCAGGCGTGATATTTTTGAAAACCCACACGAATCCCAGACTGCCATGCTGCTTAGAAGGGCAAGGGCCGTTAGACCGGACGACAGCATCGAAGACGCAGCAAGGGAGCTCTCAAGACAGGGCAGGCGCCACATAGCTGTGATTGATGATGACAATAATGTAGTCGGTATCCTGACGCCTCAGAATTTCCTGCGTGCCATCAGGGAAAAACATGGTACAAGGAAAGTGAAGGATCTTGGAGAGTTATCTGCAGTTTGCGTATATGAGGATGATCCTGTATCGGTTGTATCACATATTATGAGAATTGCCAGAACCTATGCTTCACCAGTCCTTAATCTTTCAGGTCAGTTTGCCGGCATAGTAACAGACAGAGACCTTTTCGACAAGATCGATATTGAATCCCGTATGGAAACATCGGAGACGGGGATGGCAGATGACGAGGACCCGTGGTCATGGGAAGGTATCAGGAACGTTTTCACATATATTATTGTGAAGAATAATGTTCAGCTTCCAAACTCCCCGGTTAAGAATATAATGGTCAGAAACCCGGTGGTAACAAACACCAACGATACCATGGAGGCAGCTGTCAGGAAGATGGAGGGGGGAAACTACAATCAGCTCCCGGTGTTCAAGGGAAGCGATGATCTTGTTGGAATGCTCTTTGATACACACATACTGAGGATCCTGTTCTGAAGCAGAATTGCTGGAGTTTCTTTAAAGTTAACCAATATTTCAATAAGTCGATAGAGGAATTTACAATGAGTTCGGAAAAAATAGAAAACACTTATGAGAAAGTTGTTGAGCTGGCCAAGCGAAGAGGATTTTTCTGGCCATCGTTTTCCATATACGGAGGAGAAGCAGGATTCTATGATTACGGGCCACTTGGGGTCTTACTAAAAGATAATATCATCAGGATCTGGAAGGAGGCGTACTTAAGGGAGAATGCACTGATGATAGATACTCCTGTTGTTGTTCCAAGAGCTGTTTTCCAGGCATCAGGCCATGTGGACAAGTTTCTCGATATTGCTGCAGAATGTGATAAATGTCACCTAAGGCAGAAACTTGAAACATTCACCAAGAGCGCAGGTTTTCAGGAGGTGTTTGACACTGTTGACAGCGGTCTTGCTTTTGTCAATGAACATGTTGTGAAATGCACAAACTGCGGAGCAAGAATCACAAGAGTGTTCGATGTCAGGCAGATGTTCTTTCTTCCGGATCAGGGGTCATCAGGAGATCTTTTTCTGAGGCCGGAGACTGCTCAGGGAATCTTCATAAACTTCAAAATTCTGAACAACATCTTCAGAGGCAAACTTCCAATGGCTGTCGCACAGTCTGGGAAGGGTTTCAGGAACGAGATTGCGCCAAGGCAGAGCCTCATAAGGATGAAGGAATTCAATATGTGCGAGGTGGAGGTCTTTGTTCATCCAGAAAAGAAGTACTGGGCAGAGATAGATTATGATGAGGATATTACTATCTGCCCCAGATCCTCACCACCTCTGAGGGTAAAGGCCAGGGAAGCTGTTGAATCAGGTCTCATAAGCAGCAATGCAATGGGATATTTCATCACACTTACACAGCGCATACTTCTGAGAATGGGAATATCAAAGGAACGCCTTAGATTCAGGCAGCATGAGAAGAATGAACTTGCACACTATTCATTTGACTCATGGGATGCAGAGGCCGAACTTGACGGAAACTGGGTTGAGATAACTGGAATTGCAGACAGGAATGACCTGAGAAACCATGAGAAGACCAGTGGAGAGTCCATGTCTGTCAGCACTGATGAAGGCGACATTGTGCCCTCTGTTATTGAACCAGCTTCCGGGGTTGATAGAATAATTCTCTCTGTGCTGATGCACTCCATAATGACAAGAGACAATGGATACACTGTTCTTTCCCTTCCTGCAGAGGTTGCCCCATATCATGCTGCAGTATTCCCTCTCATGAAAAAGAACGGAATGGATCAGCTTGCGCGTGAAATTTACAGACGCCTCTCCATGATTGACCCATACATATTTTACGATGAATCAGGCTCAATCGGTAAGAGATATGCCAGGCAGGATGAGATCGGAACACCTTACTGCATAACCATCGACGGAACATCACTGGAGGATGGCACAGTAACAATAAGGGAGAGAGACAGTGCCAGGCAGATAAGGATCAATGCAGAAGAGATCATAAATCATGGTCTGCTTGGAAATCCTGCTATCTCCAGAGATAAATTCAGTGGGCAGTCTTCCTGACCTTTATTATTCCTACCGGGCATGAAATCTCTGCTTCAATGTTCTCTCCTGATTTACTTTCCGGGACAATCTCATTTCTGACACTGGCCTTGCCATCGGAATCCATGTAGAAATTGTCACAAAGAGCTGTGCATATGGCATCGCCTATGCAATTTTTCCTGTCTATGCTTACTCTGTAATCACTCATTTTTCACCATCTCTGTATTTTCTGACCGATTTTTGCAGTGCATTCAGGGAGAGGAGGGCACATTTCTCTCTGCTTGGGCCCAGATTGAGCCCTATGTTGCTCAGAATTTCCTGGGGCCCTATATTCATTACCTCCTCTGTGCTTTTTCCCTTGACTCTCTCTGTGAGCATTGACGCGGCCCCCTGGCTGACAGAGCATCCCCGTCCGATAAACTTTACGTCTGTAAGTATTCCATTCTCTATTTTCAGTGTGAACTGAACAGCATCCCCGCATACGGGGTTATATTCCACAAGTTCCACTGATGGCTTTTCAATTTTTCCGTAATTCCTCGGGGATCTGTAGTGATCCAGGAGGATCTCCATATTGATTTCCTCATCGCTCATGGTACTTCACCGCAACATTTGCAATAGCCTGGAAGAGATTCTCCACATCCGATTCTGAATTATATATGTAATAGGAAGCTCTTGATGTTGCCACAACTCCAAGACGGTGTGTCAGAGGCATTGCGCAGTGGTGGCCTGATCTAACTGCAATTTTATCTCCGTCAAGGGATGATGCCACATCGTGGGGATGTACCGCTGAACCTATCTTAAGAGATGATTCTTCAAGTATTTGAGATTCAAGATCCATAGGTGCTATTTTTCCAATGTTAAAGCTGTATATGCCACCTCTGTTTTCCAGTTCCCGTGGACCGTAAGAAATCAGTTCAGGGATCCCGGCCTCCTGTTCCAGATCAAAGGTCTTTTTCATGAGTCTCTTCTCATGAGACCTGACATTCTCCATTCCATATGACCTCAGATAATCCACTGCTGCTGAAAGACCTATAGCCCCAGCCACGTTGGGTGTACCTGCCTCAAATTTCTGTGGGACATCGTTCCAGACTGAGTGGTCCCTGTATACCTCTCGGATCATCTCACCACCTCCCAGGAATGGGGGCATCTTCTCCAGAATATCCATTCTTCCGTAAAGGCATCCTATTCCCATGGGGCCCAGCATTTTGTGCCCGGAGAAGGCCAGAAAATCACAGCCCAATCTTTCTACATCCACCGGCATATGCGGAACACTCTGGGCACCATCCAGAATGAAGACTGCTCCATTATCATGTGCTATTCTGCCTATCTCCATTGCATTATTTATGGTGCCTAGAAGATTTGATTCATGAACGAGTGAAACTATCTTTGTTCTGCCTGTCAGGTTCTCCTGAAAGGATTCCATATCAAGATGACCCTCACTGTCAATGTCAGCATATTTCAGTTTGACTCCTGCTGGAAGCCACAACTGCCATGGAACAATGTTTGAATGGTGCTCCATAATGGAGATGAGAACCTCATCCCCTGGCCTGAGCCCCTTTCCCAGTGAAGACGCAACAAGATTCAGAGATTCGGTTGCATTTCTCGTGAATATAAGAGAATCCGGATTTCCAGACCCTATGAATTCTGCAATATTTCTTCGTGCCTTATGGTATGAGTCTGTTGCATCCTCGCTTAACCTGTATATGCCCCTGTAGACATTGCTGTTCTGGCTTGTATAAAAATTATGTATAGCGTCAAGCACTGAACGGGGTTTCTGAGTGGTTGCAGCATTGTCGAGATATGCGTAACCGTCCCCTAAAGTTTCAAAAATAGGAAAGTCCTGTTTTACTTCATCAGAAGTAAGCATCTATATCAAGACTTTCTGCGTATTCATTAATCTTTTCAGTGAATTCCCTGTTGTTTGCCCTTTCAATCATTGAGCCAACGAAACCGCCTGTGATTATGTTCCTTGCTGTTTTGATGTCGATTCCTCTGCTTCTAAGATAGAATATCTGCTCGGGATCGACATTGCTGATTGATGACCCATGTTTTGATCTCGTGTTGCTGTTCTTTATCATTAGACCGGGCTTACTGTTAGCATATCCATCCTTTGAAAGAAGCAATATCTTAGAGTCGTAGAATCCCGAGGAATTTATTGATACTTCTTCAAGATCTATGTTTCCCCGGTGAATAGTGGAACTTGACCCGGTTACAACACCTCTGACAAATATCTCAGCAGTGCTCTTCTTTCCAACCTGGAAACTGCTGTCCCTGATATCCATCTTCTGAGTGCCTGATGAGAAATTCACACCATATACACGGAAGTCAGAATTGGCTCCGTTCTGCACAGATTCATCGCTGAAAAGAACCTTGTTTGAGCCATGATTGATGTGATAGAAGTTGAACTCTGAATACTGTTCCATTATCTGCCTTACAAATGTAATGTCTGTGACAGAACTTGATTTGTCCTGCAGGTATAGATACTTGACCTTGGCGTTTCTCCCCAGAATGAAATATATGTTCTTTCCCTGGACACCATTTCCATTCCCTTCTGTAAAATACTTGTCTGCGTATTCAACAACGGAATCATCGCCGCAAATTACCACAGTCTTCCTTGCCCCTGACTCATCCGCAGCAGTGACCGTTGTGCTGCTTAAACTGACGCTTTTTCCAGCAGGTATGGTGACCACAAGACCCTCTGACCATGAAGAATTGATCAGGAATTCAATTCTTTCCCTTCCCATCTCTGAAAATACATGCTGGAAAAGTTCCGGGTTCTGATTCTTCCTGAACCCTGAAAGTGATATGACATCTACACCGGTTTTAGAAAGTGAGGTATCAAGTTTCAGCTCCTTTCCTGCAACAAGTATATTTCCCCTGTATTTCTCCTGGTTGAGGGAAAATGGTGTTCCCGGTTCGCCATTTGCCATTCTTTCCAGTTCGGATTCAGTGATTTCCACGTAGTCCTTTACCGTTGGGCTTTCCTTGTAATCCCTTATGGGAGATTTCAGGAAAGAGATGAATGATTCACGCCTGTATTCGTAGGCGTCATCATTCAGTCGTGTTTTAAGCCTGTCTGAATACTGCTCCATAAAAGATCATCCCACAGATCCAAGCTTACCCATTTCAAGTTTGATGAGACGGTTCATCTCAACAGCAAATTCCATTGGGATTTCCTTCATCACGTCGTCCAGGAAGCCAAGCACTATCATGGAACTTGCCTCATCCTCACTGAGACCTCTGGATCTCATATATGCAAGCTCCTCTGTACCTATCTTCCCCACGGTTGCCTCATGCCCGAATGTTGCTGTGGGCTCATATATCTCATCGTGCGGGTATGTGAAGCTCTGTGACTCGTCGTTTATGAGAAGGGCATCACACTGTACATGGCTCTTTGAATGCACAGCTCCCTTGTTCATTCTCAGGAGACCTCTGTATATTGCCTTTCCATCCTCTATGCTGATGCTTTTGGCCACGATTCTTGAACTTGTGTTGGGAGCAAGATGTATTGCCTTGGCTCCAGTATCCTTTACGGTACCTGGACCAGCAAGTGAGATGTTCAGGTTGTGTGTCGATGCATTTCGGCCTCTGAGGTATGACGAGGGATAAAGCATTGTCACCTTTGATCCAAGTGAGCCACCTACCCATTCCATCTTTGCATTCTCGTCTACCCATGCCCTCTTTGTTGGCATGTTGTAAACACTCTTGGACCAGTTCTGGACACTTGTGTACCTTGCTTCAGAGTTCTTGTGAGCGTATATTTCCACTATCGCACTGTGAAGTGAGTCCCTGTCCCATCTTGGTGCAGTGCATCCTTCAATGTAGTGAACCTTTGAACCCTCGTCTGCCACCACAATGGTATGCTCAAACTGTCCTGTAGCCTCACCGTTCATTCTGAAGTATGTCTGAAGAGGCATGTCGATTCTGACACCTTTCGGAACATACAGGAAGGAACCGCCGCTCCATACAGCCCCGTTAAGAGCAGCAAATTTGTTGTCTGTTGCAGGAACAGCTCTGCAGAAGTAATTCTTAACAAGGTCAGGGTGTTCCTTCACCGCTGAATCCAGGTCCATGAAAAGAACACCTTTGTCTTCCCATACCTTTTTCAGGTTGTGATATACACCCTCACTGTCGTACTGTGCAACAGAGCCTGCCAGATATTTCTGCTCCATTTCAGGAATTCCCAGTTTAGTAAATGTATCCTTGATCTGATCTGGAACCTCATCCCAGCTTCTTGATTTGACATCATCGGGCCTGTTGTAGTAGTTGGTGTTCTCCCAGTCAATACCTGAGAGATCGGGGCCCCATGTAGGCATTGGTTTTGACAGGAATATCTCAAGAGCCTTGAGCCTGAATCTCCTCATCCAGTCAGGCTCCTTCTTTATTTCTGATATCTCCTCCACGACCGATTTGTTAAGACCTATTCCTGTTGAATAAACAGGCTTGAGATTATCGTGAAATTCCCAGTCTTCCTTTCTCACACTTGACTTCCTGAGATCCTCAAGAAGTCTTTCCATTTCCTCCTCTTTCGAGTATTCAACTTCCATTTTATGCACCCCTTATAAATTCGTAACCTTCCTCTTCAATTCTGTCTGAAAGCTCGTGGTCTCCGTTCCTGATTACCCTGCCGTCCATGAGAACGTGCACGAATTCGGGCTTTATGTCTTTCAGGATTCTCTGATAGTGAGTTATGATAAGGAAACCAACGGAATCACTGTGATATTCCTTGATCTCTTCGGCAACAAGCTTGAGAGCGTCGACGTCCAGTCCAGAGTCTATCTCATCCAGAATGACTATCTTGGGTTTCAGTATCATCATCTGGACAATCTCGAATCTCTTCCTTTCTCCACCTGAAAAACCATCGTTCACTGATCTTGAAAGGAAAGACTCGTCAAGCCCCACTCTCCTGAGCTCCTTCTTGACCATATCATAGAATTCCTGGAGTTTTATGTTGTCATCAGGATGAAGCTGTTTGTAAGCAGCTCTGAGAAAAGATGAAATCTTGACCCCAACAACAGCTACCGGGCTCTGAAAAGCAAGGAATAACCCTGCCTTTGCCCTTTCCTC
Source organism: Thermoplasmatota archaeon (assembly GCA_023379825.1). Classification (GTDB taxonomy): domain Archaea; phylum Thermoplasmatota; class Thermoplasmata; order Thermoplasmatales; family Thermoplasmataceae; genus UBA447. The sequence continues at coordinate 41,851 of JAMCPQ010000028.1, read as the reverse complement.
CGGTGTTGCGTTGGTGAGATCCTTCCCATCCAGTGTTATGCTTCCCCCAGTTATAACGTAATTCGGATGCCCTATGAGTACATTACCAAGCGTGCTCTTTCCAGCTCCGTTTGGCCCCATCAGGGCATGTATCTCTCCGCCACTGACCTTCAGATCAACGCCTTTGAGGATTTCCTTTCCCTCAACTGAAGCTGAAAGATTCTTGATTTCCAATGTTGGCACTATTTACACCTGCTCTGGAATATTGATAATTCTTATTTAAACACTTTGTTATGTTTTAATTGTTTAAACTATTTATAGTTGCATTTGATTATTACCTATCATGCATGAAAACTCTATCCTGGAGAAAGATGAAATAGACGATATCAGTGACATTCTGGGAAAGGTAAAGAGCAACATAATTCACGAATTAAGCTTCCAGGTAAGGAGCATGGATGAACTATCAGCTCTTTTGAAGATCAATAAAAATGCAGTAAAGGAACATATGGAGAGCCTTGAGCTGAAAGGGTATGTGCATCCCTTTTTCAAGGGCGGAGGCTCAGGGAGGCCCAGAAAATATTACGAACTTACTGAAAAAGGTCTGGGGCTTCTTCCGAAAAGATATGTTGCATTCACCAACCTTCTTGTTGAGGAGATTGAAAACGAACTTGGAAGAGACAGGATGAATATAATTCTTGGAAGAATTGCCGACAGAATTATTGGTGAATCCGGTATGGAAAAGGGTCCTGACCTGGAATCTGATACAAGAGAAGAAAGGATCTCGAAACTTAATGAATTTGTGAACACCCTTAACAGGCTCGGTTACTATGCAAGGCTTGAGGTCACCGATGATGTAGTCAGAATTGTGAGGCATAACTGCATATTCTACGAACTGGCAAAGGCAAATAACAGGATAATATGCGGTACCCTTGGATCTGAAATAATAAAGGGTTCAGTTAACCAGGACTTCAGGATACGTGAAAAATTCAGTGAGGGCAACAACAGATGTGTTGTTGAATTTGATCTGAAGCCAAAGCTGAAGTCGGGAACAACTCTGGAAAATATCCAGAAGGCAAAGAAAGAAGTATCCACATAATCAGTATAGTTCACCTGCATTATCCAATGATTTTACTCTAAGACTTTATTGTTTAGCAGAAAATGTGCTGAAATCATAGATGTCCAGGATATATTCTCAGGTGGCTACTGTTTTGCATGGAGAAGTCTGAAATTTCTTGACATGTCATCAACCATTTCATGCAGGCTGAATTTTGGCCTGAAATCCCAGTCCCTGACAGCATCAGAACAGTCAAGGCTCTCTGGCCATCCAGATGCTATTTCGTCCCGGTAATCCGGCGAGTATGAGACCCTGAACCATTCATTTATTCTTTTAAGTTCATTTTCCAGTTCCTTTGGGCTGAATGAAAACGCAGATATGTTATATTCAGTGGTAAATCTCAGTCTTGAACCCTCTGCTGAGTGCAGTTTCATAAGGGCCTCCAGAGCATCCGGCATATACATCATCGGAAGAGTCCTGTCCGGGGACAGATAACAGGTATAATTTTCACCAAGTGAAGCTTTCATTATCATATCAACTGCATAATCCGTAGTTCCTGCCGTTGGGAGAGTTTTGTAACTAAGCAGTCCCGGGAACCTTATTCCTCTTACATCGAGTCCGAATTTTCTCCTGTAGTAGGAGGATAATAGCTCATTATCCACTTTGGTTATTCCGTAAATTGATTCCGGTCTGGTCACTGCAATGATTGGAGTATTACGTTTTGGAGTGGAGGGACCGTATGCTGCTATTGATGAGGGTATGATCACCTTCTCAATCCCTGCCTTCCTTGAAACCTTCAAAATGTTGAATGTCCCAATTGAATTTACCTCATATGCCAGCTCAGGATTTCTTTCACCTGTGGCCGAAAGAATTGCCGCGAGATGAAAAATTTCAGTGATTTCTTCCTCCCTTACAACATTCTCAATTGCTGAAACATCTGTAACATCTAACTTCCTGAAGTATTCAGAGCTGTTTCCTCCAGACGGTTCCCTCATGTCAGAGATGACCACATTTTTCTTTCCATATTTTTCAGTGAGAAGCGTGGATATTTCTGTGCCTATCTGTCCTAGAGCGCCGGTGATCAGAATTCGGGTCATTCTGGTATATCACTTGCCTGTTTAATATTTAGTCAGCTCCTCTCTGTGGATAGAAAATCATTGTAATGGAAAATTATTTAAATACTCCTCTATTGAATTAACATGGCAACAGCCATAGTTTCTGATAAAATAGACCTGGAAAAGGTAGTTACCATGGCACAGGTTGATGACACCAAACATGTAATTGTAGCAGTAGGAAGATCCGCAAGATTCTCTGGTAAACAGGATGTGCAGAGTGTCTTTTATGAGACTTATGAGGACCTGGCCCCCACTGTTCTGGAGAATATTGAAAGGGACACGTCAGAGAGATTCAGGATTAACAGAATTTCCATATTCCATAGATTTGGTAAAATACCTCTTGGCGAATCAACTTACGTGGTTGCTGTATCAGCAGCAAGGCACGAGGATGCTTTCCAGGCGTGCAAGTTTATTGTTGACGGCTTAAACTCCGACCTGCCTGTATGGAAATACGAGATACCCTCGAAATCCTAGAAAAAGAGAGATTGAACTCACTTATTTATTGATGTAGAAATACAGAATGCAGTGGAAATTTGATTAAAGTTTATGACAAATATGACGGCGGGATCATTGGAGAGGCAGAAGAGGAACCCGATACAAAAAAGATAATTGAAACAGTGCAGAAAGCTGCAATAAATCTCGCTGACATTGACCATGACAATCTCTCGGAGATGTTTCTCAATCTCTCTGTTATATTATCCAGGAGATCTGAAGAGCTTTCTATGCTCATTACAAAGGAGACGGGAAAGCCTCTACGCTTCACAAAGTCCGATATTGAGAAATGTTCCGAAATACTGAAATTCTGGGCACATGAGGTAAGGGAATATAACCCGCTTCCCTCATTTCTTCCTGACAGATTCGAAGGTGTTCACCGTACACGCATGAGGATATGGATGCCTTCCCCACCTATTTTTTCAATAGCAGAAGGTTTTTCGGCATTTCTTGAAACTGTGATAGTTTTCTCCGAATTCATATCCAGAAGAGGTGCTTCAGTTGCCATAGTGCCGGAATCCAATCCACTTCAGTTTCAGGAGCTTCAAAAAATGATTGTTGAATCCGGGTTTCCGGAGGGTTCATTCCAGGCATCTACAAACAGTTCTTTGCTGGACAACCATATGGATGATTTCTCCTTTCTCCGAATGAGTTCTTACCACACTGAGTCTCCAGCATTGGTGTTTGATGATGCAGATATTGATTTTGCCTCTGAATCTCTTTTCAAGAGCATGCTTCCCACCGGACTTTATGGAGGTACACGATTCAACAGGATCCTAACTTCTCCAGATTCGCACGACTACCTCAGGAACAGGATCATGGAACAGTGCGAATCCATCGTTCTAGGAGATCCACATGATCCAAAAACGGACATGTCTGACCATCCTCTGGCTGATCAGAAAGAAATGTTGCAGGAAGAGGTTGGAAGAACTCTTATCAGCGGTGGAAAGGTGGCATTCGGGGATCAGGCAACATTCAGAGGGATCACGGGATTGGATTTTCAGGGCAACATAAGCCAGAGCTTCTTTGATATTTCAGTGACTGCACCCGCTTTTTATTTCGCAAATTTTTCGTCTTTTGATGAGGTCCTTGGTCTTTTTCCCCAGAACCGGACTGGCCAGAATATCTCCATTTACACGAAAGACATTGACATGGCAATGCTTTCAGCAGAAAAATTGAATTTCAGAAACATCGAGATAAATGATTCGTTTGACCCTATAATTGGATTCAGCAGATACACCGGGCCTGTTCTCAGGGAGATTTTCAACTCTGCTGGTGGTGAGCCGTGGCCCCTGGAGCGCTGGAAAAATATAGTTTTCAGGAGATGATCAGCTTTTTTCCAGTCTCATCCTCCCTATTATCTCCTGAGCAAACTCCGAACATTTCAATGCTTTTATGTTCAGAACCCTGGCCAGATCCTGGGTTACCTTCTGGTCTCTATAACATGAAGAAATAGCGGATTCAACAACATCAGCTGCTTCCACCCATCCAAGATGCCTGAGCATCATTTCTCCGGACAGTATCAGGGACGTGGGGTTTGCAACATCCATTCCGGCATATTTCGGTGCGGTTCCATGAACAGCTTCGAATATTGCATGAGCGTCCCCTATGTTAGCGCCAGGTGCTATTCCCAGGCCTCCCACCTGAGCGGACAGCGCATCTGAAAGATAATCACCGTTAAGGTTTGTTGTTGCAATAACATCATATTCTGCCGTTCTCGTTAGAACCTGCTGAAACATGTTGTCCGTAATTCTGTCCTTCATGACAATTAGGTTTTTGCCTGCCTCCGGGTCTTTGAGATAGTCCTCCTCGCGGATTGTCTTGTCTCCGAATTCATTCTTGGCTACCTCGTATCCCCAGTCCTTGAAAGCGCCCTCTGTGTACTTCATAATGTTCCCCTTATGCACCAGGGTAACACTTCTACGCCTGTTTGCAATGGCGTAGTTTATGGCTTTCCTTACGAGCCTTGATGACCGGAATCTGCTAATTGGCTTTATTCCGATTCCTGTATCTGGCGTCAGATTCACCGAGAAGTTGTCTGAAAGAAACTTTCTGACCATTCCTGCCTCAGGAGAATCCCATTTCCATTCAATTCCAATATAGAGATCCTCTGTGTTCTCCCTGAAAACAACCATGTTCATGTTTTCAGGTTCCTTCACCGGAGAAGGTACTCCGGGGAAATATTTAACCGGCCTGACATTCGCATAAAGATCAAAATACTGCCTCAGTGTTACATTGAGGCTCCTGAAACCCTGCCCAATGGGAGTGGTCAGAGGACCTTTTATTGCCACAATACACTTCTTCAGCAGGTCAAGAGATTCCTGTGGAAGATGCTTTCCTGTCCTCTCATATGCTTCCTCGCCTGCCAGGACCTTCTCCCATGCTATCTGCTTTTCACCATTGTAAGCAATTTCAAGAGAAGCATTGATGACTGAAATCATAGCCTTTGTTATATCCGGGCCTATCCCATCTCCTTCAAGATATCCTATGGTGGGGTTATCAGGAACTTCAAGCCCTTTTTCCTCTGAATATTTTATGTAACTCATATCTGCTCACTCTTAAATCCGTAACTGTTTATTAGTTATTTCCCGGAATTGAATCTGCAGAGAACAGAAAGAATATATCGGGCAGCAAATGTTTACATATGGATTGAGATTAAAATTTCCCACATTAATATAAAACAGAAATTCAACTTTTCCTGACTGGAACTTGTGGAAAGACATATAAGTTTTGAACCGATGCATGAAAAGTGACTCCTTTATCTTTGGTCACTGGAAGATTTTCATTAGATAGCAGGCCCACGAATCTCTGGAGGCGGACCCATTGATATGCGTTGTTCTTGGCCTTCAGTTCGGCGATGAAGGGAAGGGCAAGGTAACCGATTTCCTAAGCGACAGGTTTGATGTTGTTGTGAGATTCAATGGCGGAGGAAATGCAGGACATACTGTTGTGGATGAGGGGAAAACCTACAAATTTCATCTACTACCTTCAGGTTCCTTGCGGGCTTCAACTGTGGTTCTTGGAAACGGGATGGTCATCGATCCGGCTGCACTGATCAAGGAGATGGAGGGCGTAGAGAACCTCACTACCAGGACAAGGGTTGTTATCAGCAAGATGGCCCATGTTGTCACACCGATCCATAAGACTCTTGATTCCAAGGAGGAGCAGCTCAGAGGCAGACTGAGCATAGGCACAACCGCACAGGGTATCGGCCCCACATATGAGGATAAATATGCCAGAACCGGCATCAGAATGATGGACCTCTTGGACAGGGACATTATCCGGGACAAAATTGAGACCATATACAGAATGAAGGAAAAACTCCTGGAAGATACCATATATTCCAGTGCGGCTGAAAGAGAGAAGGTAGTTGAGGAACTCTATCAGACAGGCAGAAAGCTCGGGGCTTTTCTTGAGTACTCCGAAGACCTTATTTATAATGAATACAGAAAGGGGAGCAGCATTATTTTCGAAGGTGCACAGGGAACCATGCTGGATATTGACTTTGGAATGTACCCATACGTTACATCATCCAATGCCCTGTCAGGAGCCCTTTCCCTTGGTGCCGGGTTTCCCTTCAGAAAAGTGAATACAGTGATGGGTGTGGTCAAAGCTTATGTGAGCAGAGTGGGTGCCGGACCTTTTCCAACTGAACTTACCGGTGCAGCTGCTGATCATCTCAGGGACCTTGGCCATGAATATGGAACAACCACTGGAAGACCGAGGAGAGTGGGGTGGCTTGATCTTCCTATGCTGAAGTATGCCATCAGACTTAATGATGTTGACACAATTGCCCTTACAAAGCTGGACACACTGGGGCAGATGAATGAGATTAATGTGTGCACAGCATACTACAGGGATGGAAAACCTCTGGATCACATACCCAGAACTTTATCAGAATCTTCCGGACTTGATCTCAGGTTCAGATCATTTGAACCATGGGGAAAGATAGAACCTGATAATGATGGCATAATGAATTATGAAGATCTCCCGGAAAGTGCCAGAAACTACGTGGAATTTATTGAAAAAGAACTTGGTGTTAAGGTAGGCCTCATATCAATGGGAGAGAGCAGAAAGAGCACGATTGATAGAATGAAGCACTGACAACTTGAGAACTGTTATATCTGTCATTCCATTTTTGTATTCATGACCGAAGAGATCAATGAAGACGGAATGAATGAAGTTATAAGGGCGCCAAGAGGAACCGAACTGCACTGCAGAGGTTGGGGGCAGGAGGCCGCCCTTCGTCTTATCAGAAACAACCTTGATCCTGAGGTGGCAATGGACCCGAAGAACCTCATAGTTTATGGCGGAAGGGGGAAAGCAGCCAGAAATTGGGAATCTTTCAGGGAAATCCAGAACATGCTCCGTGAGCTTTACAACGATGAAACTTTGCTAATCCAGTCAGGAAAGCCTGTTGGTGCGTTCAAGACATCAAAGTGGGCACCACGTGTTCTCATAGTCAACTCACAGCTTGTGCCGAAGTGGGCAACAGATGATATTTTCTGGGAACTTGAAAGAAAGGGCCTGACAATGTTCGGGCAGATGACAGCTGGAAGCTGGATATACATAGGAACACAGGGAATACTTCAGGGAACCTACGAAACACTGGCTGCCCTTGCAAGGAAAGAATTCGGCCAGGATTCCCTTAAAGGAAAGTGGGTTCTCTCCTCGGGACTGGGGGAGATGGGAGGAGCACAGCCTCTGGCAATAACAATGAATGATGGAGTTGGAATAATAGTGGAGGTTGATCCGGAGAAGATAGAGAGAAGACTCAGGACACGCTACCTGGATGTGCTTGCATCTGACCTGGAGGAGGCAATCACACTGAAGAACAATGCACTTAAAGAGGGAAAAGCCTTGTCCATAGGTCTTCTTGGGAATGCGGCTTCTGTATATTATGATCTGAAGAAAAGGAATGAGATACCTGATGTAGTGACAGATCAGACAGCTGCCCATGATATTGAGGTTGGTTACATTCCTGAAGGGCTTTCTGTCAAAGAGGCAGAATCTCTGAGGAAAAGAGACAGGGATGCATACCTGAAGCGTGTTTATCAGTCAATAGTCAAAGAGGTTGAAACAATCCTCTGGTTCAAGGATCATGGATCCAAAGTATTCGATTACGGGAATAATCTCAGAACAAGAGCCAGAGAGGGTGGCTTTCAGGATGCATTCAGGATTCAGGGCTACGTTCCTGCATACATAAGAGACATTTTTGCAGTGGGATCGGGCCCATTCAGATGGGTGGCACTTTCAGGCAATCCGGACGACATTTACAGGATCGATGATGCCATAATAAGGGAGTTCCATTACAATGAGCCCCTTGTAAGGTGGATAAAACTTGCAAAGGAGAGGGTTAAGTTCCAGGGACTTCCTGCAAGGATATGCTATGCTGACTACGGAACCAGGGAGAAGATTGGCCTTCTCATAAACGATATGGTGAAGAAAAAGGAAATTGATGCACCTGTAGCAATAGGCAGAGATCATCATGATACCGGCTCTGTTGCATCACCATACAGAGAAACGGAAGGGATGAGGGACGGAAGCGACGCCATTGCCGACTGGCCCATTCTTAATGCTCTTCTGAATGCTTCATCCGGTGCAACATGGGTCTCTGTGCACCATGGAGGGGGCACAGGAATTGGAAATTCCATACATTCAGGCTTTGTTCTGGTGGCTGACGGAACCGATGAGGCCAGAGAAAAGATAAGGACTGTTCTCAACAGCGATCCTGGAATTGGTGTTATAAGGCATGCCGACGCTGGCTATGAAGCATCCAGAAGTCTTATCAGAAAGGGGGTCAAGTTCAAGGTACCTTATTTTGAGCCTTAAGAGCTCAACCCTTCCATATACCTATACCCAACCCTATGAAGAACACCAGAATCGTGAATGAAACAACTATTCCCCCAAACTGTATTCCCTTTGCATAGTCAACAACGTACTTGAGAATTGAGGATACAGAGATACTTGGTATGAAAGCCAGACCCACGAAGTATGAAATGACAAAAGCAACAAGCAGAAGCACCACAGATACTATAGCTTTCTTTATCGCCAGACCGAAAAGGAGACCATCTACAAAGACCAGTATGATTGTGACCTCGGAAGCATAAGGTGCAAGGAAAGACGGGTAAAGTACCACAGTGTAGAGATGTATTAACGGATATAAAATTTTGTCTGACTTTATTTTTATAGAATTTAGAAATCATCGACCTTTGAGTTATGAGCCCCATAAAGATAAAAATTTAACAACAATCGGGTTATAGATGTCATATGACATTGAAGGCTGTAGTGATGGCAGGCGGGAAGGGCACAAGGCTCAGACCCATTACATATTCCATCCCGAAGCCACTTGTTCCAATTGCCGGTAAGCCATGCATCAATTACATTCTAGGCTCTTATTATGAGGCAGGAATCAGAGATACAATAATAACGGCCGGTTACAAGTTCGAATCCCTGATAAATGGTGTCCTCAGTTACAAGAACAGCGACCAGAATATCCTTTTCTCGGTAGAGAAAGAACCTGCAGGCACTGCTGGAAGCATAAAGATGATATCAAAATTTATCGATGACACCTTTGTTGTTGGAAGCGGCGATACATTACTTGACTTCAATGTAAGAGAGATCATCGATCAGCACAGGAAAAGCAAGGCAAAAATAACCATTGCCCTTACAGAGGTTGATGATCCTTCTCAGTTTGGAATTGTTGATCTGAAGGATGGAATTATACAGAGATTTCTTGAAAAACCCTCAAAGGAAGAGGCTTTTTCCAACCTTATAAATGCAGGACTTTATGTGATGGAGCCTGAGATACTTGACATGATCCCTGATTCTGAACCTTATGACTTCGCCAAGCAGCTCTTTCCAAAACTGATATCTGAAGGAGTGAAAATACATGGTTTCAAGGCCACCGGAACCTGGCTTGATACAGGAAGACCTAACGACATGATAAAGGCCAACCAGCTGATGACAGAAAAATACGGAACGCCACACACCTCTGAAATGATGTCCGGAAAGATAATCATGGCTTCTCCAAATGCCTCCGCAAAGGGAGCAAGAATCATTGGTCCAACATACATTGGAAAATCAGTCAGGTTCTCTGATTCCTCAAAGATTGATTCTTCGGCCATTTACGATAATGTTGAGATAGGTGAGGGAGTGGTGATAATGGATTCCATTCTTATGGACGATGTTAAGATAGGTAAGAATTCCAGAATTGTCAAATCCGTTATAATGAAAGGAACAAGCATAGGCCAGAACTGTGAGATCCACGAAAGCGTAATCGCCCCAAAACTGAGCCTTCAGAGCAACTCACGTGTCTACAATGTTTCCCTGTCCTCTGAGATTATAGAGGAGGAACGCTGAACTGACCGGATAGTTAATCCGGTTTTTTAGAAATTCTCCTCTATTGAAAAAATCTGAAATCTTTTTAAAAGTTTCAGAGGAAGCCGGCCTTCTGCAGAATAAGAAGATCTTCTGTGGTGAGCTGTTCTCCATTCTTGAATTTCTCGAACAGTGTTGTTGCTTTCTTCTGTAACTCACCTTCTTTCTCCTTCTTCTTTGTAGCCTTGTTCTTTGTCTTGACAGTAGTAGCTTCTTTCTCCAGCTCCCGGAGCTCATTCTTCGTCTGAATGAACATCTCATGCTCTTTTGTAGATTCCTGGCTGTATTTTACAAACAGTTCATGGAGATCGTCGGCCTTTTTCCTTGTCTCATCGAGAGTCTGAAGACCAGAATTTATTTCTTCACTCAACTGTGTGATCTCCTTGGAAATTTTCTCAATTTCCTTCTTGAAGGTCTCTCCTGCCTTTCTCTCTGCATTAACTTTCAGTGTAAGTTCTCTTATGGACTGGTTTCCCTCAAGCTCCTTGTCCATAATTGTTTTCATTTTCTTGATATCCATGGTCAGCTTTCTGATTTCTGCTACAAGCTTCATCTCATCTTTCTTATCGAGGATATTTGTCTGCTGCCTTGTTTCGAGCCTCTGCAGTTCTCTTTCCTTGAACCTCAGGGTTCTGCGGTCCATTCCCTCAAGATTCGTCTCATCCTTTATCTTCCTGAGCTCCTTCCGGAGTTCGGACAGGACCTTATAATGTTCCTCCTTTTCAGCACGAAGCTTCTGAACATGATCAATAAGCTCACCTTTACGGGCGATCTTCTTCTTGATCTCGTCCCTTAACTCCCTTACTTCGGAGTTCAGATTGTCCCTTTCCTCAGCATACTTATGGCTTTCTGCGGAAAGGTCGTCCCTTTTCCTTATGTGTTCTTCGACTATCTGCCGAAGCACCTGTCTTTTCTGTTCGAAATCCTCGAGAAGATCACTCATACTGACCAGTCATCACAAAAGATGTCCGTACATATTTGAATGAGATATATACCTTTCGTAGTTTGGAGAAAATATGTTTCTGTATCATTGCTGATTCACTCACTGGACATCCAAACTATAATACACCACCCTTATTTTTTCTTTTTATTGGGATTTACAATTGGAAAAGTCACTATTAACTGTGTATCAGTTTTAAACATTGCCCCTCTTGGAACATGACATTACTGTTGTAACAGTGAGATTTTCCCGGAGATTGAAGTCAGGAACCATGTCACAATGGCAATGTGACAATTTTCTGGTTCAATATCTGTTTCCAGGTTCCAGTGTTATAGTTACTTTTATATTTTCATAATAGGTGCATGATGAATCTTTGATGTGAATTTCAAATCTGAATATGCCATTTACATGTTTGTTCAGGCCGGGCCTCTTGGGAAGCATACATAGTGATCAATAATATTCAGCCACCAGGTGATATTTTAATATCTAACAACTGGCTATGGTTATACTCCATGAATCCTCAGTTGCTGGAATACAGTGTCATAATATTGCTTGGCGCAATTCTTGTTGACATACTTTTTGGAGAACCCAGATCTGCATTTCATCCTGTGAGCCTCATTAGAAAGGGGGCCAATCTTATGGATCATGATTTCAGGAAGATCAGCGACAGGAAGCTGGGGGGATTGCTGCTTCTTGTCACAATGCTTCTGATTTTCCTTGTTCCTGTTATTCTTCTGCTGTATTTTTCCATGGCATTCAAGGTTCTTTATGTCATTATAGGCATAATTCTCCTCAAGGACACATTCTCTGTTTCCAGGCTCAGTGAGGATATACAGCAGATAGTTAACCCTCTCGAGTCAGGAAATCTTGAAGAGGCGAGGGTATTTGCCTCCAGATATTCAAGAACTGACCTGACTGGAATGACCGAGGGCCAGATCTGCTCGATTGTGATAGAAAGGATCTCCTCCCAGCTTATCAATGACGTCATATCCCCATTCTTCTATTTTGCCTTACTTGGAGTGCCGGCCGCATTTTTCTCAAGGATTTCAGCGACAATGGACAGTCTCTTCGGGCAGAGAAACAAGAAGAACTTTGAGTTTGGCAGATGGATTGCACTGGTTCACTCAGCAGTGAATTATATCCCTTCCAGAATTTCCACGGCTCTGGTTTATGTCAGCTCTGAATTCCTGAACTACAGAGTAACCAGTGTTCCACTGAAGAGGCTCAGAACCATACCGGAGAGCGGAAATCTCGGATATCCCATTGGTGCATTTTCTTCATCCCTGAATCTCAAACTTGAGAGGCCTGGGGTGCACATCATAAATGAGACTGGATTTGAACCCTCCGCAAAAGATGTGAAAAGAGCTTCCAGAATCTATTTTATAAGTTTCTACACCATGATTATCTTCATAACCATCCCGCTCATGATCATAGTCCTCTACCTGCTCTGAGACTATGCGATTTCGGAAAATATTTCCTGATTGATTGCCCTTGCCGCAGCCATTGGATTCTCTGCCTCGTAGATGCTTCTACCCACAATTATATAATCTGCCCCGGCACGGATTGCAAGGCCTGCATTACCGCCCTGAGCCCCGATTCCCGTAGCGACCAGCAGGAGTTTGCCTGCAGATTTCTTGACCCTTTCTATTGTGCTGTAATTGTTTCCGGGAACAATGAATCCATCAACTCCGCTTCTCATAGATGCGTCTATCATCTTTTCAGAAAGAGGTTCCATGAATTCTCTGTATCCCGGATGGGACATTGTAACAACCGAGAATACCTTCATTTTCCCATTTGACTCCTGGACCACTGCACCAAGAGAATCAGAACCAGTAAACGCGTGAGAAATGATCCCCCATGATCCTTCTTCTCTGGCTTTCTTTGTGATAAGGCGGTTCGTATTTGGTATGTCAGCTATCTTGAAATCGCAGAGAACAGGAGCGATCCTGGAAAGTTCCTTAATTATTCCGGACCCATTTGCCATCACAATTGGCCAGTTCACCTTTATCGCGAAAATCTCTTCCCTTATCTCTCCGGCAATATCAATAGCCCTCTGGCCATCATAAAGATCAAGCGCAACAATTAGTCTGTTTTCTGAACGCATACAAAGAAGACAGTATTGGTATGTCTAAAATAAATATGTGTTGAATTGGAGGTAATGGATGTTTCAGGTGAAATGGCAGGGGTAGCCTTTCTTCACCTTATTATGTCTATGTCAGGAACTCCTTCGTTTCCTGCAAGGAGCTGCCTTATCTTCTGCGTTTCATCCTCACCTGACATCATATATGGCGATTTCACACCAGTCAGAAGCACCAGGACCCTTATCCTCTCCCCCATTTTCTCGTCCACATTGGCACCCCATATGATTCTGGCATCCGGGTCAATTTTTTCCTGTATCTCCTTCATGGCTGCTTCTGCCTCGCCCACTGTCATGCTTGGGCCACCTACTACCCTTATGAGGCAGTTTTTGGCATCAGATATGTCTGCCTCCACAAGAGGTGAGCTGATTGCATCGTTAAGCGCAGCCAGTACGCGGTTTGTTCCACCGGATGCCTCTCCTATGCCGATCATTGCAGTGCCTCCATCTTTCATTATAGCCTTTATGTCAGCATAGTCAAGGTTTATGAGACCTGTGTCCGTGATAAGTTCAGTGATTCCCTTCATTGCTGCTGAAAGAACCTTGTCGGCATACTGGAATGCTTCCTGAATTGGCTTCTTCGGAACCTCCTTCAGAAGTTTATCGTTTGGAATTGCAATGACTGTATCTGAGTATTTGGAAAGTTTTTCAAGGCCACTCAATGCATTATCCATTCTTATGTGACCTTCTGCAGTGAATGGCAGCGTCACTATGGATATGACAAGAGCACCGGCATTTTTTGCACATTTTGCCACAATTGGTGCAGCGCCAGTACCTGTACCTCCCCCCAGTCCGCACGTTATAAACGCAATGTCTGTTTTCTGAACCAGTTTCTGAATCCTTGTCAAATCCTCATTCGCAGCCTCTTCTCCTATCTGCGGTATGGCGCCAGTTCCCAGTCCTCTGGTTCTCTTGGCCCCAATGAGTATCTTCTTCTCAGAACCAACTGTGTAAAGGTGGTTTGCGTCTGTGTTTATGGCTATGAGCCTGGCTCCTTCCAGACCTTCGCTATGTATCCTGCTTACAGTATTGGAACCGCCACCCCCGCAGCCGATTATCTTTATGGAAACTCCAAGATTTCTTGCAACTTCCAGTATCTCCAGATCCTCCGGAGCAGAAAAATCGCTCTGGTTGGCCTGGTCGTTTCCCCTTTCAACAGAATTCTCCATCGCAGAACGGTAAAGAACATCCAAGATGTCGCTCATATGTCTGACACTATGCCATATTCTATATAAAAATTTTTCTAAGCGCCTGATTATTAATGGAAGCTTTACCGGTCAATCTTTTCTGACATCAATGAGTGTTGTATTTTACAGAGTTGACAATGATTGCCGCTGTCAGACAGAGTAAGCCGGAAATGATCATTATGAGGAACATCGCATAATAGAAATTGTGCAGTGCAGTTCCTGATAAAGCTGTGGTAATCCCGAAAAATATCCTGTCTATGACGGTAGCCGATACTTCGTCGGTCAGTATAAGGAAAACCATGGTCAATCCAAGGACAGAGCCAAGATTGTTCATAAGTGTTCTGATGCCTGAAGTCTCCCCCCTTCTTTCCGCCGCAACAGATGTCATCATCACAGTTGTGTTTGGCGTATAGAAAAGACCGTTTCCCAGGCCAACAATTATCATTGGAGCTATGAGGATAGCATAACTGTGGGAAATAAGTATTAAAAGACCAAGTATTATTGCACCTGCAAATGAGAGTATAAGACCATATGTTTCATATCTCACATCCACCCCTCTTTTCCTGATTCTACCTATGAGAAAACTTGCCAGGCCCATTGCTCCAGCATACGGGATTATGTAAATGCCTGCGGTTAAAGGCGTCAGACCGAAAGGACCCTGGAAGAGAAGGATAAGGCCGAACAGGATTGAAAACCTGAGAACTGAGGAAGCTACAAGTGCATATATTGTCACATCAAATTTCCTGTTCCTGAATATCAGCTTGTTAAGAATTGGCTTGACGGAGTACCTCTCGGAAACAAGGAACATTATAAACATGATCAGAGTGAATGCAGCAAGGGCCAGATAATATGGATTTAGAGGATCACTGCCCGGAAGTATTGTGAGGTATACTATGAATGAAACCAGAAATGCTGAGAGAAAAGCTGCTGTTGTCCAGTCCATCTGAGGCTTAGACCTGGCTTTCATTTCCCTGATGAACCTTACAGAATACAGGAAACCGAAAATTGCGAACGGCATATTGAATATGAATATTGTTCGCCATGTGAACGTTGTAAGCACGCCTCCAATGAGGGGCCCTATAGCAGTACCGAGAGCTATAACAGCAGCATTTATGCCCAGAGCATTTCTCAGATCTTCAGGTCTGAAGCTGTCTGTGATTATGGCCAGGCTGTTTGAGAACAGAAGTGCTCCAGCAACTCCCTGGATGATCCTCCCTACTATGAGATCAGTCCCATTCAGGGAAACCGAGGATACGAGAGAGCCGATAAAGAAAGCGATATAACCGGCGGAATATAGCTTCTTTCTTCCTATGGCATCAGAATATTTTCCAAATATTGGTGTGAGAAAAGTCAGTACCAGGCTGTATGAAACTATGACCCAAAGAGCCGTGAAAAATGATATGTGAAGCTGATAGATGATCTGTGGAATACTTACCAGAAGGGATGACGAATTCACAACAGCCAGGAATGTACCCATGCTTGTCGTTAGAATTATTCTCCTGCCATAGGTCTCCATCCGGTATTCATGATACACATTATACTTAAGACATCTTTCCTTACCCATGGGATGAAACAGGATACCTCGCAGCTCGTTGAATCACTTAAAAATGCTGGCGCAATAAAGGAGGGCGACTTTGTACTTACCTCAGGGAAGCATTCAAGGTACTATGTGGACATAAAAGAGGCCTGTACCGACCCTTCATTGCTTACACAGGTTGCCAGGGCTTTTTCTGACCTTGTAGAGTCGGAAACAGTTTCGGGAATGGAGCTTGGAGCAGTGCCTCTGGTCGTTGCCATATCAATGCTGACTGGCAAGAGGTACATAATTATCCGTAAGGAAAGGAAGCATGGCACAGGCAAACTGAATATAGGAGAAGTCAGGCCCGGGGAGATAGTGGACATCGTGGAGGATGTTGTCACAACAGGCGGATCAGTTCTGAAAAGTGCAAACACACTCCGGGAAATGGGGGCTGTTGTGAAAAGAGCAATATGCGTTGTGGACAGGCAGGAAGGGGGTAGTGAATTCCTTGCTGAAAACGGCATTCAGCTGATTCCCATCATCAGGATTTCAGATCTCAGATCATGACTATTTCAGGACAGGACATCATCTATCCTGCCCAGCTCTATTGGAGTTGTATCCTCTCCTACAAGGACTCCTCTTGAGTTTGCAATTATTGAGGCGCCAACATATATGTTTCCAAAGTTTGCAGTTCCAGCTTTTACCTGAGTTTTGAAAAGTTCTGAAAGATATTTTATCTCATCTTCAGTGGCACCTGGTGTTACAATCATCCCCTTTGAGCTGAGAACTGCGGCTGTTCCTACTGTCTTTATCCCACCAATTGAGGCCTTAACTGCCTCAACGCCAAGGCAGTCTTCAATTTTCTTGATTGCAGTTTTTGAAAACGATTTATGGACAAGTGCAATTCTGTCATTTGTCAGAACATCGTTTCCAATGGCATTGATCTTATCCTCCATGTACAGGATGTTCCGTCCGTTACTTAATTCAGAGTCTGGAAAATTTACCGAATTGTTTGGAAATATTATCCCGTTTGAATTCAATGTCATCATTGATCCAATAAGGTAGGAGTTGTCTATGAGGATCCTGATGACGGGAACCCCAAGTGTTTCCTGAACCTCCTTTACGGATTCCTCTTCAGAATTGAATGGAAGGAAGGCAACATCCTCCCATGCCTTTGCATAAATACCTATAAAATTACTTCTGAGGATTGAAATTTTTCTTATCATAATTTTCAAGGAAGAACAATTTCAGCGGTTCCATCTGAAAGTTTTATCACTTTTATTTTCAGGTTAGATGGTATATTCTTCCTTCCATGAGACCATATGATCTCATTCACCTTGCTGTCCAGCCATATTTTGTCCTTTTCAATCTTCACGTATCTGGAGACTTTTTCCCTAAGAACGGAGATTGCAGTGTCCGCTCTTCTGCTAACTGATGAATCCTTTGCCTCTCTCAGTGAGATGTTCATCAAGATTTCATCCGTGTACTGATTCTCTACCATTTGACCTACCTCTAAAGCTTAAGGCTACCGCGTCTCCAGTTTCTCCTTCTTGGATTCTGGGTAACTCTTCTGGCTGTCTTCATCATCACCCAGCCTGGGACTCTCCTGTTTTCATTCACTTTTTTAATAAGCCTGAATTTCCTTCCTACTTCCTTGTTTCTGCTCAAATTTAACGCCTCTCTATCTTTGTTTCTCTCTTACCCTCTGTTAGTTTGCCAAGTATGTCCCTGACATCTGAGTCATTAATCAGCCTGTTTATTCTGCCCATGGATGCAAGCTGAATAAGCTGGTTTTCAACGTTCTCTGCAAGATCAGGTCTCACAAGCCTGACATTGGCAAGCCTTTCCCTTGCATCAGGTGCAAGTATCTGCCTCAGTATCTGCTGCTTTCTGGCCTTTTCCGCTTCCTGGTATCTCTTCTGCTCTTCTACTTCTCTTTCCTGGGAGAGGGATCTCTCCATCTCCATCATCTTTCGGCGTCGAATTTGCTCTAGTTCATCATCACTATCCATACGCCGTCACCTGTCAGTTTAAAGATATTTCTTGAATGCTTCGTCTTTCTCGGAAAGCTCCTTGAGAACTTCCTTTGAAGCTTTGTCCAGGAGAGACATGCCCTTTGGGGCTGCAACTCTTCCCTCCTTTTCTTTCTTGATGTATCCAAGTGCTTCAAGGGAGTGGAACATGCTCCTTATAATGTATCTGCTTCCCTTCTCAGGGTGATATCCCTTGGAACCCCTGTCAACTTTTCCACCGTAATCCTCACTTAATCTTGATATTCCAACAGGGCCCTTCAGATATACCTTCCTCAGAATAGATGCCATTCTTCTGTAGTACCAGTCTGGCTGAACCCATGAGGATTCCCTGTGAACTCCTGCTTTAAGGTAATTTGCCCATTCCGGGACCTTTATCCTGTCATCCTTTTTCATTTCATCCACCAGTCTCTCCAGAAGCTGGTCAGGTGGAACCTTTTTAACGTCGGCCATGTATGATCACGAATGGTGGTGTATTTTAGATCTATTTATAACACTTTCTTGAGATTTGAAAATTCCATTTCTGTCCAACAGTTGCTCCATGTGCTGGACAGATGTCAGATGTCCGGACTCTCTTCCTTTAAATGGGGGCCCGGTCCAATGGCTTCTATCTTACTTTTAAGAATGCCATATTTCAGGAATATTGCCGACATTGCTGATACAGATATGATGGACCATATCCAGACTGCCAGGCTGGCGTCATTGGAGAGCAGGAGGGAAATATAGACTGACATGATGGTAATGATGAGGGAGAATGCTGATCCAGGAATAAGATCAAGAGCAATAACAGATGGTGTTCCTAAACTTGGAATTCCCCTTATCCTCAATACATTTCTCACTCTGTTCAGAAGCTTTGAAAATGATGATAGGAAGGTGATACAGAATATGGAAACTGATGACACTATGATTCCAGGCCAGATTATGGGGGAGATCCCCGATAGAAGAAGGGAAGAGAGAGCCATAGGGATGTACACTATTGAAAATATCATGGATGAACTGAACATTTTAGATCTCATCACCCTATTCTGATCCGGGAACAGAATACGGAGATATTGAATTCCTCCGGATTCCGCCGATAGAAATGCCATAGAATAACAGGCAGCAGATATTACAGAGACCATTGCAGAAAAAACCACCATGAATGGAATGATAAATTCCCCGCTGAATTTAATTGAAAAAAGAGAGACATCATATGGAAATATGAGAAACATGGGGGTGAATATAAGCAGCGAAGGGAGCGATTCTCTGATTATAAGTTTTGAATCCTTGATCAAAGATGGTACCAAATATCCTCTGCCAACCTTTCCCTGAACTGCAGAAGTATCTTCTCTGCTCTGTCCTATATTGCGGAAACCCCCATCCATAATTCTTCTGAACCCTCTTCTGGCAGACCAGTCAAGAACGAGAAAGGAAAGGACAATGTATAATGAGTACTGCAGAAACTGCCATAACTGGAGAAGATTATATGTGTTGAAGGAGAAAGAATAGGGAAAATTGATGAATGGAACATATAGAAGAGCACTATCCCCATAAAATAGTGAAGAGGGAATGTCAGCAGATGGCAGAAACGATATTCCAGTATAGAATATCAGAAACATAAATGCTATGGCCATATTCCTTGATAGATTTCTCATTGCCCTTCCCCTGACTGAACCTGACGGAAGCCGGGTGCTTGATATGAGGGAACCAAGAGAATAACCCAGAACTATTGAAGTGACAGCATTCATTAACTGTACGGGCACTTCCAGAACGCTTCCCCCCATGGAAACGAAGAAGAATGATGCGGGAACTACAAGGAAGATGCCAAGGCTTCCAGAATATACAAACCATGAAAGGAATAGGAGTAGACCTGGCCTCCTGACTGGCAATATTCCCAGCATCCTGACTGAATTCGCCTTTCTGGCGTATTCCAGAAAAGAGACGGTTGTGTATGCGCTGAAAGCCAGAATATAGAGATAGAGAGGAATCAGGATAAGGTAAAATTCTGTTCTTATTTTTGCATAGTTGTCTATAAACAGGATCAGTGAGAGCACCAGGAAGAAGAATGCGTACATGAAGTAGTTTGATAGCAGAGAACTTCTGAATTTCTTTCTGATAGCCTTTACATCAGACTCTGAAATTCCTTCGCCTTCTTTCTGGGATCTGTAACTGTAATAGCGCTGCTCCATGAACAGCTCAAGTGCCAGGGCAAATCTCTCCTTCATTTTTTTCTCCGGAATTTCTATAACAGGGCCTAACCTGTTGTCATTCCAATATATTTCTCCCTGAGCATTGCGGTTTCATCATAATTTCCATGTCTTTCATAAATGCGGGCTTGACCAGCCAGCCTGCCTTCTCTCAAAACCAGCATATTACCGCATAATTCCTCTGCCAGTTCCAGTGAATGCGTTGCAAGAATAACAGTCCTGCCATCCTTCACCATCCCATGCAGTATTTCCTTGACAACATCTATGGATTTTGGATCAAGTCCGTTGAGGCTCTCATCCATTATGAGTATTCCGGGATCGTGAATCAGCGCACTGATGATTGAAATTTTCTGGCGTGTTCCAAAGGAAAGTTCACCTATGAACTTTTCAAGATACGGGCCAATCCCAAGAGATGAGCAGAGATTCCCGACCCTTTCCCTGAATTCTCTCTCCTCGATGCCCCGTATGGACCCTATAAACCGGAACATCTCCATTGGAGTAAGTGAATCATATAGTGCAGGAACGTCGGGAACATAACCTGCTATTCGCTTCATAAGTGACGGGTAATCAGAGCTACTGTACCCGGAGATACTTATCGAACCAGTATAACCATCCAGCATCCCGGAAATAATTCTCAGAAAAGTGGTTTTACCTGACCCGTTCGGGCCCAGGAGGGCAGTGATCTGACCTGAATCTATATTCGCTGAAATTGAATTGAGCGCACAGGTTTTTCCGAATCTCTTTGAGAGATCTCTAACTTTTATGGAAAAATTCTGCGTCATAGGCTTATGTAGGTATGAGTGCATATGAATCTTTTTTCTGTTCAGAAAAATTTCGCACAATGGATCTCGAAGTTTAAAAGAATGTTTGATGTATCCTTGACAATAGAATCATGATGAAAGCAGTAAATTCTGGAAAGTTGTAGTCAATCCTTTCTGCCCTTTTCCCGGCATTTACCATTTTTATCTTTCCATTGCCTCCTCCATTCCTTCTTATTTTATTGCACAGGCATTTATGGAGATACGATCCATATCCAGCATTTTTGCGACGGTCAGATACATTGAAAATGAGGTACCTCTATAATTTTGACAACTTTATTGATCATCAGGAGTCTTTTTGTGCACCCATGATATCAATTTCCTGAGTTGACCTATTGAAAATCCACACGGGAACATCTGGATGGCATTATGAACAGTGGGCCGGTCCTTTCTACCCCAAGAACATGAAGCCTGACAGGTATCTGGAGTATTATTCCCGCCTGTTTGATGCAGTTGAGATTGATTCAACGTTTTATAACATACCCGAGGAAAGAACCATACTGAAATGGAAACAACAGACTCCGGAAAATTTCAAGTTCTGCCCTAAGATGTTCCGGAGGATCACACATGATCTGCGGCTGAATTCAGCCGAAGGAGAGATAGAATCATTCCTGGAGCGCATAAGGCATCTAGACAACAAACTTGGCCCCATACTGATACAGATGCCCCCCTCACTGAAGTTCATAGATCTGGGTTTGCTTAGACATTTTGCTGAGGGTCTGCCTGATGATCTGGATTTTGCGATTGAATTCCGGGACGAGTCATGGTTCAATGATGAGGTCTTTTCCCTCCTAGAAAGGAATAACATTATACTGGCCTGGTCTGATGTTCCATTTGTAAAGAGGCATTTTGTCATTACATCCAATATACTTTATCTGAGGCTTGTTGGTGATCGCAGCCTGAATGAGTCCCAGTTTGGCAAGATTATCATTCAACGGGATTCAGAGCTGGAGGAGTGGAGTTTCAGGCTCAGGCAACTTATGGGCGAATATGATCATGTCTTTGCTTTTGCCAACAACCACTTTCAGGGTTTCGCTCCTGGAACAATTAATCTGCTCAGGCCAAAACTGGGCCTTCAGGAAATAGATTTTGGTTCTCCAGGATATGGAAACAGGCAGAGCCGTCTTTTCTGAAGAATTCTATCAAAGCACGCTTATATGAAGGAAGATGTGAAACGCCTGCCCTACCAGAAAGGATGCTAGAGTTGCAAGAAGAGCAAGTGATGCGGACTTTATTGATTCCCTTGCAACCGGCTGACCTACAGATAATGCAACTATTCCATTTGAAATAGCCTGTGTGAACGCAACAAGAATGATGGATGTTATGAGCGCAGGAAGATTGGGTAGGAATACAAAGGGGAGTATTGGTATGGCTGCACCCACGATATAAAAGGCCCCTGTATTCAACCCAGTTGACAGAGCCTCGTTCTTGTATTTCTTTATCTTACCCTCCTGTGCATCCTCGTTCCTGAGTATTGCCCTTTTCCTTTCTTCTGATATTCTAAGCTGCGATTCAGAGTTCTTTGAAAGGTATGCGCCAACACTCATGCTTACCATACCGCTGACAGCAACAACTGTTCCGCCAAGGGCCACAATACTGTGTACCGATATTATTGCCGATAACCCGGCCAGAGTTGCCAGGACTTCAACAAGGCCATCACTTATTCCGTATATGACTGACCTGTTTCTCTCAATTAAGTTTCTGCTCTTGTCTATGGCTGAACTGAACACACTTTCGTGCTCCACTTCATCTTTTATGATTCCTTCAATTATATTTCCAATCTCCGGCCTGTTTGAGTACGAGGCGGAGAAATCCCTGTATGAGGCAACAGACTCAACCTCGCCGTTTTCCAGAAGCTTCACTGTAAGTGGGGTGCCTATTATCCGGCTCAGGAATACCATAAAGGACACTTTCAGCTTCCGGGGTTTTATTGACTCTGTCCTGATGCCTTTATTTTCAAGCAGACCTTTCCAGAAACTGGAGTGCTTTTTCTCAATCTTTGATAATCTTGCCAGGTTTTCAGCAAGCCATTTATCACTTATCCTTTCGGAAAGCCGGATGTAAAAAAGCTCGTCAGTAAGCTCATCCCTGTAGTATTTTATGCACTTTTGAATAAGTGAAGCTTCATCCATTTCATTCTACATATCCAGGGGATTTAAAATATATTCACTTCATAGTGAGCTGAATTGCTGATCCTTCCCTATGAACATTATGCTGAACCACATGGTTGATGAGATCTCCCCCCCTCACTTTGGCTTAAAATTGCTGTCAAAGAGAAAGACTATAAGATTTATCCCATTATTGAAACAATGATCCTCAATGATCTGATAGGCAAGAAAATAGGCATCATGATCCTGAACCAGGGGCAGGAGACTCTTGCACCAAGGCTTAGAATTGAGGGAATCCTTAAAGGTGTGGATCAGGGAACTTATATAATATCCAGAGATGAAAACGGCAAGGAGGAAATTCTTGTTGTTCCCATAGGTATATGTAGGCTGAATACCATGGAATGAAATTAGTGGCCTGATTTCATGGGCTCTATGAGATTCATGAGCCTTATGAATATCTCTCCCCTCTTGCTGTCAGAATCGAGAGTGTTGAATTTGGCAGATATCATCAGTATATAGGTGTTCAGGGTTGTTTCATCCACAGTTACGGAGAGGCCACCCATGAACTGATCGACAGATTTGACCTGCTCCTCCACCAGAGGGAGAAGTTTCTCAAATTGTATAAATTTGGGTACTTCATATCTTGCCTTAACCACAATACCTGGTTTCCTGATTATTATGGCGCCCTGTACCAGGATTCCATTTGGTATCTTTACCCGGTCACCGCTTGCCAAGTCGAGAATGGTGTAATTTATGGTTATGTCCACAACAGTTCCTGTATAGGCAGTCGCCTCAATCCTGTCAACAGAGAAATACTTTGGAAACAGGGTTGGAAATGCTCCACCATACTGCCACATATTCATTGTCACAAGGTCTCCAACACTGAACGGCCTTACCACAACAAAAAGAATTCCTGCGAACTGATTTGCCAGAACTGTGGAAGATGCAAGTCCAAGTACCACAGAAATCAGTGAACCCCCAAGTATAAGGGATGAAACATCCACTCCCAGTGCTGCAAGAACCACAACTCCCAGAATAAAGTAAGCCAGCATGGAAACGAGGAGCATTATGGGATGGACTTTCCTTTCGTCCATGTATTTTCTAAGATAGCGGTTCAGGAAACTCAGTATTATTCGGATTATTACATATACAATGATGGCAATGAAGATTGCATTGACATATGTTGTGAACCTGATAGGAATAACATGAAAGACAGATGAAACAAGATAGAGGAGGAAAAGGACTGATGCCATCAGTATTATCAGCCCGAGAATTTTTCCAATGAGACCTTTGTTCTTATCTGACATTAGCAAACCCCTATGCCTTAATATTTGTAAAGTTTTATCTTAATTCCTCCCTCGAATTCTGTTTATCACTACTTTACGTGTTTCGTAATTCACGTTCGATTTGATTCACTAAGATATATATTAGTGGTCCCAATAATATATTGATAAATATGCTGAAAAACCAGAAAAATGAGGAAAAAAGAGTTAAAATCAATGTCACACCGCCAGGTCCAGAAGCAAAGAGAATTATTGAAATGGATGAGAAGTACCTCGTTACTTCAACAAAGTCTCTGCCAATTGTGGCAAAACGCGGCTATGGTTCTTTCCTGGAGGATGTGGACGGAAACGTTTATCTTGATTTCTCGACGGGAATCAGCGTGAATAACCTTGGGCATATTCATCCAAAGGTCAAGAAAGCTGTAGAGGAGCAGCTTGATAAGTTGTGGCATTTTGCAGGTACAGATTTCTATTATGAGGAGCAGGTAAAGGCAGCCAGAGCTCTCACTGAAGTAGCCCCGGGAAAGTTTTCTAAGAAGGTCTTTTTTGCAAACAGCGGTACTGAAGCCAACGAAGCGGCAATAAAGATCTCCAAGGCTTTCACAAAGAAACAGCAGTTTATCTCTTTCATCGGCGGATTTCATGGAAGATCGCAGGGTTCTCTCTCTCTGACAGCTTCCAAACCGATACAGAGAAAAGGATTCTTCCCCACAATGCCCGGAGTGGAGCACGCCCCCTATCCTAACCCATACAGGAATCCATTTGGTATAGATGGATATGAAGAACCGGAAGAACTGGAGAACAGAGTTATTGATTTCATAGACAGATACATGCTCAAAACCTATGTTCCGGCTGATAACCTTGCAGCCTTTGTTGTTGAGCCTATTCAGGGAGAGGGTGGTTATATAGTACCTCCAAAGAATTTCCATAAAAAGCTGAGAAAACTTGCTGACGAGAACAATGTTCTTGTGGTTATGGATGAGGTTCAGACAGGTTTCGGAAGAACTGGAAAGTTCTTTGCCTCAGAACACTTCGGGGTTGAACCTGAAGTCATAAGCGTTGCCAAGGCTATAGCCTCCGGGATACCCATGGGTGGTGTTATCGTCAATTCACGTCTTGACTTCTCAGAACCCAGCCTGCATTCAAACACATTTGGAGGAAATGCTCTTGCCAGTGCTGCATGTGTTGCCACAGTCAACACAATAAGGGAGGAGAAGCTCCTCGAGAATGCCACAAAACAGGGCGAGTATTTCAAGAGAAGATTGAATGAACTTGCTGAAAAGGATGAGTCCATTGGAGACGTAAGAGGAATGGGGCTGATGCTTGCACTTGATTTCGTAAAAGACAGAAAAACAAGAGAGCCAAATGCAAAACTCAGAGACAGAGTGGAGCTCAAATCACTCGAAAACGGCCTTATACTTCTGTCCACGGGCCTCAGCGCAATCAGGATAATTCCTCCACTTAACGTGAGCTCAGAGGAGATTGACATGTCAATGGAGTGCCTTGAAAAAGCTATCAGGGCTTCCCATTAAATTTTTTGATTGATGTAACTTATAAACCTTACAAGAGGGAATCCCTCTGACCATTTCAATTGAAAATTACCCTTTTTTGTTGTTCCTACCTTTGGCATCCTTTCGAAGATAATCCTGGCACTTCCATGAGGTTCAGAGTCTATGGCAAAAAGCATCCATGGGTCTCCTGAAACACTCTTGAGCCTGTATGCATAGGTCACGAATAAACCGGCCCTCCTGCACAGCTCCTGGAGCCTTATTGCCTGATCCTGCCGCTGTCCTGATGCTTCGGCGAAGGAGAGAACATCTCCTATGGAAGACTTAACCTCAATGATCAGTGAGAGATCATGCCTCATTGCAACAAGATCTGCTCCGAAGGAACCGGCGGTTCTTGACACATAGAAGGGATTCTCAACCATTGTTGAGAGAACCATTCTGGAAGTTTCATCCATCTTTTTGGAAAATTTCTCTATCACCTTGGAGTTTCCCGAGAGAATACCGGCCAGCTCCCTTTCATAGATACTGCCATTCAAGCAACATGGCTAAATGCACTGACCTTAATTTATTTACCATTAAACGCTCTGTCTTCCTCGACTTGCACTGTTACTGAAATAATTTAATTGAATGTATTGCATTTCTAATACATGCAGAAGTTCGTTTACATTCCTCCTCAGCCCCAGAAAACAAATCTCATGAAATTTGCCATTAAGAATGGGATTTCAGACAGAAAGGAACTCTATGACAGGGCTGATTCCGATCCACAGTGGTTCTGGCCAGCAGTCATTGCCGACACCGGAATTGAATTCTTCAGACCCTATGAAACTCTGTTTGATTCCAGTCAGGGTGTTCCCTGGACCAGATGGTTCGTTGGAGGGTCTGTAAACATTACATACAACTGTATTGAAAAAAGAAAGAAGAGCAGGGATACTGCCCTCAGATATATGGATGAGTCCGGTCAAACTTCCACACTCACCTACGAGGAAATGGACGTAAAGACCGGAAAGCTTGCCGGATCACTCCTGAAACTTGGAATTACAAAGGGGGAGAGAGTGGGCATATACATGCCGTCTATCCCGGAAGCTGTCATTGCCCTTTACGCAATCATGAGAGTTGGCGCTGTGGCCGTCCCCATGTTCTCTGGTTATGGCAGGGAAGCTTTGAAAACCAGGATCAATGATGCAGGAATCAGGTTCGTGTTCACCACAAGAACATATACAAGAAGGGGAAAGATGGTGAATATGGCTGAAAACCTTTCCGGCATTGATGGAATCAGGCTGATCGTAAGCGGAAAGGATAGACCTGAAGGGGCACTGTTTTTTGAGGATCTTGTAAGCAGTGGGGATTATCTGCAGTCTGCGATGACAGACAGCGAAGATCCGGCAATCATGCTATATACCTCCGGCACAACCGGAACACCGAAGGGTACAGTTCATACTCATGGCGGTTCGATTGTGAACATAACCAAGGAAGTAAAATATTACATGGACTGTACCAGTGAAGATACCATATACTGGATATCTGACCTGGGATGGATGATGGGGCCCTGGTACATAATAGGCGGGAACTGCCTTGGAGCAACTGTTTTTCTCTACAATGGATCTCTGGATTATCCAACATGGGACAGATTCTGGGAGGCCATGAAGATTGGGAATGTGACTATACTGGGGCTATCCCCTACCTTTG
Organism: Thermoplasmatota archaeon; assembly: GCA_023379825.1. Classification (GTDB taxonomy): domain Archaea; phylum Thermoplasmatota; class Thermoplasmata; order Thermoplasmatales; family Thermoplasmataceae; genus UBA447. The sequence continues at coordinate 14,429 of JAMCPQ010000028.1, read as the reverse complement.
TCCGCTCACTGAGAGCAAGATCTTCAGGAAAACCTCTTGAAACAGTTCGTATTTTCGGCTCAACAGGAGAACCATGGGACGAGGAATCCTGGATATGGCTATTTGAAAAGATTGGTAATTCGAAGATTCCAATCTGCAATGTGTCCGGCGGTACTGACATTATAGGATGTTTTCTGGCATCGACACCTGCAATCCCACTTATGCCTAGATGCCTTTACAGGGGCCTTGGAATGAGGGCTTCTGTCTTTAATGAGAACGGGGACAGGGTTTTTGATGAGGTTGGATATCTGGTGGCTGAGGGTCATACCCCTTCAATGACAAGGGGAATCTGGAAAAAACCTGAACAGTATATCTCAACTTACTGGATGAGGTTCCCCGGTGCATGGGTTCAGGGGGACTGGGCCATTATGGACAGGGAGGGATATTTCTTCCTCAATGGAAGGGCAGATGACGTCCTGAAGATCGCCGGAAAGAGGCTTGGACCTGGAGAAGTGGAGAATGAAGTTCTCACTGTAGAAGGGGTGAATGAGGCAGCAGCTGTTGGAATCAGCGATCCGGTTAAAGGGGAATCACTGGCCATTTTCTTCAGTGGAGAAAATTCTCAGAAAACGGTGGATGGAATAATGGCTGCAATAGAGAACGGAGTGGGAAAACCCTTTCTGCCAGGATATGTGATATGGGTGCCTGAAATACCTAAAACAAGGAACGGGAAGATTGTCAGGAGGGTTGTCAAAGCAGCATTTCTTAATACAGAGACCGGGGATGTTTCAAATCTTGAATCTGTTGAAGCTCTTGAATATATAAGGGAGGTTGGAAAGGCATATGGAAAATGAGGGATTCTCTTGATCATAGGCAGAATTGAAGTGAATATTGTCAGGGACGGCACATTCAGCCTTGATCCGGGAGCAGCCTTTGGTATTGTCCCAAAGCCAATCTGGTCCAGAGAGTACACCCTTAACGGGGCAGGTAGAGTAACACTGGGCGTCAATACACTTGTTGCCAGTGACGGTGAGATATCTGCCCTTATTGATGGAGGTCTGGGTGATGTTCACAATGAAAAGTTCAGAAATATATTCGAGATCAAACCCAACAGAGATTATCTAAGAGATGTCGAAAAATTCACCAGACCCGAGGAGGTGAGGCTGGCAGTTCATTCGCACCTTCACTTTGACCATTCCGGAAGAACACTTCAGATTGAGAATGGTAAACCACTCTTCAGGAATGCCGCAATAGTGGCGCAGAGAGATGAGTTCACCGGATACAGCCACCCAAATGAGATAACCAGAGGCAACTACATTCATCAGGGGACATATGCCAGAAGGCTTCAGAAAATAAGGGTTGATGGAAACAGAAGAATTAACGGATGGATCAGTGTTATCAGGACAGGCGGTCATTCTCCGGGCCATGAGGCCATAGTTCTTGCCTCCGGAGGCCGGGAGATAATTTATCCAGGTGACCTGTTTCCGACATCATTTTACCTCAGACCAAACTATATCACTGCAATAGACAGCCACCCTTTTCAGTCTCTGAAAATGAAGAAGCTTATTCTGAAGAGGGCGATCAGAAAGAGGTCTCTTCTCATATTGAACCATGATCTTCTCCACCCTTCGGTCTATGTGTCTGGTAACCCGGAAAAACCGTCGTTTGAGGATGGTGACCTCTGAAAGGATCAAATGGTATTGTCCGGGTTCTTGTTGAGAATGAGGTCCATGGCAAGTTCCGCTATGTCTGTGGCATACAGTCCTATTCTTGAGCATTCTTCTGCGCAGCTTAGTGCCACGAAAGAGGAACTCTGGTTCCCGGAACCCTTTACTATGTTCTCCTTAGCCCTGTTCACCACGCCCTTACCTGATATTATTTCATTCAGCCTCTCAAATCTGGAAGAATAGAAACCCTCCACAGCGCTGTTATACATGCTCAGAGACAGATCCAGAAATGAAACAATCTCATCCCTGGCCTTGATTTCCTTATCCGGACGGTTGATCCATATCTTGCATATGTTCACTGAATGATCTGCTATTCTCTCCAGAATTCTTGAGAAAATTAGGTAATATATGGTATCGTTATCAGTCTCCTCCCCGCTGCTTGCCTCTCTGTAAACATAGAGCTGATACCTGTCCACCTCATCATCTCTATTTATGACATTCTCAAGAAGTGATGAGTCGTCACTGGCGATACCGTTCATGGTATCCTCAAGCATTGCCTTCACATTTAGTGCCATCCGCCTTACTGCTGTTGGAACAGGGAAAGAGTTGAAGTCAAGAACATTCTGCAGAACAACAGTCTTTGATGATTCCTCAAAAATCTCTATTCCCATAACAAGCCTGGTGAAATGCTTTATTGTATCCCTCATCTGCTGGTTCATGTAGTTCTGGCTCTTTATTGTCAGTGTATCAAAATTGGAGATGTAAATTGATGTAAGTGCCCTAAGGAGAAGTTCGCGATCGATGGCGCTCTTCAGTGTGAGGGACTTGACAACCTCCTTGGGTTTCTGATCTCCCTTGCTTATTACCAGAGAAGTTTCGCTTTCGTCAATCTTGACATTATCGCCCTTTCCAATACCAGCCTGCCTCACCCACTTGGATGGCAGAGACACAATATAGGTTGAGCCACCCGTCACCTGAATTTTCCTGACGTAGGATGCCACAATATAGAATGATGAAAATATATATAGATTTATGTAAAAATATTAGTCCTTAAAGTGGGAACGTCAGAATATTTTCTTCTTTATTGCACTGTTTATCTTCTGCTTTAGATCGTCACTTACCTCGTCTATTGAGTGGGCATCCTTGGCATGCTGCGCAATCTGTGGAATAAGATCATCCGGTTTCTTGGCTGAGACATGATAGTCACAGCTCATCCCAATATCCTTGCATTTGAAATGATAGCTCGCCATTGTTTATCACATAAAATATATACAATCATAAGATAAATGTTTTCATTGAATATCTTAGATCGGTAGCGAAATATTTATCCCTTCATTCCCTGTTTTTGCCTTTCGGATTGATTTTCAGGGTTTTTTAGCAGTGAAATAATTTTTATGCCCAAATGGTTAGGGCCAATTGAATGAAAGGAGATCCCAAATTGAAAATCCTTTCGGACAGCATTGAGGAACTTCTGCTGTCTGGAGGTAATGCGGGAAATGTGCTTCTGTTGGGCAGACAGGGATGGGGACAGAAGGAACTGCTTAGAATACTGGCAGGAAACCTTAGGAACTGGGGCTCTGAAGTTTATGAAGGCCTCACCGAATCCAACCAGGAAATAGAGAAATATGAGCCCTTCAACCAGATTCTTGATTCCATAACGGGCGTAAACAAAGTAAGAGAGCTCAATGAGATACTCACCCTTATGAGAGAATACTTCAGTGGTGACAGAAGAGTTTTTCTTTTCTTCAGCAACATCAATCTCCTTTCAGATCCAACCAGATTTCTGCTAACCTATTTTATGAAGAGCTCCAGGGAATATGGAATTTCAATAGTATGCTCCGGTGCAACGGATTCCGAATCCAGAAATGGAGACTTCGAAAACTTCCTTGATGTTGCCACCGGAGAGGGGCTTGCTACTGTGTTCAATCTATCAAAGCCACAACCTGAGGATTTCAGGTTTGTGCTATCATCATACAGGTTTCCGGAGGATTTCCTCAATGATGTTTACAGGCTTTCTGATGCGAACTTTGCCATACTTGACTACATACTAAGATATTACAGGTTCCGCGGAGTAATAATGAATAATGGTGATATTGATTACAGGATATACCGTTTCCTCGTTGTCCCCACTGAGATAAGCCAGTTTCTCAATGGAATAATAAATTCTCTTGACAGAAATGGAAAACTTACTGTGTCATTGCTTTCTTTCCTGCAGATCAGCCTTGATCCGGATGTTTTAGGAGATCTGCTGTCACTGAGTGCTCAGGATACTTTAAAAGTTTGTTCAGAACTGGAAAATATGGGGCTGGTTCTCCGGCTTTATTCCAAATTCGGGATGACCAGCCGGTTCATAAATCCATATTTCAAGGGTGCAATATCTCAAGAGATATTGCAGGAGGCCCTTCGGCTGTCCCTGAAGTCCAAGAAGTTCGACACCCTTCCTGTTGAGAACAGAATCCAGATTCTTGAAGCCTCTGGAGATTACCAGGGAATTTCCATTCTTATCCGAAATGAATGGAGAACATTTGTGAGGAAATTCACTAACACTCAATCTATACTTAATTTTGTAAAGAGAGTGCAGGACCACCTGGAGGACACTGAGGCAAAAAACATTCTGTCCCTGATCAGGTGCAATGCCATATACAACTCTGACGATCTTGAAAAAGCCAGGAAATGCTATGAGACATGCTCCGGATACGACATAGACCCGGCAGGAGTTACCCTGACACTGGCATCCATTTACCAGTCTCTGGGGAATTACAGGAAGTCCATTGACATACTGGAATCATTTTCTGAAAAGGAAAAGATTGAAGAAGCAGCTTCAGGATTCCTCAATCTTCTGATTGCAGAGGCAAGTTTCAATCTTGCAGATTATGAAAACACAGAGAGCGGCCTGAAAAAGGCAATAGATATTGCTTTGAAAAGTTCTGATGAGGAACTCAGGGCCAGGGCCCTGACACTGAAAGGAAACCTTTTCCTCATCAAAGGGGATGATACTGGAGCTGAGGAATGCTATCTCGAATCCGCTTCGATCAACCGGAGCCTCGGTATATGGCTTCAGCTGTCAAGAAACCTGAACAACCTTTCTGTTCTATATTCCAGCAAAGGCAGATATTTAGAGGCAATTGATGTTCTTGACAGGCTAATTGACAATACTTATATTACAGGTGACACAACCCTAAGGGCATCTGCCTATCACTCAAAAGCCAGGATATACGACATCCTGGGTAAAAGAGGTGAGGTTACTGAAAATGCAGAGAAGAGCATTCTGACCTCCAGGATAATAAATAATTCTTTGCTTCTTATGAGAAACAGATCACTTCTTTTCTGGCACCATGTCCGTGATCTTTCATTTTCATCAGCAATGGAAGAGATAAAGGAACCTTCAAGAATGACTGATAAAATATTTTCCGGATATTTTTCCACCCTTGGAAAGTTCATGAACTTTCTTGACGGAGCTGAGGAATCTTTCCTGGATTCTGATTTCACTGTGCCTGAGCTTCCGGACGGTGTTGACATGTTCCAGTTCTCACTCCTGTCTCTTCTGATAAGGAAAATGTCAGGAAGAACTGTCAGTCCTGGAAAAGAAATTTCAGAAAATCTGATCTATCTGGACGATGAGCCGGCACTGAAGAATGACATGATTTACCTTCTTGGTATTCTCAGAGGCGGGATTAATGCACATTCTGAACCATCTGCAAGTGGAATCGCAGGAAATATTGCTTCTATATTCCTGCGAACAGAGATTAATGTTCCTCCTGACGGCCAGAGAATCCTGGCCCTTGGTGAGAGAATTCCAAATCTTTTGAGAAATCTGACCTCAGAGCATTTTGAAAGTAAGAGCTTCCAGAACCAGATTAAATCGGTCTGGAACGACTGATCACTTCTGCCCCTGAGGAGGTGTCTGATTCTTTGGCGGCTCAAGTCTTCTCCTTGAATTTCCTATACTCCTGCCAATGAAGACGCCTACAGCGAATATGAGCTCAAAATAGACAAGGTATGATATAGTGTAAGTGGGAATTACATCCACGAAGAGCTCTGGAACTCCTGTATTTATAGGTCCACTGAAATAATTGCCGCTGAACATGTTAACTCTTGTTCCATTTAAAACCACCGAGTAGTTGTAATCGTATACCCCTGACTTGAGGTTGGACAGTGTGAATGTGAACTGGGCAGAATGATTTGCATATGCTGTCTCATTCATTTGACTGAAGTCAATTGTCTTAAGATAACCGTTTGGCCCCAGTACATTCACCTCAGAGGTATTGTATACTGGATAATATGTGGAGTTACCATCATACACACGAACCGTGAAAAGATAAGTCTGCCCTGGGCCAGAGTGTGAAAATGGAGTAACATTTGATATGTATGTCAGATTGTATGGAGTTACTGTTTCGCTGTAAGTAGGCTGGGAATGATATGCGTCGTTGGCATAGAAAGCTGAAAAGGCAAGGCCTGCAACAATGAATATAACAACTCCTGCCAGCAGCCTTGTTGTTAACTTGTATACCCTGAGATAATGAAATACGAAGAAAGTTTCCACTGGTATTACAAAGACTATTATCTCACTTATGTAAAATGAGAGGTAGACTATGAGGACTGCAATTAGAATTGAAAGTACAGGAGCCATTATCCTGCGGTTCTTTATCAGAAAGCTATTATCTGGAAGCAATTTTCTTGAATCCCAGCATTGTATAAATAGTTGATATTCCTGAACTTTACAATAAGGAAAAATGCATTTTTACTGCCTCTTTGTTTAAAATTAACAATCAGGAAGGTTTTTAAAATAGCCCCTCTGAAAGGGTGTAAACAAAAATTTCCAGTAATAAACAGTAATAGGTTATATAATCTGTGGTAATAACTTCAGCATGCTCCCATCCATAGAGGAACTCAGAAAGATGAGGAAAACACTGGGAATAAGCCAGAAAGATCTTGCCCATGTGAGTGGTGTGAGCCAGTCATATATTGCAAGGCTTGAAAAGGGTGACCTCAACCCAACATATGAGAAGGTCAGAAAGATCTTTGATTATCTAAACAGAGCCAGCCAGAAGGTTAACACCATTGATCTGGTTGCTGAGAGGATTATGAGCACGAACCTCATAACCTGCTCTCCGTCGGATTCTATAATCTCCGCACTGGACAAGATGAGAAACCATGGCATTTCCCAGTTGCCTGTGCTCACAATGGATGGAAAGCTGATTGGATCTGTTTCGGAATCCGACATCAATGAAATGCTTCTGAAAGGTTCTACTATTGAAAGTCTGAAAACCATGATAGTGAGGAAAGTGATGGGAGCTACACCCCCGCAACTTGACAGAAATTCACCCATTTCAATGGTATATCCGATTCTGAAATTTTCCAGCTGTGTGCTCATAGTTGACGGAGGAGAGGTGAAAGGAATAATTACAAAGGCCGATATACTGAAGGCAGTTGAAGAATATGCTTGATTACCCTCTGCTTATAGTGTCCGCCTTCATTCTGTTCATACCTGCTTTCATTGCCAACCCCTCTGCAGTTATCACGGGCGGTCACTACCCTATGGATTTCGGGAAAAATTTCCCTGACGGCAGGAGAATACTTGGGGATGGTAAAACATGGAGCGGTTATTTCGGGGGTTCACTGATTGGAGTTGGCTCAGGCCTGATTCTCCTGGCAATTTTCCACTTTGCTCATGTTCTTCCTTATCCTGTTTACGGTCTTAACTTGGAACAGGTTGCTGTGGCTCTTTTTGCAATGTCATTTGGCTCTCTTACTGGAGACGTGCTGGGTTCATTCATAAAGAGGAGAATAAACATACCCAGGGGTGGAAAGGGATCTCTGCTTGACATGTGGCCATTTGCGCTTGTCTCGTTCCTGTTTCTGTACATATTCGCAAGGGGTTTCTTCATGAACTACTACGGGAACGTAATAGGGATCCTGACAATACTCATAATTACACCACCACTGCACAGGGCAGTTAACATTATCGGCTACAGGATGAAGAGGAAGGATGTCCCATGGTAGGCCCTGTTAAACTTGTCATCGCCGTCAGAAGGGATCTGGACATGGGGAAGGGCAAGATAGCTGCGCAGGTTGCCCATGCTTCGGTATCATGTGCCCTCACTGCCCAGCGCACTGACAAGAAGATCTTCAAGGAATGGATCAGCGGCGGGCAGAAGAAAATTGTCATAAAGGTTGACGGGGAGGACCAGCTCCGGCAGCTAATAGGCATGGCAAGGGAGCAGGGAATTATTACCGAACCCATAAATGACGCTGGATTCACACAGGTATTTCCGGGAACACTTACCTGCGCTGGAATTGGTCCTGCGGAGGAATCCGTGCTTGAACCCCTGACAGGAAAGTATCCCCTTCTCTAGGGAGATATTTTAGTCTCTTCGGCCACAGGTTTATTGGAGGGAATACCTCCGAATTTAAGAGTGAGAAGCGTAACAATGATTCCTATTATCAGTATGGGTGTCCACATGAATATATCATCACCCTGGAAACGCCCCAGAAGGAAGGTCCCCATGACAGGGGCTATAGGCTGAATGAAGCTAACTATCAGCTGGAATGCGCCGAAATACTGTCCCTTCTTGCCTTCCGGAGCCATTTTTCCTATGACTGTGTAAATCACTGGTGATATGATATTTTCTGCCATGGTTATGAGTATAACATCAGATACAAGAAATAGAAAATTGCTTGAAAAAATCAGCAGGAAGAATGAAACGGCATATATCATTACCCCTGCGGCTATCCTGATGTGATCTCTTACCTTTACAAAGAGCCAGTTTATTGGAACCTGAAATATGACCACAACAATACCGTTCACCGTGTAAAGCAGGCCAATTTCTCTGTTCGTTATATGGTCAACGGATGACCAGAAAAGAGTAAGGGTCGTGCCCCACTGTCCGGCAACAAAGAATGAACTTGCAATTACCAGGGAAATTATGATGAAAAGCCTGTCCCCTGTGGGAAAATCTATTAGACGGCGTTCCTGGGAAACTGAAAAGTGATCTCTGTTCTTCACGTATTTAACAAAAATAGCCCATTCCAGAAGCGTTATAAACATGGGAACAAAGAAGACAAGGGAAAAATTGAAGAACGCTAAAAATCCCCCAATGGCTGGCCCGAACGAGAAACCAATATTAGCCGCAATACGAATGATGCTGAAGGAATCGTTTCTCTCGCTTTCAGATGTTTCCTCCGTTACTATTACATTATCCACTATGCCCTGAACACTTGCTATAGGTTCGAAAAGAAGGAAAGTTGCTATGAGTATTATTATGCTGAGGTTTTCTGCAACAACTATTCCCTCTATCAATAGGATAATGGCCATCATTGGAGGGGTAATGATTGCAGCAAACCTCCGTCCTATTTTGTCGATGAGGTTACCGCCATAAAGTGAAAATGGTAGGGAAAGCATTGCGGTAGCAAAGAATATCAGACCTACATCAAAGAAAGGGACTCCTCTGACCTCACTGAGATAAATTGGAACGAATATCCATACCACGGAACGCCCCAGTGTTCTGATGAGCTGTGTTAGTGAGACCACTCTCACATAGAGGTTCGCAAGAGGCCCAAGGCCCCTCCTTACTGAAAACTTCCCCATACATTTCCTTTTTTCAGGTAATAAGTCCTGAAGATAAAGAGATTCTCAGTCTCATCTGCAGGGAAGATGTAACTTCGGCGTTTCTGTAAAATTTATTGCGAACCTGAACATGCTGGGATGGTAATCAATATTGACTTCAGGCCATTTCATAGTTCTAGAGGGTCTTGACGGCTCAGGAAAAACATCAATTTCCAGAAGGCTTGTGGATTTCCTAGCTGGAAGAGGCATAGATGCCATTCTGACAAAGGAGCCCACTGAGAACTTTCACCGTGACCCTGATCTGGAAGGGAGGAGAGACTATGTCTCATCAATGAGGCTTTTCTTCGAATTCACTGCTGACCGAATAACTCACTCCGAGGTCATAGAGAGATGGATCAATGAAGGGAAGACTGTTGTGTGCGATCGTTTTCTGTATTCATCCCTGGCATACCAGGGCACCATAATTTCAACTGGATTCAGTCCCCCTGAAAAAGGTTTTGAATGGATGAGGCAGGTGAGCAGTGTGATCAAACTGCAACCTGAGATGTGCGTATATCTTGACATTGACCCTGAGACAGCAATGACAAGGATATCAAGAAGAATGGACTCTGCATCCGGGTTTGAAGAACTGGAATTCTTGAGGTCTGTGAGAAAGACCTATCTTTCGATCCCTGAATGCAGGGATGGTATGGTTGATGCAAAGGTGAGCCTGGATGATACCTTTGAGGCAGTCAAGACAGCAATTAACAGAAAGCTCAGGCTGTGGTGACTATTATTTCGTCTGAGCCTATAATTATTGTGTGTTCTGACTGTGCGATCATTGAGCCCCTGTGTTCCTTCAAAACCGGGAACTGACTGACCTCCCTGCTTCTCATCATGTCCTTCAGATATCTCTGATGGTTTTCCATTATTTTAGCCAGCCATCTCTCGGCGAATGGTACTGTGTTGAAATTCTTATAAATTATCTCATCCTGCCTCACCCTGGGACTGTCCAGGATGTATATGTTTCCTCCGGCACCATTATGTATAAGGCCAGGGCCAGTTGAAGCAAAAGGCTCAATCGCAATGGTGATCTCTGGCTTCAGCTGCTTTCCGTTTCCATCGTCAAAATTTGGTATGAACACCTCTGAATGAAGATCATACCTGTTGATACCATGACCACCCAGATTCTTCACAGGGTGGAATCCATGTGATTCTATAACAGTACCTATCTGCTTTCCGATCTCACGTATGGCTATTCCTGGACGGAGTTTCTTAATAGCCTGATTTAGGGCCTCCCTTGTGGAATCAATAAGATCGGAATATTTGCCTGTGTTTCCCACCTCCACAGTTGCCGCATTATCAGACAGGTAGCCGTCTATCTGGGCCCCCACATCAATCTTCAAAAGGTCCCCCGTTGAGAGTTTTTTTCTGTCTCCCGGATATGGGGTGTAATGTGCAGCCTCATTGTTTATACTCAGATTCACAGGAAACGAAGGTTTTCCACCCTGTTCTATTATGAAATTTTCTATTCCTTCTGCAATGTCAAGAAGATAGGCACCAGGTTCTGCAAGAGATTTACCGAATTCCAGAGCATCTCTGCCTATCTTTCCGGCCTGCATCAGTTTATTTTTAACTTCGCTATTCAATACCACTTTATTGAGACTTTGCATAAAATTCTAGCTGAGAGATTCAGGCATAAATTAAATAATGACTGAAAATTTTTGGATAAAAAGCCCCGTGGTGTAGTGGCCAAGCATACCGGACTTTGGATCCGATGACGGCAGTTCGAATCTGCCCGGGGCTGTGGAGTTCGCATGATAAGAGTGCTTGGGAGAGAGTCAGTTATAATAGAACTGAAACAGCCGGAAACTGTTGAATACATTATGAAGAGAAACGGCCTTAGTGAAGAGAGATTTGTATGCATACGGGGAGGGTACCCCCTCACAGCCGATGAAATAATCCAACCCGAGGATGATGTTCAGTTCCTTGAGATATTTTCAGGAGGGATGTAGCCTTCTTATCCCGCGGCCATAATAGTAGGCAAGAATTCTCAATTCATCCCCTTCTTTTATTCTTTCTATCTTAATTGAATCCTTCATTGTGTTGAGATGTTTTCCTATATTTTTTCGGGAAAGCCCTGAAATCAGAACGTGGGGGAAATCACGTATCTCGTTCTCCACTTCTACATAGAGCCTTCCAGCTGAAATATATGGGCCCCTTATCCTCCTTTCATCCTCATTCCATTTCTTCAGAAACTCAAGAGCATTATCTGATGTAACAGGGGGGCCCATGTGTGTTCTGAACACCGGAAGATATTCCACATCTATCTCGATTAGGATTTCTATATTCCCATTTACAATCATGTGAGTTCCAAAGACCCTGAAACCGGAATCAGAGGAGACCTGCCTGATCATCTTTTCCAGCCTCAGCGCCTGGGAATATATGATGTCGTCCACAAGATCAGGTTTCCTGACCGTAATAAGAAAAAGGTATGTGCCCCTGTCCCGGTACAGAGATCTTTCTGGATACTCCGGTAATTTGAAGTATTCATCTCCCGGGGAATCAAGATAGCACCTGGCAACTGCAATTGAAGAGTAATATGAGTCCTCCGATACTGCTGCTGCAGCATTCCTTTTTATGTCAGTGGGATCCACTATTATCAGGGAAGAGGAGGAAAAGATGTGTGAGGTGTCTCCCAGTGTGGCCTTCTCCTTAAGGCCGGAAAGCCATTCCACTGTTCTGGCGAATGTTCCCAGATGATATATGAGCAATTCACAAACATATCCGGAGAAACCCTGAACCCTGATCTCCGAACCATATATGCCTGCACTTTTAAGAAAAAGCTTGAGCAGCCTTACTTCGTCCTTCTGCTCCTCTGACAGATTCTTCCTTATAAATTCTGTATGAAGAGGAGTTCTGTCCACCGAGCTTATTATGCTCTCATCTGAGGAATGCTGGAAGCATGGTACTACATCTACCTTGATCCCGTTCAGTGTGCCACTGACATAAGGATGTTCGGCGTATTTTTCCCGTGAATCTGGAAGGCATTGGTGACCTATTTTAAGACCAAGCCTTTCCATCTCCTGCCGGCTATAATCCTTAGAGAATACTACAAAAATATCAAGATCGGATCCGGAGAGGTTCGTACCCTTTGAAAATGAACCAACAACAAGGGGTTCTGCATTTATAGAATTTGAAGTACAGTATGATCTTATACTGTTCAGAATGTATTCCGATGTCCTGGATAGATTATCTGACTCTTCCCGGGATGGCCTGGCCCTTTCCAGAATACCCTTAAGATCCGGCATTCTCAATTAAATCCATTATGGCTTTTGCCGGTTCTCCGGCTGCCTTCTTCAGGGCTGCTATGGCTTTGTCCTTTGTAACTGAGGCCTGTTCCATGACCAGTTTTATGTCATCCTCGCTGAAGGGTAGAACTTCTTCGGAAACCGCTTTCTTTGTCTCCTTCATTGTCCCCATTACCTGAAAAGTCTTGGTTCCCTGCGCCTCTATCATTGTTACCTGTGCGTCTGATATAATGTAGTCCTTGTCTGTTCCCTTCAGGATCACGGTCTTCACATCGTTCATTTCTGTGGATTTTATGCCCATCTGGGCCATCATCCTCTTGACCTCTCTGGAATTCATTCGTCCTGGAATCATAATGAACACATTCCAATTATCTTGATAAAAGTTCACAATTTAATTCTATGCCTGCACTTAATTAAATATGAGATCTCTAAGCCCTATTCCGGCACATAACTCACTGTTTTAGTGATCTGTGAGAAAAATTCAGTTAAAGAAGATAGTGAAAGTTTATCTCTTCCATGTGAATGCTTTCACAAGGGTGATAATTCTTTGAAAGAGCTTGACAAAAAGACTGTCAAGAAAATAAGGAAATTGCTGAAGGACGGCAAGGATGTGCCTGAAATCTGCAAGACTTTTGGCATTCCTCCTGAGGAATGGAGGGAGACTTCAATAAAATATGACTTTTTCAAATGAGATTTTCCCTATATTAAGGTTCCCTGCTAATGTTCCGGTGCATGTTTGGGCCCAGATTATTTTTTGAAAACATGAAGCCATAATTAAATAACCATTCCGTGCTAACCACAGAGAAAGGATGAAGATAGGCTATTTCAGCTCCACTTACTTTCCAACGCCAGACGGGGTCTCGCATTACCTCAGGGATGTTAAGTCAGAGCTGGAGAATATGGGCCATGAGGTGCATATTTTCTCTTTCAACGGGAACAGAAAAGAGAAAAATGTGCATGTAACAAGAAGCTTCCCCCTTCCAATGTACACACAGTACAGTGTCCCATTTTTTCCAATTCCCGTAGCACTTTATAGAAAGGCCCTTGAGGAAAGGTTTGACGTCATTCATATTCATGATCCATTCATAGGAACTCTTGGCTACAGAGTCGCAAAGAACCAGAATATACCTATTTTCTCTACCTTCCATACTGATTTTGTAAGAATGCAGGAGTCAATCAACCTCCCCATGAAAAGCAGACTGTTCAGTTTCACATGGAGATATAACCTCTATCTTTACAGAAAATGTATCAAGGTTTTTGTTCCAAGTGGCAAATCAAAGAGATACCTGGAGGAATTTGGAATCCACAATACAGTTGAGCTGCCCCTCTTTGTAGATACTGAAAAATTCTCACAGTTATCTGAATCAGAGAATCATGGGGAAAAGTTCATAGTGCAGTTCCTGGGGAGGATCACAAGAGATAAGGGGGCTTTCAGGCTTCTTGATATAGCCTCAAGGATTCCGGAGTCCGAGGGTATAAATTTTGTAATTTCTGGAACAGGCCCTGACGAGGAACTACTGAGAAAGCAGGTAAGGGAGAGAGGTCTGGAGAACAGGATTGAGATCACTGGATACGTTAACGAAAACAGAAAACTGGAACTGCTTAGCAGGAGCTCGCTTTTCATATACCCTGCATCTGCAGACACTTTCGGAATATCTGCCCTGGAAGCCCTTTCTTTTGGTGTTCCCACAATAGTTTCAAAGGATTTCCCGCTTCTTGAATATTCTGATGGCCATTCCGGTCTTATTTCCCTAAACTTTGCCGATATTGATCAGATTGCACAGTACATCATAGAACTCAGGGAGAAGACAGACATTTACAGAGGCATGAGAAAATCAGCAAGGGATTTTGCATGCGGAAAATTCAGCAAGGAATCTCATTGCAAAGCTTTGATTGAATCATATCAGAAGTCTATTGAGTCAATTT